>NZ_CP041241.1:1611395-1933675 GCF_013488225.1 Sinorhizobium mexicanum | reverse complement strand
TTAACTTGCAAGGGCAACTCCTGCACTCCGCTTAGCTCGACTCAACGCCACGACCATGGGGCCAAGCGAAAACTCCTGGCGCTGCGCCCGCCTCGTCAGTTCGCGCAGGTAACCGCCCGGGGATGTGATTTGCTCCGCTCTTTCGAGGATGCAGGCGACAATGGTAGCCGTGTTCTCGCAGCCAAGGACGGAGCAGGCTTCGTCATAGGCGTTGGCGCTGACATTCAGCATAGAGCGAACGACAATCGCCGCGGTCATCAGATCCTTCCAACTGGAAATCCGGCCGGAAGGAGCATAGTCGGCGATCTGCGGGCAGGCTTGCAAGACGGCTGGCAGCGGGATTTCGCGGTACGGCAGTTGAGGTGCCGCACTCGAGCGATCGACGGTGTTGAAGGGCGACGCTGCGTTGCGTGGTGCCGGTTTCGGGGGATGTTCTGTCAAATCCGTTGCAGCGTTGGCATCGGCAGCTTTTCGCAAAATGGGTTCCGGTCCTTTTCCCAAGCCAACTTCAGATTCAGAAAGAGAGTCTGGATGTGAATTCTGTATGTGACATCCATTCTGGTGATCATAGGTGTCCGTTTTTTGGAATTTGAGCAAGTTTTCCAACTGGTTGGTAAGATCACAACGAAGATGGTCCATCGAGCCAAGCACGGTTTCGATTTCGGCGGTCGAGGGCTTGCGGGGAAGCGCGTTGACGAGTTCTTCGAAGATCAGCTTGTAGTTCTGCCAATCGCTTTGCGGAGCGCTTTCGTGGAGGAGCTCCAGCAACTTGGCAACGTCGCGCCGGCAGAGGCTCAGTCGCTCACGCATGATGCGCAGGTGCTGCCGTTCGGCGGCGAGCTCAGCGGCGACCGTTTCGATTTCGGCAGCACGTGCGATGAGCGGAGAAAGATCGAACCCGAAGGCTTCGCCGACGGCACCGCTGTGGATTCGCCGCGCGTAACGCTTGCCATTCGGGCTATCGCGTCGAAGGATCAGGCCGGCTTCGATGAGGCAGGCGAGGTGGCGCCGCAAGGTCGTTCCGGCCATGCCATGCGCTCGGAGCGAAAGCTGGGCATTGGAGGGAAAAACGACAAGGCCGCTTTCCCTGGACAGTTCGGTGCCGGGATAAAAGCTCAGCAGCGCGTTGAGCACCGCCAGCGACCGATCGGATACGCCGACGACGGTCTTGGCTTCGCAGAGCCAGCGAAACAATTTCCACTTGTCGACAGACCGCTCCGCCTCGGCGCGGCTGGCGGTGATTTGGCTTGATAGCATGCCAAGCGTCATCCGCCGCCGCCCAAAGGGCGTCGTCACACTTCCACGTTCCATTTTTCTTCACCTTATCCAAGGCAAAAGAAAACCGTTCGCCGAAACGACGTCAAAAACTCTTGACACTGATTCGCGGAAATGGGATTCTCTAGTTGCTACACGAGAGAAGGGTTTCCGCAGCGCTAGTCGTTCGGAAGCCTTTTTCTTTTGCTCTGTTTAATCTCCTGTTTCCTGTTGGTATTCGAGGTACAGAGATTGCAGCCTCTGCCTCACGAAATCGGCAAAACCGGGTGCCGCCTTCTTGCTGAAGGCAAGAGTCGTTTCTGACTCCGTCTCGCGGATGCGTACCGGACGTGTGCGGTCAGGCGCGGTCCAGGCCTCCGCCTTTGTGCGCGCCTTGGCCGTACTGAGGAAGCCGAACAGCTTTTCGAAGCGCTGATCGCTTTCGCCGGCTGAAAACTCGGTCTTTTCGATAAATTCGAGCGCTCGCGACCGGTTGCCGTCGAGATCGATAAGATCGGCGAGCTCCATCCATCGCCGGCGTCCAAAAGCGGGCGCGGCACCGACCGCCTCGATCACTTCGACCGGTAGCCGGCGCACCACCGTGATCATCTTCGAGAGCGCCGCTTTGTCGATACCAAGCGACGACATGATGATCTCGCGGGAAAAGCCGCGATCTTCCAGACGCGTGGCAAACAGGGCGCGCTCGATGAAGGAGAGGTCCGTGCGGGCGTTGTTCTCCTGCCCCTGGGAGACGACGAGCTGTTCGTCGCTGAGGTTGCGAATGACCGCCTTGACCTTCCCGCCGATTTCGCGGAGTGCTGCAAGCCGCCGGTGACCATAGGCGACCTGATACCGTTCCTTCGCCGTCGGATGCGGTCTGACGAGGATCGGCACCTGTTGTCCGTGGTCGCGGATCTGTTGCACCAGCGCCGCTTGCGCCTCGGCGGCAACACCGAGCCGGTCTACGACGAAGGAAGCGTCGATCAGCGAAGGGTCAAGGTCGACGATCGATTGCCCTTCGGCAAGCTGGCGCTCCAATTCGTCAGCGCGCTCCACCTTCTGCGTGATATTCGAGAGTGATCTGGTAATCCCGCCGACGAGGCCACTTGGGCGCTGGCCGGGTGCAAGGCCGGCGATCGGACGCTCGACGGCTGGCCGCTCTCCGTCGAGCGGAGCCGTAGGGCTGTCGGAAATGCCGATCAGGTTCTTGCGCGCCATCGATTACTTCCTTCCCCAGACCTTGCGGATCATCTCTTCGATCTCCGCATTGACGAGCGAGAGCGAATCCATCGCCCGGTCATAGGTGCCACGGATGAATTGCGAGCGTTCCACCTCGTAGAGGGTCTGCTTGGTGACGCCTGCATCCGAGATGGCGGTCGACTTCACCATGGCATTCTGGAGCATGCGATTGCCGAAGATAGCCCGCATGAAGCCGGTCATCTGGCTCTGAGGTCCGTCGTTCGGCTCGAAACGGGTGACCAGATAGCGCATCCAGTCGTAGCTCGTCCGTCCGCCCGCTTTTTCCACGACGGTCATCAGGTCGCTCGTCATCGAGAGGAACTGCGACATGGACATCACGTCGAGCATCTGCGGATGCACGGTGATAAGCACCGACGTCGCGGCGCAGAGCGCGGACATGGTCAAAAAGCCGAGCTGCGGCGGGCAGTCGATGACGACGATATCGTAGAAACTCTCGATCTCGGACAGCACCTCGCCGATCCGGGCGAAGAACAAGGTCTCGGCCGAACCGCCGATCATTGCCTTCGGCGTCTCGTGCTCGAACTCCATCAGTTCGAGATTGCCCGGGATCAGGTGAAGATTGGTGGTGTAGGTCGAGCGGACAACATCGGCGATGGGGCGCGGGTTCTCATAGCGGATGGCGCCATAAAGCGTTTCGGCCTCGCCGACGTCGAGCTCCGGCTGGTGGCCGAAGAGGGCGGAGAGCGAGGCTTGCGGGTCGAGATCGACCGCCAGCACGCGATAGCCGCGCAGCGCAAGATATTGGGAGAGGTGAGCAGACGTCGTCGTCTTGCCCGACCCGCCTTTGAAATTCATCACCGAAATGACCTGGAGCTTTTCGCCCGGCCGGCGATGAGGGATGTATTTCCCGGTCTTCGCGCCCTCGTCGAGCACATGGCGGATGCGATCGATATCCTCGACGGCATACATGCGCCGGCCGTTTGACAGCGGCTGCGGCCCGTGGCCTTCTGACGCGATCTGGCGCAGGTAGCCTTCACCGATTCCAATGAAGGCAGCCGCCTCGGCCGGGGTGAACAGCCGCATCGTCTTTTGTGCAGTCGGGGAGAAGATCTTTTTCTGATGTTCCTGCAGCTGATGAGCGAGTTCCTGAGCGTCAGCGGACAGCAGGGATGGCAAATGCTCCTGCTCCTCAAGACTCTGGATTCTCTGCTGCAACATCGCCCTCTCCGAAAAACTGCGCAAAATTCGCCAATAAGCCCCTATCTGCGCAGATATACTATGCGCCGATTCGTTGCCAATTTACAAACGCTTAACAAAAACCCCGTTTATCCCGCCGAGACGTCGCAGTTTTATGAATTTCTCTGTTTAACGGTTGTCCGCGGACAACTTTTGTGGGCGGTCTCGATTCGGTTGTCCGCGGACAACCGGGTCGAACACGGTGGCGGCCGCAAGCTGGGCGCGGCTCAAGGTGAGCCCCACCGGCATGTTTCCGATCGGCAGCGGCAGGGGGCGGTTCGATCGTGACAGTAGCGATTGCCGCGCCAATTCGCCGTTGATGCATGCTTTTGAAGCCGGCCAGGGTTGGAGCGTCTCGCCGCTCTCGCTTGCTGCCGTGACCGGGGCCTCAGAAGTCCATCTAACACTTTGAATTCGTTTATTCCTGCTCGGTCGATCGCGCGTCGTTTCCGCCTGCGAGCTGGCGAACGCGGCCGCGATTTCGCTCCCGCGGCCAACCCCCGTCGAGAGCAGGTTGGCCGGCGCTGGAGGTAGGCGTGTTAGAACATAAAATTAGTAGACTATTGACAGGCTGCTGGATTGTGGCAGGATTGTGTTGGAAAACGCAAACAGGGAAGGGCGCTCAATGTTCTATCTCGGTGGAATGACGCTTGGCTATTTCGAGCCGCCGGTGTCGAAGGCGCCGGTGCGCAACGAAAAGGCGGCTTCCAATGCCGTCCGTGTCGATGTTGCGGCGGAGCGCGAGCGGGAGCAGGAGCAGGAATGGGCGCGTGCGTTCGTGACGCCTTGGCATCTCTTCTATTAAAGGGACTGGACAGGCGCGTAGCGCGGCCCCTTCGTCCGCATGTCGGCTTGTGAAGACGAAATGGTGTCTCTGCTGCCGGCTGTGATCCCAGCGATGATCATCGATTCGGCCGGGCCATCGTAAGACTTTGATCGTCCAGCATCCGTCGTGGAAAACCAGCGGGCATCCTCACCGGGACTGTTGCCGCGGCGGGAAATGTTTAAGGTACGGGGTCAGTCACCAGCCGAGGATCCCGCCATTCCCATCGATCGTTCTTCCCCCGAGGAAAAGCGTCCAGACCAGCCGCTCTCCCTGCACCAGCGGATTCTCAGCGATGTCGAGGGGCACATTCTGTCCGGCGACTGGCCGCCGGGGCATCGTATTCCTTTCGAGCACGAGTTGACTGAGCAATATGGTTGCTCGCGCATGACCGTGAACAAGGCTCTGACCGAGCTCGTCAAGAAAGGATTGATCGAGCGGCGGCGCAAGTCCGGCAGCTATGTCACCTTTCCGCACGTGCAATCAGCGGTCATGGAAATCCATGACGTGAAACTCGAGGTGCAGTCGCGTGGCCTCGAATACGGCTATCGTCTCGACGAACGGCATGTCCGCAAGGCCGGTGCCGACGATTCGGGACGCATAGACCTGCCGGCGTCGGCGCGGCTGCTCGATATCACCTGCCGGCATCTGGCGAGCGGCCGGCCCTTTTGCCTTGAGGAACGCTTGATCAACCTTTCGGCGGTGCCGGAGGCCGAAGCAGAATCATTCGATGCCGTCGCACCCGGTTCGTGGCTGCTCGGCAAGGTGCCGTGGAGTACGGCCGAACATCGCATCCGCGCTGTCGCTGCAAGCCGTCAGGCCGCGCAGGCGCTCGGCATAGCGGTCGGATCGCCCTGCCTCGTCATCGAACGGCGTACCTGGAGCGGCGGTGCGCCGGTCACCAGCGTTCGGCTGACCTATCCAGGTGATCGCCATGAACTGGTCGCGGAATTTGCGCCGAGCGCGATCGGATAGATCGCGCCGCAAAGGGGGAATGCCGGTGCGGCCGAGGCACTCGGTGCAGGTTTTGCCGCCTACGGCGACGCGCGTCTTTTCAGGCCGCGCAAAGATCGCTCTAGCACCTTGGTTTGCTGCATGTTTTTGTCCGCAAATCGGCTCCGCTTGAAGGAAAGATGCAGCAGGTCCGCGACCTTTTCTTAAGATCGTCAATCTCAGCCTTGCGTAGCGACGGGCACGGGTGCACCCTTGGTCGAGCCTTGACCTCGCGGGGGGAGGGCGCGAGCCGGAGCAAGCCACCGACCTTCGGTCTACGTGCCTGAGCGCGGCATCCTGGCCCGCTGCATAATTCCTTAAGTCGAAGCCGAATTAAGGATAAAAACATGCAGCACTTAAAAGGGCTACAGCGTCCTGAATAGACGCGCGGCGCTGTAGATCACGATGACTTTAGGTCTAATCGACCTAAGTCATAATGTGATCGATTCTAATGGGTCGAGACGCGGGATGCGGGCGGAAACCGCGCACACTTTTCCTCATCCCGCTCTACTGCATGTTTCCTTAAATCGGAGCCGATTTAAGGATAAAAACATGCAGCGATTCAAGTGCTACAGCGACCTTTGCGCGTCTGAAGAGACGCGCGGCGCTGTAGAAAACGTGTCATCGTGGTAGGAGGATCGCCGATGCGCTGCTTCACGGTACTTGGGCCTTCGCAGACCGGAAAATCCACGCTCGTGGAAAAGCTCGGTCTGCTCGAAGGCCAGCCAAGAAAATCCGCCTCTCCCTACGGCCTGAGCCTGACGGAGTTCGAATTCGGAAACGAAGAGTGGTGTGCGCTGGACACACCCGGAACCAACGAGGCGCTGGCGCATGCGCAAGATGCTCTTCTTGCCAGCGATGCCTGCGTGCTCTGCGTTTCGCCGGTACCGGAAGAGGCCGTGCTCGCGGCGCCTTACCTCAAGGCGATCGAGGCGTCGGGAACGCCCTGCATCCTTTTTGTCAACCGCATGGATGAGCCGAGGGGACGGCTGAGGGACGTCGTCGCCGCTCTCCAGGACTATTCCAACCACCCTTTCGTCCTCCGGCAGATTCCGATCCGCGAGGGTGACAAGATCATCGGCAGCTGCGACCTGATTTCCGAGCGCGCCTGGCGCTACCGGGAAGGCCAGACGTCGGCGCTTTTCGAACTCCCCGAAAGCGTCGTCGAGCGCGAACACGAGGCCCGCACCGAACTGCTGGAGCATCTTTCCGAATTCGATGACTGGCTGCTGGAAGAGTTGATCGAGGATCGCGAGCCGGCGAGCGACGCAATCTATACGATCTCGACGCGGGTCCTGAGCGAAAACAAGATCATTCCGGTGCTGGTCGGCGCGGCAAGCCACAGCAACGGCATTCTGCGGCTGATGAAGGCGCTGCGTCACGACGCGCCGCGGGTGGATGCGCTTAGAAAACGCCTTGCTACGGCTGGCGGCATCGCCGATGCGACGCTTTCCGCCGTCAGCTTTCACGCCCATCATCGCCCGAGCGTCGGCAAGACCGTGCTCGTGCGCGCGCTCGAAAACGGCGTGAAGCAGGGAGCAATGCTTGGCGGCGCCGGGCTCGGGGCCTTGCAGGATCCGGCGAACGGCCGCCCCCTGGCATCGGCGACACCGGCGCCCGGTCAGGTTTTCGCCGCGGTGAAATCCGATCACCTTGTCGTACCGTCGCTGCTGACGACCAATGCCGCCGTGGCGCCGCCGGAATGGACAACTCCGCCGACGCCGATGATGGAGCGGATTTTGGTGCCGGAAAGCGAGCGCGACGAGACCAAGCTTTCCGAAACGCTCGCCAAGCTTTCCGAAACCGATCGCGGACTGAAGGTCATGCAGGAGGAGGGGACCGGCGCGCAACTGGTCTGCGCTCAGGGGCCGGTGCACCTGCGCGACCTGTGCCGGACGCTCTCCGATATCTTTCACGTCGAGGTCAGCGAGCAACCGCCAAGCCCCATCTATCGCGAGACGATCTCGAAGTCGTCGGACGTGCATTATCGGCACCGCAAGCAGACCGGCGGCGCCGGCCAGTTTGCGGATGTGAAGCTCAGCGTTCACCCCAATGAACGCGGCGGCGGATTCACCTTTGCCGAGACCGTCAAGGGCGGCGCCGTTCCGAGAAACTTCATACCGGCGGTCGAAGCGGGCGCGCGCGAAGCGATGGACAAAGGCCCGCTCGGCTTCAAGGTCATCGACGTCGGCGTGATGCTGACCGACGGCCAGCACCACTCCGTCGACAGTTCGGAATACGCGTTCCGCACAGCCGGGAAGATGGGCGTCCGCCAGGCCCTTTCACAGGCCTCGGCCGTGCTGATGCAGCCGATCTTCCGCGTGGAGATTCATATCCCGTCCATCTATTCCGGCAGCCTCGTGCCAATCGTTTCGACGCTGAAGGGCCAAGTTCTCGGTTTCGACCGGGACGAAGGGGCGAAGGGGTGGGATATCTTCCGCGCCCTGATCCCAGGCTCCGCGCTGGACGACCTGGCGCGCTCGCTGAGATCCGCCACGCAGGGGATCGGCTTCTTTTCCAAGGGCTTCGATCATTTCGAGGAGCTTTACGGTAAGGAAGCGCAGAGCGTGATCACCGCGCACGGAACACATGCGAACGAGCACTGAGTGAACGGCGGGCCGCTGCCGAGAGCGGCGGCCACGCATTGCAGCTCAGACGACGAAATCAAATCGGCCGAATTTGCCGTCGGCAGTGTTGCGGATATCGAGCAACAGCGCATCCGAATAGAGGCCGTCGCGCGCATTGGCGGGTTCGCTCGGAAAGAACAGTTGCGTCGTGAGCAGCCCGCCGCCGCGGCGCTGCACGCGGAGATGATAATGCCGGGTTCGGCCAGTGTAACGCGCGGGTACGATCGTGGCGAACCACCAGCGCCCGTTCGCATCGGTGAACTGGTGCGCACGCAGCCTGAAGCCGCGCGTGTCATAAGCGCCGGTGTCGTCGGCATGCCAGATCTCGACGAGGCTGTTGGCGAGCGGCCGGCAGTCGGCGTCGAGGACGTAGCCGGCAAGCGTGATGCGCTCACCATCGGGGGAATCGGCAAAAAGTTCGTGACGCAAGGGGGCGTCGGGTTTGTAGAAGGGACCGGCGGTGCGGGCGAGGGTCAGGTCGCGATTACTGCCGCAGGCCGGCGTTGGCGGCAGCGGGCGCCGCTGGGCGGCGGCCTGGCGGAGGTTGACGATGGGCAAGGCCGGGATTGCCAGAAAAGCGGTCAGCAGCGAACGTCGCGTCGGAGGCATGGCCGGCTCCTTTGCAGTGTTCGGCGCGGCACCCCCGGTGGTTCGAGTAAGCAAACTTTGGGATTGCGCCGCGCCCGTCGATAGACGTTAGCACGTAATCGACAGGAGCAGCTTCACAAAGCGGTCATCGGCCTCTTTGCGACGCAGCCAAAGGACCGGCCCGCGCACCCTTTTCGGATGCGCGGGGGATTGTCTATTCCGCGGCAACGACGCGGCGGCGACGGCCGATCGTTGCCTGGGTAACGAGGAAGGCTCCAAGGGCGCAGAGCGCGATGCCCGCCACCATCGGCAGCGCGGTGCCGTCGAAGAAAATGCTGGTGATGACCATTGCGACGGCCGAGGTCACGAAATGCAGCGTTCCCATCAGCGCCGAAGCGGTGCCGGCAATCTCGCCGTGATCCTCGAGCGCCAGCACCGACGATGTCGGAATGACGAGGCCGAGAACGCCGTAGCCGACGAAGAGGAAGGCCGCCATGACCGGCAACTGATTGATGCCAAGGCTCATGACGACGAACATGCTGATCATGGTCAACGCGAACATCGTCACCGCCATCCGCATCAACCGGACGAGACCGAAACGTTCGCCGAGCCACCCGGTCGCCTGCGATACCGTGAAGAACGACACGGCGTTGATCGAGAAGGCAAGGCTGTATTGCGTCGGCGTCAGGCCGTAATGGTCGATCAGTACGAAGGGCGAGTTCGCGAGATAGACGAGGAAGCTCGAGATGCCGAGACCGCCGATGAAGGTCAGCGTCAGGAAGTTGCGGTCGCCAAGAAGGAGCCGATAGGCGGCGATCGCGCTGCCGACGGTGCTGTCCGAGCGGTGCTCCTTCGGGCGGGTCTCCTTGAGCTGCGTCGAAAGGAGCACCAGCCCGACCGCGGCGGCGATCATCACCGCATAGAAGACGCCGCGCCAGCCGTAGAACTCGATCACGGCGCTGCCCGTCAGCGGTGCGAGGATCGGCGAAATGCTGAAGACGAGCATGAGCAGCGACATCAGCCGCGCCGCCTGGACGCCGGTGTGCATGTCGCGCACGACCGCGCGCGGAATGACCATGCCGGCGGCACCGCCGATGCCCTGAAGGAAGCGGAAGGCGATGAGGGTTTCGATGTCGCTCGCCACCGCGCAACCGATACTGGCGAGCGCGAAAAGCCCGATGCCGAGATAGAGCGGTGCCTTGCGGCCCCAGATGTCCGACAGCGGGCCGTAGACGAGCTGGAACAGCGCAAAGGAGATGAAGAAGGAGAGCAGGCTCAGTTGCACGACATTGTTTTCAGCGCCGAGATCCTTGCCGATCGAGGGCAGGGCCGGAAGGTACATGTCGATCGCAAACGGCCCGATGGCCGACAAAAGACCGAGAATAATCGCAGTGCGTAGAAATGAGGCCGTCATGATGATGTTCTTTCAGAAACCGCGAAGGCAGAGCCGGATGCACCTGCCGGCCCATCGCTGTCGCTAAAGGTTGAAACGGAAAAGCGGCCGCCGGAGAGGCAGGATGCGGCTTGGGAGGATCGCATCTGCCCGCGACTGCTCGTGTCTAACAAATTGGACACACGTGTAAAGTTAGACACCATTGTCTAATTCGTCAACACGTCTTATTTTCAGGGCATGAAAAAACCGAAAGCGCCGCAACCGAAGCCGGGCGGCCCCACTCAGAAAGGCCAATGCGCTAAACGCGTCTCGATATTGGACGCCGCTGCCGAGGTCTTTTGCCGGGAAGGTTTTGCCGGCGCCAGCATCGACGAAATCGCGATGGAAGCCTGCGTCTCGCGGCAGACCGTCTACAACCACTACCGCGAAAAAGAGACGCTGTTCATGGCCGTCGTTCAGGACATCCTGGACCGTGCCAATGCCGCGCTGTTTACGATTCTCGCGACCTTTCCCGACAACGGCGACAATCTCGAAGACGATCTGACCGCCTTTGCCGTCCGCCTCAACAAGAACTGCGTGTGTAATCACGACGGAAAGTTCATCCGCAAGCTGGTGCAGACGGAGGGCGAGCGTTATCCGCATCTCTTCGCGATCTGGCGCCAGCAGGGACCAGGCAAGATCGGAACGGCCTTGGCGGCGCTCTTTGCCCGGCTTTCCCATGTCGCGCGGCTCGATATAGACGACTTCGATCTTGCCGCCACGCAGTTCCTCGCCCTGGTCAATGCCGATCTGCAGATGACCAGCTTCTTTGGCGGAACGCCGACGGACGCGGAACTCGAGAAGTCGGCGCGGGCGGCCGTGCGCACCTTTCTGCGCGCCTATGGCAGACCTCCGGCTCGAGAGGCCGGCGACATCGAAGAACTCCGCCGGGAGACGGCGTAGAGCAATTCGGGGAAGATGGCATGCCCGATGGAATCTGCAGGGTTTGCTGAACGCCAGACGCCGTGATGTCGCTGAGCTTCAACGCTTGCCTTGAACTGTTGTACCTCCGCCGCGATCCAGTCTCTAAAGGCCCAGACCTTCAGGTTGTCCCGGTTCCCATCGGGTAGACGAGCGACTTACCTTGGCCTGATCGTCACTGTCGCGGGCCGGTTCCTGTGGCTCAGCATACTGCGCGACGTACCGGCGCCCATAGCGGCGAGCGTCCGGTACCTCCAGCCCGTATTCGGGATCGCCGCCTCGGCTGTCATGTTCGGCGACAGGATCGGAATCCAGTTCATGATGGGGGTTGCTCTCATCTTGGCGATGCGGACGCGCAGCTCAAAAGGATTGAGCTTAACCGCTACTACTTAAGCCAGGCCGCGATCCCGCGTGCCGCCGCCCGTCCTGTCGCAAAGCAGGCGGTGAGCAGATAGCCGCCGGTGGGCGCTTCCCAATCGAGCATTTCGCCGGCGACGAAAACACCCGGAAGCGCCGTGAGCATGTAGTCGTCGTTGACGCTCTTGAAGCTGACGCCACCTGTCGAGGAAATCGCCTCTGCGATCGGCCGCGGTCTTAGAACCGGAATCGGCAAGGCCTTGATCAGGCTGGCGAGTGCATGCGGATCGGCCTGACGGGCCTGAGGCGCCACCTCCCGCACCAGCGCGGCCTTGACGCCGGCAAGGCCCGCGGCTTTGCGAAGGCGGTTTGAAAAACTTGCCTTGCCTTGCTGGCGCTCAAAGTCGCGGGCAAGGCGTTCCGCTGGCCGGCCGGGTACGAGGTCGATGACGAGCGTGGCTTCGCTGTCGTGCTCCAGCCGGTCGCGCAGGCTCGACGCATGGGCGTAGACGAGGCTGCCCTCGATGCCGTGCCGGGTCACCACGAATTCACCCGGAAAGACGCCGGCATCGGATGAAGCGGTCACCGATTTCAGCGGTTCGCCGGCGAAGCGCTCGCGAAAACTTTCACTCCAGGCGACGTCGAAGCCGCAATTGGCGGGCCGAAAATCGCTGAGAGCCACACCCGCGTCGCGCAGCAATGCCAGCCAGCCGGCATCGGAGCCGAGCCGCGGCCAGCTTGCCCCGCCAAGCGCCAGCAGGGCGGCGTCGCAACGGACGGCTTTCCGCCCCTCCGGCGTCTCGAATACGTAGCCCCCATCATCAAAGCCCAACCAGCGATGGCGAGTGAGAAGCCTGGCGCCCTGCGCTTCCAGCCTGCGCAGCCAGGCGCGCAGAAGCGGGGATGCCTTCATGACCTTCGGAAAGACACGGCCCGAGGAGCCGACAAAAGTTTCCGTGCCGAGCCCGGCTGCCCAGTCGCGCACATCGTTCGGCGTGAAAGCGTCAAGGGCAGGGCGCAATCGATCCGATGCGGAGCCGAAGCGCGTCGCGAAAAGCGCATAATCCTCGGCGTGCGTGATGTTGAGGCCGGATTTTCCCGCGAGCAGGAACTTGCGCGCGACCGTCGGCATGGCGTCATAGATCGTCACCGAATGGTCAAGACGGGACAACACGTCTGCCGCCATGAGGCCTGCCGGGCCGCCGCCGATGATCGCGATCTCTCTTCTCTTCATCTGCCTGTCTGACGCACGAATCTTCGCGCGCAGTCTTGGCCTCTCCGGGTGCAGGGCGCAAGGGCGTGCGCTCAAGGCGGTCGACGCCTGTGAGCTTGCCCCCGTATCCGGACGGATCACCAGTCGGCGGCCGCTGAATGTCCGCTTCGCTCCGAAAGCGACCTAGTCGTTGGTTCGCCGCGAAGGACGAGAAGGCCACTTGCTGCCGGAGCACAAGCCGGTGAAGGCGAACGAGATGATCGACTTGCTCGCGAGGAGCCGAAGCTAAGCCGGCGAACTCGTACGACACCGCGACACGGGCGGCGTCGTACGAGACAGCGATCGACAGGTTGTTCGAACGCATGCGGTCGTTTTGTTCGGGTTATCCCGATAAGCGGTCAGTAGTCCCAGAAAACCGGTACCCAACGAAAGGTGTCTCCGTCGACCGCCACCCGGCCGACGGACGGGAACGGCAGGTGCGTGGCCACCAGCAACGAGCCGGTCGCCGCCAGCTCTTGCATAAGACGGACCCGAACGCGGGTCGCTTCCTCGGGGTCGTGTTCGAAACCGTTGTGCCAGTCCGGGTGGTCGAACCCGACCGCAAACACGGCGTCGCCGGCGAACATCAGCCGGTCGCCGCCGGACGCCACGCGGACCACGCTGTGCCCGGGGGTATGGCCGCCGGTGCGAGAGACGACTACGCCCGGCGCCACCTCATACTCGTCCTCGAACTGCCGCAGATGGTTGTGGTACTCTTTCGAGAACCGCTTCGCGGCCGAGCGAAGTGCGTCCGGGAACCCCTCCGGCATGGAGGTGTGGGAGAAATCGGGCGACTCCCAGAATTTGACCTCGGCGGCCGCCACATGGATCCGCAGGTCCGGACGCAGCCGGTCCTTCACCCCGTCGACGAGCAGCCCGCCGATGTGGTCCATGTGCATGTGGGTAAGGACCAAGTCGGTCACGGACGCAAGATCGATGCCGGCGGCCTCCAGTCGCTTGACCAACTGCCCGGCCCGCGGCAGGTTCAAGTCCGGGTCCAACCCCAGCCCGGCGTCGATGAGTATCGTCTGCGCGCCGCTACGCACCAGGACCACGTTCAGTGCCCAGTCGAAAGCGTCCTGCGGCAGGAACATGTCGTTCAGCCAACCCGCGCGGTCGGCCGCTTCGGCGTTGTGTCCCAACATCGTGGTTGGGAGCGGTAGCACCCCATCGCTGACCACCAGCACGTCGATCTCGCCGACCCGCACGGCGTAGCGCGACGGAACCAGCTCTTCGGGCCCGCGTCTGGCGGGGTGTGAGGCGTTGTCCAAGCTCATGTTTGTCTCCTGCTGACCAATCGTACGGCGTTTCATTTCTGCCTGTGACATGATGCACTCCTGTTGCGTGATCGAGGCGTGTCGTCACGAGCCACGTCGGGGACGCTATGTTGAGGCGTGTCGGAGGTCGAGCTAAACATGAGGATAGGGGCGCCTGCGGGCGATCGCCTTCATCCGACTGGCGTGCATCAGGCTGCGGCTCCGCGTGAATGAACCCGCGCGCTGGAGCATCCGCTTTCATGTGGAATCACGTGAAGGCGGATGAAATGCTATATAATCAAAGGATAGCGCGTCCTTGGTGCGTTCACTTGAACGCACGGCGTTCCAGATCATTTCATTGAAACACTGAAACGATCCAACTCGTTGAAACTTCGCAATTCCGGACGGAAAGCCGTTACATACTTCCCTGGAATTGCTCTAATCAGACAACTGCGGCACGGGGCCGGTGGATTCGCGAAGAATGAGTTCGACCGGCCAGAGCTCGTGAATCTCGGTCGCAGGCCTGCCCGACAGAAGCTGCAGCACGAGATCGGCCGAACGCGCGCCGGCGGCGCGCAGCGACGAGCGCGTGGTCGAAAGCGAGGGGACCATGTTGTCGGCGGTGAGATAGGGAAAGACGTCGTCATGGGCGATGACGGAAATGTCCCGGCCGACCACGAGGCCGAAGGAGCGTACGGCGCGGTAGACGCCGAGCGCTGTCATCATCGAACCTGCAACGAAGGCCGTCGGCCGCGGTGATTGTTCGAGGAAGGAGCGGGCGAAGCGGAAACCGAGTTCGTCGGTGAAGTGGCCATGGGCGACGAGGCGCGGATCGAACGGGATGCCACGTTGTTCAAGGGCTTTGCGATAGCCCTTGTCGCGATGGAGTGAAAAGGTCAGGCCGGCGCGGCCGTTGATCATCGCGATGCGCCTGTGGCCGAGATCGAGGAGATGCGAGGTTGCGCGCCGGATGGCGCCCTCGTTGTCGATGTCGAGCCAGGCGTGCGGGACGTCGGTCTCGGAACGGCCATGGACGAGGAACGGCATTCCCAGCCTGTGCAGGAGCGCGATGCGCTCATCGTCGGGCATCGGCGAATGGATGATCACCGCATCGACCCGGCCGCTGGTCGCTAGCCGGCTATAGAGCTGGCTCTCGTCCTTGCCGCCCTGCTCCGCGATGGGGCTGACGAGGATGTCGATGTCTTCGCTATCCAGCCGCTCGGCCATCCCGCTCATATATTCCGAGAACTGGAATTCGCCGCTGCGGCCCATCACCACGCCGATCGCGCCGGCGCGTCCCGTGACGAGGCGCACGGCATTGACGTTCGGTCGGTAGCCGAGGCGCACAGCCTCTTCCGCGACGCGTTTGCGGGTCTTCTCGCTGACCTCGGGATAGCCGCTCAAAGCGCGGCTGACCGTCGTCGGGGACAACCCCAACTGCTTGGCGAACTCCTTGAGCTTCATGTGACCGATCGTATTCCCTGCGCGCCCCCACCGCATGGTTCTCAAATCGGAGCCGATCCGAAATCATGCAGACACCAAACTGCCTGGCGACCTTGCGCGTCTGATAATTACGCGGCGCCGGAGCATTCGCTCAGGACTATACGCTGTTTGCCGGTGGTAACAACCGCGCGTGATGGAAACGGACTCGCGGAGCAACTAGGCGACGTGAGCGGCGACCAGCCAAATCGTTTTAAATTTGTGAGAAATTCATGCCCGATCAGTATCCCGGAGGACTCCTGCGGCAGCAACGATCCACAGGCTAAATCATGGTATTTATCGTTTAAAAACAATGCAATAAATCATGCTCATTTTCGTTGTGACGCCGATCTGGAGCACATCTTGACAGAGATTTTGGCTTCTGCCAGCTTGCTCGCCAGCCAAACCGTTTTCGAATTCAGGGGATGTCACGAAACCGGGGGGCTTGGAGGAGCTAGAAGAACATGAAGCCTATCGTAAGGACGCTGATTTTCTGCGCCGCGATCGCGGGTGCTGCCGATCTCGCCGCTGCCGCCGAGATATCCATCGCGGCGAATTCGACCGGCAAGAACCTGAGCTTTCTGCGCGAGCAGATCGCCAAGTTCGAAAAGGACACGGGCCACAAGGTCAACCTGGTGACGATGCCGCCCTCGAGCAGCGAGCAGTTCAGCCAGTACCGCCTCTGGCTCGCGGCCGGAAACAAGGATGTCGACGTCTATCAGACCGACGTCATCTGGGCGCCGCAGCTTGCCGATCAATTCGTCGATCTGACCGAGGCCGCGAAGGACGTGGCCGGCGCGCACTTCCCGTCGATCATTCAATCGCAAACCGTCAACGGCAAGCTGGTTGCGCTGCCGTTCTACACCGACGCGCCGGCGCTTTATTATCGCAAGGATCTCCTCGACAAATACGGCAAGAAGCCACCCGAGACCTGGGATGAGCTCGCCGCCACGGCGAAGGAAATCCAGGACAAGGAGCGCGCGGCCGGCAATCCCGACATCTGGGGATTCGTCTTCCAGGGCAACGCCTATGAGGGCCTGACCTGCAACGCGCTCGAATGGATCAAGTCCTCCGGCGGCGGCCAGATCATCGAACCCGACGGCACGATCTCCG
Organism: Sinorhizobium mexicanum; assembly: GCF_013488225.1. Classification (NCBI taxonomy): domain Bacteria; kingdom Pseudomonadati; phylum Pseudomonadota; class Alphaproteobacteria; order Hyphomicrobiales; family Rhizobiaceae; genus Sinorhizobium; species Sinorhizobium mexicanum. The sequence goes on along the minus strand of NZ_CP041241.1, from coordinate 1,917,144 downwards.
TCAACAACGAAAAGGCGGCCGCGGCCCTCGACCGGGTCAAGGGCTGGATCGGCACGATCTCTCCCCGTGGCGTACTCGCCTATCAGGAGGAGGAGTCGCGCGGCGTCTGGCAGACGGGCAATGCCGTGTTCATGCGCAACTGGCCCTACGCCTATGCGCTCGGAAACGGCGACGACAGCGCGGTCAAGGGCAAGTTCGACGTGACGCCGCTGCCGACGGCGACGGACGGAGGTCAACACTCCTCGACGCTCGGCGGATGGAACCTTGCGGTTTCCAAATATTCAGACGAACAGGAAGCGTCGATTACCTTGGTAAAGTTCCTGGTCTCGCCGGAAGTCCAGAAGGCGCGCGCCATCCAGCTGTCAAACCTGCCGACGATCGCCGTACTCTATGACGACAAGGACGTCGCGGCCGCGCAGCCCTTCATGCCGAACTGGAAACCGATCTTCGAGAATGCCGTACCGCGCCCCTCGGCCGTGGCGAAAGTGAAGTACAACGAGGTTTCCTCCAAGTTCTGGAGCGCCGTGCATAACACGCTCTCGGGAGACGGCACGGCCGCCGAAAACCTCGAGCTGCTCGAAGTCGACCTGACCGAGCTGCAGGGAGACGGTTGGTAAATCCCACCACCTCAATGCGTGAAGCCCAAAGCTATGCAGCGGTTTTGGGGTAGCGAGGTGCACAAACGAGGACGGCAGCCGCTCGTCGGCTGCCGTCGAAAGCAGCATCGCAGGCCCTTCGGAACCCCGAAGAGTATTTCAACCCTTTGAATATGGTGCGTTCCCCGGATCCCTCAGATCCAGGGAACCATGCAGCAGGTCGAGCGTTCCGCCAAGAGCTGGACGCCAACCAGTGAGCTCGTGTCATGACCGAAGTTTCTCTCGCGGGGCCGCCGTCTGCGCTTGCGGGCAAGAGGATAGGCTCAGATCTTCAGGCGCAGCGTCTCCGTTCGGCCTGGCTTTTCCTGGCGCCGACTTTCCTGGTGCTGGCGATGGTCGCCGGCTGGCCGCTCGTCCGCACCATCTATTTCAGCTTTACCAACGCCTCACTGACCAATCTCTCCGCTGCTGAGTTCGTCGGCCTCCAGAACTATCTCTCCTGGGTCACGCTGAAGAGCGGACGCACGATCTACAGGGGCCTGCTCGCCGACCCGGCCTGGTGGAACGCGGTGTGGAATACGCTCAGGTTCACGGTGATCTCGGTCAGCATCGAGACGGTGCTGGGCCTGATCGTGGCGCTCGTACTCAATGCGCAGTTTCCCGGACGCGGTCTCGTGCGTGCCGCGATCCTCATTCCTTGGGCGATCCCGACCATCGTCTCCGCAAAAATGTGGGCCTGGATGCTCAACGACCAGTTCGGCATCCTGAACGACATACTCATCGGCCTCGGTCTGGTCAGCCAGAAGATCGCCTGGACCGCGAGCCCCGATACCGCGATGATCGCGGTGTTGATCGTCGACGTCTGGAAGACGACGCCGTTCATGGCGCTCCTGATTCTCGCCGGCCTGCAGATGGTGCCGGGTGAAATCTACGAGGCCACGAAGATCGACGGCGTCCATCCAGTCAAGGTTTTCTGGCGCATCACCCTGCCGCTGATACGGCCGGCGTTGATGGTCGCGGTCATTTTCCGCATGCTGGACGCGCTGCGCATCTTCGACCTGATCTACGTGCTGACGCCGAACAACACGCAAACGAAGACGATGTCGGTGCTCGCCCGCGAGAACCTTTTCGATTTCGACAAGTTTGCCTACGGCGCCGCCGCCTCGACCATGCTGTTCCTCATCATCGCGGCGATCACCGTGCTCTACATGTGGTTCGGACGCGTCAATCTGGAAGGCGAACGCTGATGCTCATGACAGCCGTAAAACGAACTGCGTTCTATGCGCTCGTCGCCGTCATCGTCGTCGTCGCGGTGTTCCCGTTTTATTACGCGATCCTGACGAGCTTGAAATCCGGTACGGCGCTGTTCCGTGTCGACTATTGGCTGTCGACGCCCTCGCTTGCCAATTACCAGGAGATCCTGACGCATGGCAGTTTCCTGAGGAACCTCGGAAATTCGCTGCTCGTTGCGACCCTGGTCGTCGCCGTGTCGCTGCTGCTGGCGATCACCGCCGCCTTCGCGCTTGCGCGCGTCCGCTTCCGGGGCCGGGGCTTGCTTCTCCTCGCCATCCTGTCGGTGTCGATGTTTCCGCAGATCGCCGTGCTTGCCGGCCTCTTCGAGCTCGTGCGCTGGATCGGCATTTTCAATACGCCGCTGGCGCTGATCTTTTCCTACATGATCTTCATGCTGCCGTTCACGGTGTGGGTGCTTACGACCTTCATGCGCGACCTGCCGGTCGAAATCGAGGAGGCGGCGATCGTCGACGGCGCCACGCCCTGGGTGATCATCACCCGCGTGTTCATGCCGCTGATGTGGCCAGCGCTGGTGACGACCGGACTGCTCGCCTTTATCGCTTCCTGGAACGAATTCCTCTTCGCACTGACATTTACGTCGTCGGACACGCAGCGCACGGTGCCGGTCGCGATCGCGCTGCTTTCGGGCGGCAGCCAGTTCGAGGTCCCTTGGGGCAACATCATGGCGGCGTCGGTGATTGTCACGGTGCCGCTCGTGGTCCTCGTCCTGATCTTTCAGCGGCGCATCATTTCCGGCCTCACGGCCGGTGGCGTCAAAGGCTAGAGCGATTTTCCACACGCATCCCGCTGGATTTAGGAGAAGGAAATGGCAGAGCTTCAACTGCGGGACATTCGCAAGTCCTTCGGCTCCTTCGAGGTCATCAAGGGTGTCAGCATGGACATCCGCGCCGGCGAATTCATGGTCTTCGTCGGGCCGTCGGGCTGCGGCAAGTCCACGTTGCTCCGCCTGATTTCGGGTCTGGAGGAAATCACCTCCGGAACGCTTTCCTTCGACGGGCAGATCGTCAATCAGCTCGCCCCGTCGCGCCGCGGTATCGCCATGGTGTTTCAGTCTTATGCGCTTTATCCACACATGACCGTTTTCGACAACATGGCCTTCGGCATGCAGCTCGCCGGCAAGGACAAGGAACACTGCAGAAAAAGGGTCGAGGCGGCGGCCGAAATGCTGCAGCTTACCCCCTATCTCAAGCGTCTGCCCCGCCAGCTCTCCGGCGGGCAACGGCAGCGCGTGGCGATCGGCCGTGCGATCGTGCGCGACCCGAAGGTCTTTCTCTTCGACGAACCGCTTTCCAATCTCGATGCGGCACTTCGTGTCGCGACCAGGCTTGAGATCGCCAAGCTCCATCGTAGTATGCACAACACGACGATGATCTACGTGACGCACGACCAGGTGGAGGCAATGACGCTCGCCGACCGGATCTGCGTGCTTCGGGACGGGCTTGTCGAGCAGATCGGCACGCCGCTCGACGTTTATGAAAGGCCGAATTCGATCTTCGTCGCCGGCTTCATCGGCTCGCCGAAAATGAACTTCCTGACCGACGCCTTCGCGGAACCCTACGAGGCGCAGACGATCGGCATCAGGGCGGAACATCTGGAGGTCGTCGAGGGCGCCGGGCAATGGCACGGCACGATCGTCCACGCCGAAATGCTCGGCTCCGACAGCTATGTCTATATCGATATCGGCGCCGGTGAGCCGTTGATCGTCCGGGAAAGCGGGATCTCTAGGCACGAGCCCGGACAGACGGTGCAGGTTTCGCCTGCCGCCGGCCAAATTCATCGCTTCGATGCGGCAGGACGCGCGATCGGCCGCACCGAATTGCGTGGCGCGGCTTAACCTCGCCGCAAATTAACCACCAGACAAGGGCATCCGGCAGCGGATGCAGTAACCACGAGGAGAATGACCTTGGCTATCAACACCATCGTGTGGGGTGAGAATATCCACGAGCAGACGAATGCGGTGGTTCGGGAGATTTACCCGAACGGCATGCACAACACGATCGCGGCGGCGCTGAACGAGGACGCCGCGATTGCCGCGACGACGGCGACCTTGCAGGAGCCGGAGCACGGGTTGAGCGAAGAACGACTGGTTTCGACCGACGTGCTCGTCTGGTGGGGCCACAAGGACCACGGCGCTGTCGACGACCGCGTCGTTGAGCGGGTGGCCAAGCGCGTGTGGGAGGGCATGGGGCTGATCGTGCTCCACTCCGGCCATTTCTCCAAGGTGTTCAAGCGGCTGATGGGCACGCCCTGCGCGCTGAAATGGCGCGAGGCGGGCGAGCGCGAGCGCGTCTGGGTGGTCAATCCGCGCCATCCGATCGCTGCGGGTCTCGGCGAGAATTTCGTGCTGGAAAACGAAGAGATGTATGGCGAGCAGTTTTCCGTGCCGGAGCCGCTGGAGACGGTGTTCATCTCCTGGTTTGCCGGCGGCGAGGTGTTCCGCTCGGGGCTGACCTGGCGGCGCGGCACCGGCAACATCTTCTATTTCCGTCCCGGTCACGAAACCTATCCGACCTATCATGACGCGACTGTGCAGACGGTGCTGCGCAACGCAGTGAAATGGGCGCACAATCCGCAGGGCACGTACAAGGCGATCCACGACGCGCCGAACGTGCCGGTGGAGAAGGCGCTGGAACCGATCGTCGAGCGGGGGCCGAAGCTCCACCAGGCCGGCGAAGCAGGATATCGATGAGGTCCATCATGCGTTTGCTCATTCTCGGAACCGGCGGCATGGCCAACAGCCACGCGCTCGCCTTTGCCAAGATCGATGGCGTCGAACTTGTCGCGGCTGTCGATGTCGACCCGTCGCGGGCGCGCGCCTTTGCCGACGTGCACGGCATTGCCCGCGTCTTCACCTCGCTCGACGACGCGATCGCCTGGGGCGAATTCGACGCGGCGACCAACGTCACCCCGGACAAGGCCCATCACCCGACGACGCTGGCGCTGATCGCCGCCGGCAAGCACGTGCTGTGCGAAAAGCCGCTGGCGGAAAACTACGACAAGGCCGCCGAAATGGCCGAAGCCGCGGAGCGCGCCGGTGTCGTCAACATGGTGAACCTCACCTACCGCAATGTCGCGCCGCTTCAGCGTGCGCGGGAACTGGTGCTGGCCGGCGAAATCGGCAGGGTGCGCCATCTCGAAGCCTCCTACTTGCAGAGCTGGCTGGTGTCGAAGGCGTGGGGCGACTGGGCGAGCGAATCGAAATGGCTGTGGCGGCTGTCGACCAAACACGGCTCCAACGGCGTGCTCGGCGACGTCGGCATCCACATCCTCGACTTTGCCGGCTATGGCGCCGGCAGCACGGTCGAGCGGGTCTTTGCCCGGCTGAAGGCGTTCGACAAGGCGCCCGACAACCGCATCGGCGAATACGATCTCGACGCCAATGACAGCTTCGCGATGACGGCGGAGTTCGAAAACGGCGCGATGGGCGTAATCCACGCCAGCCGTTGGGCGACGGGGCATCTCAACGAGTTGAGGCTCAGGCTGCACGGCGACAAGGGTGCGCTGGAGGTGTTCCATACGCCGGACGGATCGCTCCTCAAGGCCTGCCTTGGCCCCGATGTCGAAAAGGCGATCTGGCGCGACCTCGATGCCGGGACGGTGCCGACCAATTACCAGCGCTTCGCCGCGGCGGTCGCCGAACGTCAGGCTGTCGAGCCCAACTTCCGTCATGCCGCCGATCTGCAGAAAGTGCTCGATGTCGCCATCGAAACCGAAAGAGAGCGGCGTGAACTGGAGGTCGCGGACGTGCCTTCGGTCGAGGAGAAACGTGCGGTCGTCGGAGGTTGACGATACAACACTCCTGCTTCCGGCCGGTTCCGCTGGAAGCGGGGATTGCTCGCAACTGAAGAATGACTGACGCGTTGCGCGTTTTTCTGAACGCACGATCGCGTCTCAACTTATCAGCATCGATCACGCTTATGATTTGGGTCGATTCGACCCAAATCATCGCGATCTAAGCGCGTCGCGTTCGAACGGCGTCATGCAACGCGCTTTAGGTCTTTGTTTTCATGCATGTCGTTGCCCCAAAACCGCTGCGTGCTTTGGGCGACATCCATTAGGCAGCCGAATGCGGGTGCCGATAGTCCCAGACAGCCCAGGCCGACAGTGCCGCGACGAGCACGCCAAGGATGACATGCGTCCACATCGCGTTCATGTTCGCCATGAAGCCGAGCAGCCAGGGAGAAACGATCAGCCACAGGCCGATCACCACGTTCACCCATTCCTCCCATTCTGCGAAGGCCGAAAGCGCTGCAACCGCCAGTGCGCCGAGCACGATGCCGGCGATCCAGGCATTCCAGGTCGGCACGGGCTCAGCCGCAAAACCGATGACCCAGGGAGAGAGGAACAAGCACACCGCCAGGACCAGATTGGCCCAGTCCTGGGCCCTTTTTCCCGCCATGAGAGTGTTTACCATGACAACCTCCACGTATGAAGCTTGACAAAGCGTTACCCCTCGCGTGCGCCTGACGTTTCAGCTCCGGCCTCCTCAGTTCGCACGGTCGCTGTAACGCTTTGAATTGCTGTGTAATTTTACGCCCAAATCGGACCTGATTCAAGAAATCCCGCGACACTCGGTTTTTGTGGATTGTTCATTGAAATCCGCCTCGCGTCTTCCCTGAGGCTGCGAACGAGATGTTTGGCCCGGCGGACAACCATTGCCACCGAGCGATTGAGCCTCGGACGAAGAGGGCAGTAAGCCAACGGGTCCCGCCCAAGCGCAGGACCTCCGCCGCCATCTTCTGCTAACCCATTGGAATCGGCTATGTTTGTCGTTGTTGACCGCTTCGACGCCTCCGAATTCGATCGCCGGTTTCGAGCCCCGCCGCTCAGATGCCCGCCACCTTGCGCAGGTCTTCGATCGCGCTGGGCGCCGCAGCGAGAACGGCAGCGCCCTTGGTCAGACGCTCGCCCTCGACGGGGAAGGGCAGGTACCAGCCGCCCGCTTCCTTGACGAGGCAATAGCCGGCGAGGCAGTCCCAGGCGTGCATATAAGGCTCGTAATAGCCGACCAGGCGGCCGGCGGCGACATAGGCGAGCATCAGCGCGCCGGATCCGTTGCGCACGAAATTGCCGCCGGCTTCCAGCAGCTTCTCGACCATCTTGCCGACGGATGCCGGCGTCACGTGATTGTTGGCGCCGATGCCGGTGACGGCGTTGCGAATGGTGCGTGACGCGTCGAGCGACAACGGCTTGCCGTTGAGCCGCGCACCCCGCCCGAGTGCTGCGGCATAAAGTTCGTCGTGGCAGGGCGCCGAGATCACGCCGACGACCGGAACGCCGTCATGGAGGAGGGCGATCGAAACGCACCAGTTCGGCATGCCGTTGACGAAGGGACTGGTGCCGTCGATCGGGTCGATGACCCAGGTGAAGCCGGAGCGTCCCGGCTCCAGCCCGTATTCCTCGCCGAGCACGCCATCGTCGGGATAGGCCTCCGCGAAACGGGCACGGATCAGCATTTCCACTTCGCGATCGGCGATCGAGACGACATCCTGCGGATCCCGCTTGGTCTCGATGACCAGCGTCTCGCGCCGGCTGAAATAGTCGAGCGCGACAGCGCCCGCCTCGCGTGCCACCGCTTCGGCGAGAGCCAGTCGGGTTTCGAGCCCGGAGGGGTCGTGTGACGTCATGAAGCTTTCCTTGGTTCTGGTTTGATAATTCCGTTTCTCGCACGATGCGAGCTCAACCGCTGATAATGGCGATGCCACGCCCCTTGAAGCCGATCGCGACCTCCGTCGCCGGAGCCAGTGCTCTTTCGACGGCGGGATCGACAACGAAGAGCGTGCCAGCGGCCGTCTTCACCTCGTATTCGACATGATCGCCGAGATAGGCGGCGTGGGTGATGCGGCCGGAAAACGCGCCGTCTTTTGCCGGTTCCAGCGTGATCGCGTTCGGCCGCACGGCGAGCTTCGCCGGCCCGGGCCGAATGTCGCGCCCCGGCACGCGATGGGTCAGGGCCTCGACGCGGATCGTCGCATCGCCTCCCTCGACGCCGAGGATATCGCAGGAAACGACATTTGCCTCGCCCATGAAGTCGGCGATGAAGGCGGATGCCGGTGCTTCGTAGAGATCGCGCGGCGCGCCTTCCTGGGCGATGTGGCCGTCCTTCATGACGATGATGCGGTCGGAAACGGCCAGCGCCTCGTCCTGGTCGTGGGTGACGTAGACGGCGGTGAAGCCGAGCCGCTGCTGCAGTTCGCGGATCTCCGTCCTGACACGGCGGCGCAGCCGCGCGTCGAGATTCGACAGCGGCTCGTCGAGAAGCAGAACCTGCGGTTCGAGCACCAGCGCGCGGGCGACAGCGACACGCTGCTGCTGTCCGCCGGAAAGCTCCGCCGGCAGGCGCCCGCCCATGCCGGCAAGACCGACGAGCGCCAGCCCGTCCTCGGCCCGCTCGCGTGCCTCCTTGCGCTTCAACCCCGACGATTCGAGGCCGTAGGCGACGTTGTCGAGCGCCGTCATGTGCGGAAACAAGGCGTAGGACTGGAAGACCATGGAAACGTCACGTTCGTTCGCCGGCAACATCGTCACGTCCCTGCCGCCGATCAGGATACGGCCGGATGTCGGATGCTCGAGGCCGGCCAGCATCCTGAGTGTCGTCGTCTTGCCGCAGCCGGACGGGCCGAGCAGCGTCACCAGCGTGCCGGGCTCGATCGTCAGCGACAGGTCGTGAATGGCCGTGAAGGCGCCGAACGCTTTGCGGACGTTCCGAAAGACGACGGAACCGGGACCTTCGATGCTCATGCGGTTTTCTCCTGGCGAAGGGAAGCGGGCGTGGTTGCGGCAAGCGACTGCACGCGGTTCTCGCGCCTCAGCCGCCGCTCGCCGACAAGGAATTGGAAGCCGGCAATGACGGCGATCATGACCAGGATCAGCATCGAGGAATAGGCGATCGCGACGCCGTATTCGCCGTTTTCGACGAGGCCGACGATATAGGAGGTCGCCATGTTGTATTCGGCGCTGACCAGGAAGATGACGGCGCTGATCGAGGTGATGGCGCGCACGAAGGAATAGACGAGGGCGGCGGTGATCGCCGGCCGGAGCAGCGGCAGGATCACCTTGCGGATCGTGCGGAAGCTGTCGGCCCGAAGCGTCAACGAAGCTTCGTCGAGGCTGCGGTCAAGCTGGCTCATCGCCGCGACGCCGCCACGCACGCCGACCGGCATGTTGCGGAACACGAAGCAGGCGATCAGGATCAGCGCGCTGCCGGTCATCTCCAGCGGCGGCAGGTTGAAGGCCATGATGTAGCTGATGCCGATGACCGTGCCCGGAATGGCAAAGCTCATCATCAGCGCGAATTCGAAGAGCTCGCGGCCGGCAAATTTCTGGCGCACGATCAGATAGGCGGTGAGAAGACCGACGGCGGCCGTCAGCGGCGCCGAAACGAGGGCGATTTCCATCGTCGTCCAGAACGAGTTCCAGGCAACGCCCGTCCAGGCAATGGCGCCGTCGCGGAATTCGATCGAGAAGGCCTGGATGTAGTGTTCGAGCGTCAGCGTATTGTCGAGCCCCCAGGTCTTCACGAAACCGCCGACCAGGATCATGCCGTAGACGACGAGGGTGAAGAGCGCCCAGGGGATGACCAGCGCATGAACGCCGACCGAGACCGAGCGGGGGAGGGCCGCATGCACGCCGCTGTCACCCTTGCCGGTGACGGTCGAGAAATTCTTCCCCGAAAGCCAGAGGCGCTGGGCGAGGAAGGCTGCAAGCGTGAATGAGAGCAGGATGATCGCAAGCACCGCGGCGCGGGAGGGATCATTCTGCGAGCCGACGACGGCGAAGAAGATTTCCGTCGACAGCACGCCGTGGCTGCCGCCGAGCACCAGCGGATTGCCGAAATCCGCCATGCTTTCGATGAAGCCGATGAGGAAGGCATTGGCGAGCCCGGGCTTCATCGACGGCAGCGAGACGCGCCAGAAGGTCCGCCAGCGGTCGGCTCTCAGCGTCTGCGAGGCTTCCTCCATCGACGGGCTGACGCCCTCGACGACACCGATCAGCACGAGGAACGAGATCGGCGTGAAGGACAGGACCTGGGCGATCCAGATGCCGGTGAGGCCGTAGAGCCAGCGGCCCGGTTCGATACCCAGCAGCGCCGACATCGCCTGCGTCGCGACGCCCGAGCGGCCGAAGAGCAGGGTCAGCGCGAGGCCGACGACGAAGGGCGGCGTGATGATCGGCAGCACCGTCAGGAGCCGCAGGCTCTTCTTGTAGCGGAAGCCGGTGCGGGTGGCGACGAGAGCGAAGGCGAGCCCGAGAATGGTCGATCCGCTTGCCGTCATGATCGCCAGCCAGAAGGTGCGCCAGGCGACGCCGCAGCGCGCTCCGCCGATGACGCAGTCGAGGCTCCAGATCGACGGGTCGACGATGTTGCGGGTGAAGCCGTCCGGGTTGAACGAGCCGTCGAAATCCTGGAAGGCGCCGACGAGCATGCTGCCTACCGGATAGAAGACGAAGACAGCGACGAGAAAGACGAGCAGGGAAATCGCGCTGACGACGAAGGCGTCGCCCTTCATTACACCGCGTTCGGCAAGGCCGAAGGAAAAGATGAGAACGAAGACGAGCGCCGAGAGCACCGCACCCGCGCCCATCGAGGGCTGCCCGTCCGCAAGCGTGCCGAAAAGCGTTTCGCTGATCGTCCAGGTCCAGCCGGTAAAGCCGATCGCCAGGCCTTGCAGCGCGAGAAATACGATCCCGAGTGCGCCGGTCCAGGCGAGGAGAGCGCCGCGCGACTGCGCATCACCGACGAAGCGGCACGCACCGGCGAGAATGAGCATCAGCGCCGGAGCCGCAAGCCACCACCGACCGTTCGCGATCTGCATCAGGCCGGGCGAAACCGACGCGTCGCCCGGAAAATCGGCAAGCCAACCGAGGCCGAAGAAGCCGCCCTCGATGCGGTACCAGGGCAGCAAAAGGAAAGCCGCGAGCCCGAGGGCGAGGACGATATTCAGTCTGCGATTGCGATGTTCCATGGATCGCGTTTGCCTCGGGCCTTCCGGGGTCGCGAGAAGCGCGCCCGGGTCAATCCAGGCATCGATGCGACCGATTTGCAAGAAAGTGTAGCGTCATGTGTCGCCAACCTCCCCACCGCGCGGTTCCGCGCGGTGGGGAGGTTTCGGCCGGCTGGCGGGAGCCGCCGGCACAATCCCCCGGAATACGGGGGATCAGTTCGCGTTGGCGCCGATCTCCCTGTCCCAGCGCTCCAGCAGTGCCTTGCGCTTGGCCGGATCGCCATAGGTCTTGAAGTCGTAGTCGATCAGCTTGATATCCTCGAACTTCGGCGCCTCCTTCGGAACTTCCGCCGTCTTGTTCGACGGGAGCTGGAAGGATTTTGCCTCCTTCATCTTCGACTGCACAGCGGCCGAGAGCGCCCAGTCATACCACTTCTTGGCATTGTCGAGGTTCTTTGCGCCCTTGATGATCGACATGGAGCCGATCTCGTAGCCGGTGCCCTCGCAGGGCGCCACCGACTTTACCGGGAAACCTTCGACGGTCTGCGCCACCGCGTCATGCATGAAGACGACCCCGATCGCGGTTTCGCCGCGGGCGGCCGCCTTCACCGGTGCCGAGCCGGATTTGGTGTATTGCGAGACGTTGTCGTTGAGCTTCTTCAGGTAATCGAAGGCCTGGTCCTCGCCCATGATCTGGACGAGTGTCGCCAGTGCGGTATAGGCGGTGCCGGACGAGTTCGGGTTGGCGATCTGGATTTCGCCCTTGTACGACGCATCCAGCAGGTCGGCCCAGCACTTGGGTTCCTTGAGGTTCTTCTGCTTGAAGATTTCGGTGTTATAGCCCCAGCCGAGTGCTCCCGCATAAACGCCGACCGTGCGGTAGCCGGCGCTCTCGGCCTGCTTGACCGCCCAGTCCTGCAGCTCGCCGAGCATCGGCGACTTGTATTCGAGCGTCAGCCCCTCGGACGCGGCCTGCAGGTGTGGGTCGCCGGTGCCTGCCCACCAGATATCGGTCTTCGGGTTACGCGCCTCGGCGCGGATCTTGGCATAGGTTTCACCGGACGAAAGGCGAACCATGTTGACCGAAACGCCGGTCTCCTTTTCGAAGGCGCCTTCCATCTGTTCGCAGATCACCACGTCCGCCGAGCAGATGAGATTGAGGGTTCCTTCGGCATGCGCGGAAAAGGCAAAGAAAGTCGCACCCGCGGCAAAAGTTGCCGCAGCCATTTTAACCAAACCCATGATTTCCTCCCAGATTGAGCCGGCGCCTCCATGCCGGGCACTATTGCAAGCGCGTGCAAATGCTGCATGAGGAGATTTTAACTGTCAACATGTTTCTCCGATAACATCGCCAGTTCGCCGGCACAGATCGCTTGCACGCATTTGCAAAATTGTGCAATTCTTTGTGCAAGGGCTGTGAGCAAATCAGGCTATCATGTCGCAAAAACCTTTCGTCAGCGCTCAGGAGGTTGCCGAGCGGGCGGGTGTCTCCCGCTCCGCTGTTTCGCGCACCTTCACGCCTGGAGCCAGCGTCTCGCCGGAGACGCGGCGCAGGGTGGTGGAAGCGGCGGAAGCGCTTGGCTATCACGTTAATCATCTCGCCCGCGGGCTGATGCTGAACGAGAGCGGCATCGTCTGCCTCATCGTTTCCGACATGGGCACGCCATACCGATCGAGCCTGATCCGGGCGGTGACACAGCAATTGCAGGATGCCGGCAAGATCGCCATGCTGGTCAACACCGACCGGTCCGACGGCAGCGTCGATCTCGCGCTCAGGCAGGCGATCCGGTATCGCGCCGACGCGTCGATCATCCTGTCGGGAATGCCCGACAAGTCGATCACCCAGCTCTGCCTCAAGAACGGCCAGCGACTTGTGCTGATCAACCGTGACGACGATCAGGAAGGGCCGCTCAGGATCAATCTCGATGACGCCGCCGCCGCGGGCCGACTTGTCACCGCCTTCCTGCGCGCCGGCTGCCGTCGCCTTGCCTTTGCCAATTCCGAGGCCGGAACGCCGAGCCTGATGGCGCGTGAGCACGGCTTCGTCACGGCGGCGAAGACCATGGGCGTCGAGGTCGTCGTCGAGCGCTACGGATCGACCGGCTATGAAAGCGGCCGCGTGTTGGCACAGCGGTTGCTCACGCTCAGCGAGCGGCCCGATGCCGTTTTCTGCGCAACCGATCTCATCGCCTGCGGCTTCATGGACGCCGCCCGGCATCAGTTCTCGATTTCCATCCCGGATCAGCTCTGCGTTGCCGGATTCGACGATATCGAACAGGCGGCCTGGTCGTCCTATCAATTGACGACGTTCGGCCAGCCGGTCGAGGCAATTGCCCGGGAGGCGGTGACGTGGCTCGGCAGGGACGACGCGGAAGATCCTTCCGCACGCAACCATTCGGTCAGACTGAACGCCGATCTCGTCTGGCGTTCCTCGATCCGCGGTGGGTAACCGGCGAACGCAACAATCAAAAGTGCCACAGCGACCTTTGCGCGCCTCAAAAGACGCGCCGCGTTGGTAGGCCGCAATTTCCGAATGCAGCGGCTGGCAATCGCGCGCCAACGGGCGCATGCTGACTGCATCGTCCTCAATGATTGGCGGTCCGAGCACGCGCCGTCGCACTCTTCGCTGCCCGAGGGCGATGTTCGCGCTACTGCATGTTTCCTTAAATCGGAGGACAAAACATGCAGCAATTCAGAGTCCACAGCGGCGACCTATGGGCGTCTGAAAAGACGCACGGCGCTGTGGGATCAACCAGAACCCGAGGAGGTTACTGTGACCGGGCACGTCTACAAGAAGATAGAGTTGATCGGAAGCTCGAAGACCTCGGTCAACGAGTCGATCGAAACGGCGATTTCGCGCGCCTCGAAAACCATGCGGAATCTCGACTGGTTCGAAGTCGACCAGATCCGGGGACAGATCGTCAACGGAGAGGTGGCGCATTACCAGGTCGTCATGAAGGTCGGCTTCCGCCTCGACGATTGATGCGCGCGGCCGATCCGGCCGATCAAGGATATTTGGCGGCGTCGGCCCGGACCAAGCAGAGTCCGGGTCGCGCGCCGGTGTTCCGGACACAAGCGCCCGAGGCGGATCATCGCGTCCCCGCTCCTCGGCTTTCCGTTCCTTTACATTTCGGCTTCCCATGCGCACACTCGCGCCCAGGAGGAAGGCGGTCATGTTTTCACATTCCGACCATATCCGCGAAATCGAGCGCGTCGGCCGCGGCCTTCCGAGCAGCCGCGACGATATGGTCGTCAAATCCTGGCGGCGCTGCCTGGAGCATCACCGCCTCGACCCGGCGCAGGCTTGCGAGGCCTATATCGTACCGGAGACACGGCTCAAGGAGCATCGCCAGCAATCGGAAGACCTGATCGCCATCGCCCGTTCCGGGCTCGAACATCTGTTCAGGCAAGTGGCGGGGCAGAACTATGTGCTCTTGCTCTCCGACCGGCAGGGCGTGACCGTCGAGTTCCTTGGTGACCCACTCTTCAACAACAGCCTTCGCAAAGCGGGCCTCTATCTCGGGTCCGAATGGTCCGAATGGCGCGCCGGGACCTGCGCCGTCGGCGCCTGCATCGAGACGGGTGAGGCGCTGACGATCCACCAGAGCGACCACTTCGACAACACGCACACGCCGCTCTCCTGCACGGCGGCACCGATCTACGACATCCACGGCGAACTTTCGGCCGTCCTCGACATCTCGCTGCTGAGTTCCCCGATCCTCAAGACAAGCCAGAACCTGGCGCTTCATCTGGTCACCGCCAGCGCAAGGCGGATCGAGCTCGCCAATCTCATGGCCCAGGCGCGGCATCAATGGGTGCTCAGGTTCTCGCGCTCGCCGGAATTCCTCGACGTCGATCCGGAGGCGGCGATCTCGATCGACGGTCTCGGGCGGATCGCCGGCATGACCCAAGGCGGGGCGAAGATCCTTGCCCGCTCGACGGGGCTCGACTGGCGTGATCCGCGCCTCATCATCGGCGAGCCGGTATCGCGCTTCCTCGACCTGGAAATCGACGATCTTCCGGAGCTCACGCGCCGCCGGCCGACGCAGGAACGGCTCGTTTTCGCCCGCGACGGCAATGCGCTCTTTGCGCATGCCATCGAGCCGCATTCAGGCGTCCGCGCGCCGGGCGTCTCGCGCGCGCAGATCCCGCCGCCGTTGCGCCGGCTCGGCGGCGATGCGCCCGAAATCGTCGCGCTGCAGGCAAAGGCTGCGAAACTCGCCCGCACGGCGCTGCCGATCCTCATCCAGGGCGAGACCGGGACAGGCAAGGAATACCTGGCGCGCGCAATCCACGAGGGCAGCGGCCTTACGGGCCGCTTCGTCGCCATCAATTGCGCGGCGATCCCCGAGCAACTGATCGAGAGCGAGCTGTTCGGCTATCTGCCGGGCGCCTTCACCGGCGCGTCCGCCAAGGGCCGCAAGGGCCTGATCGAGCAGGCGGACGGCGGCACGCTCTTTCTCGACGAGATCGGCGACATGCCTCTTGCGCTGCAGAGCCGACTGCTCAGGGTGCTGGCCGAGCGCGAGGTGCTTCCGGTCGGAGGCACCGTGCCGCGCCCGGTCCAGATCAGGATCGTTTCGGCCTCGCATCGGCCCTTGCAGACGCTGGTGTCGCAGGGCGCCTTTCGCGAAGATCTCTATTACCGGCTCAACGCCGCAACGCTCTCGGTTCCGCCGCTCAGAGACAGACGCGATTTCGACTGGGTGGTCGAGCAGATGCTGGAACGACATTCCCATGCCGCCGGCCAAAGGACGCTCTCGCCGGCCGCGCTTGTCGCGCTGAAGGCGCACGACTGGCCGGGAAACATTCGCGAACTCGACAACGCCATCGCCGTTGCGGCTGCGCTCGCCGAAGCCTGCGTCATCGACGTTTCCGACCTGCCGGATTATCTCGTCGCGAGGGCCGAGCCGGACGATGCGGATGATGCCGGCACGGCGTTGAGACTGATGCTCGATGCCTGCAACTGGAACATCTCTGAGGCGGCGCGACGGCTGGGCCTCGACCGCTCGACGGTGCATCGCCAGGTCAGGCGCTTTCACTTGAAGCCGCATCGGTAGGAGCGACCTGCCGGCGCAAGGTTGCTGAATGCCGTAACGCGAAGCCCCACAGCGACCTATGCGCGTCTGGTCGGACGGGCGGCGTTGCCGGCGTCGGCGGCGCCTGCAACAGGTCGGACGCCTCACTTGTGGCGGCCGCGTCGGAGCGTGCAACAGTCCTAATTCCTCCCGTTCCTGAAAACATTGCGTTTTTCCTGGCTGCGACGCTTGGCACGGCCATTGCACATCGCTGTTCGACCGCGGCGGCAGCGCTGCACAGCAACACCCTCGCCGGCGAAAGAGGAGTCGCCAGCAGGCAAGCCAAGCGAAAAGGAGGAGACCTCATGCTTGAAGAAAGTCCCAACACCCGCATCGACAATGCCCTTGCCAAGCTCGGCAGGGCCCTTGAACAGGGTGATATCGAGGCCGCCGTCAATCTGTTCCAGGCGGATTGCTACTGGCGCGACCTCGTCACCTTTACCTGGAACATCAGGACGATGGAGGGGCGGGACCAGATCCGCGACATGCTGACGAGCCAGCTCGCAGCGGTGAAGCCGGCGCTGTTCCGGCAGGACGCCAACGAACAGGCGAGCGGCGGGGACGGCGTGACCGACGGGTGGTTCGAATTCGAGACGCAAGTGGCGCGAGGCTACGGCCATATCCGGTTGAAGGACGGCCTGATCTGGACGCTTCTCACGACGATGACGGAGCTTAAAGGGCACGAGGAGCCGAAAGGCCTGCGGCGGCCGCTCGGCGCCGAGCACGGTCACGATCCCAATCGCAGGACGTGGAAGGAAAAGCGCGAGCGGGAGGCGGCCGACCTCGGCTACGGGACGCAGCCCTACGCCCTCATTGTCGGCGGCGGCCAGGGCGGCATCGCGCTCGGCGCGCGTCTGCGTCAGTTGAACGTGCCGACGATCATCATCGAGAAGAACGAACGACCGGGTGATAGCTGGCGCAAGCGCTACAAGTCGCTGTGCCTGCACGATCCGGTCTGGTACGACCACCTGCCTTACATCCCCTTCCCGGAGAACTGGCCGGTCTTCGCGCCGAAGGACAAGATTGGCGACTGGCTGGAGATGTACACCAGGGTGATGGAGCTCAACTACTGGGGCTCGACCACCTGCAAGTCGGCCAAGTACGACGAGGAAGCGAAAGAGTGGACGGTCGTCGTTGTGCGCGACGGCGAGGAAGTCGTGCTGCGACCGAAGCAACTCGTGCTCGCGACCGGCATGTCGGGCAAGCCGAATATTCCGAAACTCGAAGGTCAGGACGTCTTCAAAGGCGAACAGCAGCATTCGTCGCAGCATCCGGGTCCGGACGCCTATCGTGACAAGAAGGTGGTGGTCGTCGGCTCCAACAATTCCGCGCATGATATCTGCGCGGCGCTTTGGGAAGGCGGTGCCGACGTGACGATGGTGCAGCGGTCGTCGACGCACATCGTGCGCTCGGACACGCTGATGGATATCGGACTCGGGGACCTCTATTCCGAACGGGCGGTTGCCGCCGGCATGACGACCCGCAAGGCCGACCTGATCTTCGCCTCGCTTCCCTACCGGATCATGCACGAGTTCCAGATTCCGCTTTACGAGAAGATGCGCGAACGTGACGCCAAGTTCTATGCGGATCTGGAAAAGGCGGGCTTCATGCTCGACTGGGGCGCCGACGGTTCCGGGCTGTTCATGAAATATCTGCGCCGCGGTTCCGGCTACTACATCGACGTCGGCGCCTGCGATCTCGTCATCGACGGCAGCATCAAGCTGAAATCCGGCTCCGATGTCAGCCACCTGAAGGAAGATGCCGTCGTCTTGAAGGACGGCACCGAGCTTCCGGCCGATCTCGTCGTCTACGCCACCGGCTATGGCTCGATGAACGGCTGGGCGGCGGATCTCATCTCGAAGGAGGTCGCCGACAAGGTGGGCAAGGTCTGGGGCCTCGGCTCAGATACGCCGAAGGACCCCGGTCCGTGGGAGGGCGAGCAGCGCAACATGTGGAAGCCGACACAACAGGAGGCGCTCTGGTTCCATGGTGGCAACCTGCACCAGTCGCGCCACTATTCGCAGTATCTTTCATTGCAGCTGAAGGCCCGCTGCGAAGGCATTTCGACACCGGTCTACGGCCTCCAGGAGCGCCACCACCTGGGCTAAGCGACCATGCGCCAGCCGGTATTCCTTCCGGCTGGCGCGTCAAGAATGATGGCGGCCGAGTTCACTCCGCGGCGATCGGCGTGGGATAGCGCTCTTCCTCGTTGTCGTCTTCGGAGTGCTGCTCGGCGGCTTCCGGCTCAGCTTTCCGCTTCGGCTCCCGGCCGAAGAACAGTGCGTAGCCGGCCGGCAGCACCAGGATCGTCAGCACCGTCGCAACGAGGATGCCGCCCATCATGGCGTAGGCGAGCGGGCCCCAGAACACGCCGCGCGAGATCGGGATCAGCGCCAGCACGGCCGTCAGGGCGGTGAGCATGATCGGCCGGAAGCGGCGAACGGCCGCACCGATGATCGCCTCGGCGCGCTCCATGCCTGCCGCGATGTCCTGATCGATCTGGTCGACGAGGATGATCGAGTTGCGGATGATGATGCCGAGCAGCGCGATGACGCCGAGAATGGCGACGAAGCCGAAGGGGGCGCCGCTGATCAAGAGCGCGGCGGCCGCGCCGATGATGCCGAGCGGGCCGGTCGCGAGCACCAGCATCGCCTTGCCAAAGTGCTGGAGCTGCGCCATCAGCAGCACGACGATGACGACCAGCATGATCGGCGCCTTGGCGGCGATCGAGGCCTGGCTTTCGGCGCTGTCCTCGGCGCCGCCCTGGATCTCGACCTTGTAGCCGGGAGCGAGTCCGTCTCTCAGCCCCTGAAGCTCGTTGTAGAGCTTCGTCGTTACGTCGTTCGACTGCACGCCGTCAGGCAGCGTGGCGCGGACCGTGATCGTCGGCAGGCGATCGCGGCGCCATTCGATGCCCTGCTCCATGACCGGCACGACCTTGGCGACCTGCGAGACCGGAACGAAGCCGCCGAAGTCGGTCGGAACATAGACCGAGTTGACGGCCGAAAGCAGTTGGCGATTGCCGTCCGGCTCCCGCGCGACGATCGAGACGGTTTCCTCGCCGTCGCGGAAATTGTCGAGCGGCACGCCGGACATCGATGCCTGCAGCATCTGGCGGATGCGCTGCGAGGTGACGCCCAGCGCCCGGGCGCGGTCCTGGTCGATCGTCAGCTTCATCGCCGGCACCGGCTCCAGCCAGTCGTCGTGAACAGCGCCGAGCAGCGGGTTCTCGTTGAACTTCGCCTTCACCTGATCGGCGATGCGGCGTACTTCGGCGCGATCCGGGCCCATCACGCGCAACTGCACGGGCCAGCCGGTCGGCGGGCCGAGGAACAGCCGGTCGACCTTGGCGCGGATCGACGGAAAGTCTTCGGCAATGATCGTGCGCAGCTTTGTGATCAGCCGCTCGCGGGCCGGCTCGTCCTTCGCCATGACGAGCAGCTGCGCGAAGTTCGGATTGCGAAGCTGCTGGTCGAGCGGCAGGAAGAAGCGCGGTGCGCCCTCGCCGATATAGGTGGCGATGAAGCGCTTGTCCTCGTCGTCCATCATCCGGGCTTCGACAGCCTTCGCCTGCTTCTCGACCTCCTTGATGCTGGTTCCTTCCGGCAGCCACAGATCGACCAGGATTTCCGGCCGCGACGACTGCGGGAAGAAGTTCTTCGGAATGAACTGGAACGCCCAGAGGCTGGCGACGAAGGTCGCGAGCGTCATGACGAGCACGATCACCCGGTGGCGCACCGCCCAGCCGACCGTCGCGCGCAGGCGCCGGTAAAAGCGCGTGTCGAAGACGTCGTGGTGATTGCCGGCATGATGGCGTTGCTTCAAGATCATGTAGCCGAGCCACGGCGTGAAATAGACGGCGACGAACCAGGAGACCACCAGCGCGATGCCGACGACATAGAAGAGCGAGCGCACATATTCGCCCGCGGTCGACTCGGCGAAGCCGACGGGGATGAAACCTGCGGTCGTGATCAGCGTGCCGGTCAGCATCGGGAAGGCGGTGGAGGAATAGGCGAAGCTCGCCGCCTCGATCTTCACGAGGCCCTCCTCGAGCTTGCGCTCCATCATTTCGACGACGATCATCGCGTCGTCGACGAGCAGGCCGAGCGCGATGATCAGCGCGCCGAGCGAGATGCGCTGCAGGTCGATGCCGAGCTCGTACATGATCGCGAATGTAGCCGCGAGCACGAGCGGGATGGCGATCGCGATGACGAGACCAGAGCGCCAGCCGATCGACAGGAAGGAGACGACGAGCACGATGATCAGCGCCTCGCCGAGGGCATGCATGAACTCGCTGATCGCGTCGGTCACCACCTCCGGCTGGTTCGCGATCTGGTCGACGGAGACGCCATAGGGGAGGGAGGATTCGAAGCGCTCGTAGGTCGCTTCCACTGCCTTGCCGACGTCGGTGACCTTGTAGCCCTTGGCCATGACCACGCCGATCTGGACGCTGTCGTGGCCGTTGAAGCGGTATTTGCGCTGGTATGGGTCCTCCAGCCCCGAGGTGACGGTGGCGATGTCACCGAGCCGGATCACCTGGTTCCCGGCGCGCAAGCGGAGCGCACGGATATCCTCGGCGCGGTCGACACCGCCCTCGACGGAAATGCGCACCGAACGCGTGCCGGTATCGACGGAGCCGGCACGATCGACGTTGTTCTGGCCGACGATCGCGTTGCGCAGATCGTTGAGCGTCAGCCCGTGTTCCGCGAGCGTCTTGGACGAAACGTCGATATAGATCTTCTCCGGCTGATCGCCGATGATCGATACCTTTTCGACGCCGGGCGTCGTCAAGAGCATGTCGCGGCCCTGGATCGCGAACTTCTTGAGCTCCGGATAGCTGTAGCCGTCGCCGCTGATCGAGTGGAGCGTGATGAAGGTGTCGCCGAACTCGTCGTTGAAATAGGGGCCGAGGAGACCGTCCGGCAGCTCGTTGTCGATGTCGCCGACTTTCTTGCGTACCTGGTAGAAGGCGTCGGCCACCTCTTCGGCATTGGTGTCGCCCTCGACTTGCAGCGTGATGATGGCGCTGCCGGCGCGCGTGTAGGAGCGGACGAAATCGAGATGCGGCGTTTCCTGCAGCTTGCGCTCGATCTTGTTGACGACCTGGTCTTGCATCTCCTCGATCGATGCGCCCGGCCAGACGGCCTGGATGACCATGACACGGAAGGTGAATTCCGGATCTTCGCGCTGGCCCATGCGTACGAGGCCGAGGGCGCCGGTGATGATGATCAGCGCGAAGAGGAAGCGCGCGATGCTCGGATGACCGATCGCCCAGCGCGAGAGGTTGAACGGTTTCCTGTCCTCAGTGGAGGCGTCCATGGCCGTCGTTCCGTTCTATCGGTAATTGGAGGGTTAGCGAAGGACTTCGCCGGTTTCGGTCAGCGCCGCCTGCTGTTCGGCTGCCGGTAGCTTCACCTTCAGGTCTTCCGTCATGAATTGCGTGCCGGCGGCAACGACGAGATCGCCCTGCTTAAGCCCTTCGGCGATGCGAACGCCATCGCCGCTGAATTCGGCGAGCTTGACGTCGCGCGCGTGCACGGTCGAGCTGTCAGGATTGACCACCCAGACCACCTTCCGGCCGTCTTTCTCGGCAAGCGCGCTCAACGGGATGGAAACCGAGGGCCCAGCATTGGCCGCGACCGCCTCGATCGTGGCCGTCATGCCGAGCAGCACGCGCGCGTCGGTCGGCAGGCTGACGCGCACGGAAAAGGTCCGCGACTGCTGGTCCGCGCTGCCGGAGACTTCGCGTACATGGGCGTCGAGCACGAGCGCGTCGTCCGACCAGAAGCGCGCCTCGACCGTCTTGCCCGGCTTGAATTCGGAGATATCCATCTCGGGCACGGCGATCTGCACTTCCTTTTCACCATCGACGGCGACGGTCACCACCGGCGTGCCGGTGCCGACGACCTGGCCGATATCGGCGTTGATCGCGGTGACGATGCCGTTCTGGTCGGATTTCAGATCGCTGTAGGCGACCTGGTTCCTGGCCTGATCGAGCGACGAGGCGGCGGCGTCCCGCGTGGAGACCGCCTGATCATAGAGAAGCGTCGCCTGATCGAGCTCAGCCTTGGACGAGAATTCACGGGTGAAGAGCTGCTCGGCCCGCATCTTGGTGAGCGCCGTCGTTTCCACCTGCTTCTCAGCGGCAGCGAGGTTGGCTACGGCGCTTTTTACGGCGAGCTCGTAATCGGTCGGGTCGATGCGGGCGAGCAGGTCGCCCGGCTTCACCCGGTCGCCGATATTGACGAGCCTTTCGGTGATCTTGCCGCCGACGCGAAAGCCGAGATTCATCTCCGTGCGCGCCTTCACCGAACCGGAATAGTCGAGTTCGCGGTGATTGCCGCCCGCGGCGATCTCGACGACCTTGACCGGCCGGATGATCTCCCTGGTCTCGACCTTCTCTTCCGAGCAGGCGGAGAGGGCGACGGCGATGGCAAGCGCGGCCGCGAGCTTGGCGGCGACCGGGGTTCTCATTTCGAGGGCCTTTGGTGAAAACATCTCTGGCACTCCTGATCCTGTCTGCCGCCCCGCGGCTCGATTATGTCTGGCTCGATTATTTCTTCAGTGCACTGATCGCGAATTCGATCAGCTCGTCGGGCGTTGCGCGGTTTTCCTTCGCGAGACACTGGGCGACGATCTGCGGATGGCAGAGCGTGACGATGCTGGCGCCAAAGCAGCGCGCGGCCTTTTCCGGGTCCTGATCGGCGAACTCGCCGGCTGCGATGCCTTCGCGGATGATGTCGGCGAGGAGCCCGTCCATGCGGTCGATGTGCTTCTCGATGACGTGCCAGTCCCGCTCGATGGCGACGACGACCATTTCGTGGACCTTCTGCTCGTCGAGCATGGTCTCGACCGTCATCTTGTGCTGCCCTTGTGCGTAACGGCGGAGCCGCTCGGAGGCGCTCAAAGGCAGACGGGACGTCTCGAAGGCCTGCCCATAGCTCGCGGCCAGCATGCGCGCGCAAAGCGCCTGGTGGATCTCCGTCTTCGACGCGAAGAAGCGATAGATGTTGGCCGGCGACATTTCGAGGTCGCGGGCGATGTCGGCCACATTCGTCTTGCTGTAGCCGTAATGGCGGAACAGCCGCTCGGCGGAATCGAGGATCCGCGTCACGTTTTCCTGCCTGGCGGCGTCGACGCCGGTGTCTGCGAGTTCGCTCATTTCATCTCACGAATTATGACTGACGATTTTCGAATTTCGTCAGTTTTAATCCGACAAACGAAACCTGTCAATGATCTCCGGGATCTCCGGCCAGAAAGAATCCCTGCCGACAATCCTGTTTAGGGCTCAAACGGCAGCAACCACGATTGCCATAGCCTCGCGCTCGTGTGCGTTCACATCCACGAGCGAAGGCGGCCCTCGCCACCATCGTCGCGTTATTTGACGCGCGTCAAAGTCGGCAGGTCGGCATCGGCCTATTTCCGGGGCGACAACCACGGGCAAGGGCTCGGTGGTTCAACGGAGAAGATGAAATGCTGACGATGATGAAGAAGGGCCTTGGCCTCGCCGCGGTGGCAATGCTGATCACCACCCCTGCGCTTGCGGCAGACTTTGAAGTGCACATGCTCAACAAGGGCAAGGACGGCGTAATGGTCTTTGAGCCTGCATCGCTGAAGATCGCCGCGGGCGATACCGTGACCTTCATCCCGACCGACAAGGGCCACAACGTCGAGACGATCAAGGGCATGCTGCCGGATGGCGCCGAAACGCTGAAGAGCAAGGTCAGCGAGAACTACAAGGTCACGTTCACCACTCCGGGCCTCTATGGCGTGAAGTGCACGCCGCATTACGGCATGGGCATGGTGGGCGTCGTACAGGTGGGCGACAGCCCGGCCAATCTCGACGCGGCGAAGGGCGCGAAGAACCCGAAGAAGGCGCAGGAGCGTCTCAACGCCGCCCTCGCAGCGCTGGCCCTTTAAGCGGCGGCGTCCATCGACAGCGGGCGTCATCCACCAGCGGAATCGTAGAGGCCAAAATCTTAAAGGGCCGGTGCGGCGTGAACGCCGCACCGGCCCTTTCTTTGTTGGTTCAGCAGGCGGCCATGTTTCCACGCGCTGGCGTTGTAGCATCTGCGTATTTTCGAAAATGCCAAATGCTACGACCGCTCAGCCGAAGAAAACCCCAAATTTGCCCGGGTCAGAATATCTCATTGAATTGATAGATGTTATTTCTATTCTTGAGCACTAGAGTTTAGTTTATTTCCCTTTCTTTCCTGACAGGGATTGTTACTATGCTGGCGGGTGACATCAACGGGGGTGTTGGCGTGTCAGAGTTATCTCCGCAGCAGGTGGTGGCGCCGCCGCCACAATCCCGACGACGTGAACTTCTGACATTTCTGATACTGGCCTTCGGCATCTGGCCGTTGCTCGCCGTCGCCGTCGTCGGCGGCTATGGCTTCATCGTCTGGATGCTGCAGCTCGTCTTCGGACCGCCCGGTCCGCCGCCGGCGCCGCATTGAGGTGCGTCATGGCTGTTGCGACGATTTCCAGACGAGACCTGCTCTTCCGCCGCGGCGCGCCCGCGCCCGAACGGATCTGTCCGCCGGGCGTGACGCCCGAGAGTCTTGCCGCCTGCACCGGTTGCGGCCGCTGCGTGGACGCCTGTCCGACGCACATCATCAGCCTTGCCGGCAACAGACCGTCCCTCGATTTTTTCATTGGCGAGTGCACCTTCTGCGGTGAATGCCGGAGCGCCTGTCCGGAGCCGGTCTTTCAGTTTGCCGACGTGACGCGCTTTCAGCATGTGGCGGCGATCGCCGATCACTGTCTGGCGAAGAACGCTGTCGCCTGTCAGTCCTGCCGCGATAGCTGTCCGGAGCAGGCGATCCGCTTCCAGCCGCGGATCGGCGGACCTTTTCTGCCGGTCGTCGACGAGGAAGCCTGCAGCGGCTGCGGCGCCTGCGTCGGCATCTGTCCGGTCGCCGCCGTCGAGCTCGGCGCGCGGAACCAGGAGGGGGCCGATGTCTGACACACCGGGCAATTATCACGTCTCAAGCGCTGTCATCGTCGCCGTTCCGGCGATGGAGGACGAGGTTTTGGCGATGCTTTCGCAAATGAGCAATGTCGAGGTTTACGGCCACCAGGGCGGCAAGATCGTGGTGGTCATCGAAGGAACGAGCACGGGCATGCTCGGCGAGTGCCTGTCGCAGATTTCCATGCTGGAAGGCGTGGTGGCGGCCAACATCGTGTTCGAGCATGTCGAGAAAGAGGAGACGATCGGCAATGACCGGCGAACTGACGCGGCGTGACATCCTCAAGGCCCATGCGGCCGGCATAGCGGCGGCCACCGCTGGCATCGCGCTTCCTGCCGCAGCGCAACCTGTTCCCGGCGGCGTGACCGCGCTGGAGATCAAATGGTCGAAGGCGCCATGCCGTTTCTGCGGCACCGGTTGCGGCGTGATGGTGGGCGTGAAGGAAGGGCAGGTGGTCGCCACGCACGGCGACATGCAGGCCGAGGTCAACCGCGGCCTCAACTGCATCAAGGGCTACTTCCTCTCGAAGATCATGTATGGCGCCGATCGGCTGAAAACGCCGCTCCTGCGCAAGCGGAACGGCGCTTACGCCAAGGACGGCGAGTTCGAGCCGGTGAGCTGGGACGAAGCCTTCGACGTGATGGCGGAGCAGGCGAAGAGAGTTCTGAAGGAGAAGGGACCGACGGCCGTCGGCATGTTCGGCTCCGGACAGTGGACGATCTTCGAGGGCTATGCGGCGACGAAACTGATGCGCGCCGGCTTTCGCTCCAACAATCTCGACCCCAATGCCCGCCACTGCATGGCATCGGCCGCCTATGCCTTCATGCGCACCTTCGGCATGGACGAGCCGATGGGTGTCTATGACGATTTCGAGCACGCCGACGCCTTCGTGCTGTGGGGCTCGAACATGGCCGAAATGCACCCGATCCTGTGGACGCGGGTCGCTGACCGCAGACTGGGGCAACCTCATGTCCGCGTCGCCGTGCTTTCCACCTTTACCCACCGCAGCATGGACTTGGCCGACATCCCGATCATCTTCACGCCGGGAACGGATCTGGCGATCCTCAATTATATCGCCAATCACATCATCCAGACCGGTCGCGTCAATCAGGACTTCGTGCAGCGCCACACGCGATTCGTGCGCGGCGTAACCGAGATCGGCTATGGCCTGCGACCGGAACATCCCTTGGAAAAGGCGGCTCCCAACGCGGCCGATCCGGGCAAGATGGAACCGATCGACTTTGAAGCCTTCAAGGCATTCGTTTCCGATTACACATTGGAGAAGACGGCGGAATTGACCGGCGTCGATCCCGGCTTCCTGGAGCAGTTGGCGGAACTCTATGCCGATCCCGACCGCAAGGTCATGTCGCTCTGGACCATGGGCTTCAACCAGCATGTGCGCGGCGTCTGGGCAAACCAGATGGTCTATAACATTCACCTGTTGACGGGAAAGATCTCGGAGCCCGGCAACAGCCCGTTCTCGCTGACCGGCCAGCCGTCGGCCTGCGGCACCGCGCGCGAGGTCGGAACCTTCGCCCATCGGCTTCCGGCCGACATGACGGTGACCAATCCCAAACATCGGGAGCGTGCCGAGGAGATCTGGCGCATCCCGAAGGGGATTATCCCCGACAAGCCGGGCTACCATGCCGTCCTGCAGGACCGCATGCTCAAGGACGGCAAGCTCAATTTCTACTGGGTGCAGGTCAACAACAACATCCAGGCTGCACCGAATACCAGCAACGAGACCTGGCAGGGCTATCGCAACCCCGACAACTTCATTGTCGTCTCGGACGCCTACCCGACGATCACCGCGATGAGTGCCGACCTGATCCTGCCGGCCGCCATGTGGGTGGAGAAGGAGGGTGCCTACGGCAATGCCGAACGTCGCACCCAGGTCTGGCGCCAACTCGTCCAGGCTCCCGGCGAGGCCCGCTCGGACCTTTGGCAGATCGCGGAATTCTCCAAGCGCTTTACGACCGACGAGGTCTGGCCGGCCGACATTCTCGAGTCGAACCCCGAATATCGCGGCAAGACCCTGTTCGACGTGATCTTCCGCAACGGCGAAGTGGATCGCTTTCCTCTCAGCGAGATCGATCCGGCCTACGACAACCAGGAGGCCAAGGCCTTCGATTTCTACATCCAGAAGGGCTTGTTCGAGGAATATGCCACCTTCGGGCGCGGCCACGGCCACGATCTCGCACCCTTCAACATGTACCACGAGGTGCGCGGGTTGCGCTGGCCGGTGGTCGACGGCAAGGAGACGCTCTGGCGCTATCGCGAGGGTTTCGATCCCTTCGTCAAGCCTGGGGAGGGCGTGAACTTCTACGGCCAGCCGGACGGCAAGGCGGTCATCATCGCCGTGCCCTACGAGCCGCCGGCCGAATCGCCCGATGAGGAATACGACATCTGGCTGGTGACCGGCCGCGTGCTGGAGCACTGGCATTCCGGTTCGATGACCTTGCGTGTTCCCGAGCTCTTCAGGGCCTTCCCGGGCGCCGTCTGCTTCATGAACGCCGACGATGCCCGCAAGCGCGGCATCAATCAGGGCGCCGAAGTCCGGGTCGTTTCCCGGCGCGGCGAGATGCGCGCCCGTATCGATACGCGTGGTCGCAACCGCATGCCGCCGGGCGTGATCTTCGTTCCGTGGTTCGACGCCAGCAAGCTCATAAACAAAGTTACCCTCGACGCCACGGATCCCATCTCCAAACAGACGGATTTCAAAAAATGCGCGGTCAAGATTATACCCGTCGCCGTCTGAGACGGCCTGAATGGATGGTGGTCGTGGCAGGACTCTTGCTGTTCGTCACGACAACCGCGATTGCCCAGGTGATACCGACGGTCATGCCACAACTGGTGGGGCGGTCTCCCGCGATGGAGACCGGCCCCGCGGCGCCCTTGCCCAAGTGGATCACCGATGACGTTCGCAAGGAGCGCAATTATCCTGACCAGCCGCCGGTCATCCCGCATTCGATCGAGGGCTATCAGCTCTCGGTCAACACCAACCGGTGCCTCTCCTGCCACAGGCGCGAGTTCACCCAGGAATCCGGCGCGCCAATGATCAGCGTCACGCACTACATGACCCGCGAGGGCCAGATGCTCGCGGACGTTTCGCCAAGGCGTTACTTCTGCACCGCCTGCCATGTGCCGCAGGCCGACGCCAAGCCACTTGTCGGCAATACCTTCAAGGATATGAGCGAGCTGGGCGCCAAGCCTGCGGGAAGCGAGTGACGCGATGGAATGGATCAGGAAAGTCGTCCTCTGGGCGTGGCGCGTCGTCAGCACGCCGGCAGGAACACTGAGCCTCGGCTTTCTGACGCTTGGCGGCTTCGTCGGCGGCGTGATGTTCTGGGGTGCCTTCAACACCGCGCTCGAGCTCACCAATACCGAGGCCTTCTGCACCTCCTGCCACGAGATGCGCGACAACGTCTATCAGGAGCTGACGCGGACGATCCACTTCTCCAACCGCTCCGGGGTCAGAGCGACTTGTCCGGACTGTCATGTGCCGCATCGCTGGACCGACAAGATCGCCCGCAAGATGCAGGCGTCGAAGGAGGTCTGGGGCAAGATCTTCGGGACGATCAATACCCGCCCGAAATTCCTCGAGCATCGGCTGGAACTCGCCCAGCATGAATGGGCGCGGCTGAAGGCAAACGACAGTCTCGAGTGCCGCAATTGCCATTCGTCCGTGGCGATGGACCTGCAGAGGCAGACGGAACGGGCGGCGGCGATTCACACCCGCTACCTGCTTCCCGGCCGGGCAACCTGCATCGATTGCCACAAGGGCATCGCCCACGAGCTCCCGAACATGGAGGGCATCGATCCGGGCTGGAAGGTACCGCGGGAACTGGAAGGCGAAACCGCCACCAGTTCAACTCCGATCGACGAACTGCGTCGGGCAATGAAGGAATTGCACGCGAGCGCCTTCTAGAGCGCCGTGCGTTCAAGTGAACGCACAAAGGACGCTCGAGCACTTTGATCCTTAGAGCATCTTATCCGCTTTCAGTGATTCCACTTGAAAGCGGGATGCTCTAGATCACGATGATTTCAGGTCGGATCGACCTAAAGTCATGAACGTGATCGATTCTAATAGAGCGGGTAATAGAGCGGGATGCGGGCGGAAAACCGCACGCACTTTTCCTTATCCCGCTCCAAGGCCGCTTTAGCGGCACTCAATTGCTCGGTCGTGTGAGAATGAAGGCGGCCGGGAGCGCCATCACGGCCGCGACGATGGCCGCAAGCATCGCGTCCGGCGCGCTGAAAAGGCAGAAGAGACCGAAACTTGCGGCGATCAGGGCGACGGCGGTGTACTTCGATCTCGCCGTGATCGCACCCTTTTCGCGCCAGAGGCGCAGCGAGGGGCCGAAAACCGGATGCTCGAGAAGCCAGCGTTCAAGCCGGGGAGAGGCCCGGGCGAACAGGCCCGCCGCCAAGAGCAGGAAAGGAGTGGTGGGCAATAGCGGCAGGAACACGCCGGCGACGGCGAATGCGACCATCAGCCAGCCAAGGCACAGGCAAAGGATACGCAACGGAAGCTTCATTCTCCGTCTCCAGTGGGCCCAGCCCCGAAAGCCTAACCATCTTCATCGCACACCTGCCTTCGAACTCGGTAGGGCGGCGACATTGAGCAGCCGCGCGCCTTGCAGCGCAGCTTCGGCGATGTCCTCGAAAAGCAGCCGCGCTTCCACCAGCACGCTGCGGTCGGCATCCCCATAGCCGATCTCGTCAAGCTCGTGAAGCAGTTCCATGATCGTGGCGATGCGGCGCCGCTGGCGCCGGGCCTGGTCGAGTATGCGCTTTTCGCGTTGCCTCGCCGTCAGGCTTTCGAAGCGAAGCAGCAATTCGTCGACGCGTGTACGGCAGCCGCATTCGAGCGAAGCGCCATCGATCAACCTGCGGATCTGGCTGATGACCGTCACGAGATTCTCATCGTGTGTGGTTTCATCTGCGAGCATGTCGAATTCACGTGTCATGGTGAGACTCCGGCTAAGTTGATGCGTTGCCCGCGATCCAGGCGGCACCCTGCTGGGCGTAATGGAACCCGTTCGAAAGGCGCGTACCGGGATAGGCCTCTTGAAGACGGGCGATGGCATCGGCGGGGGCGGACCTGCCGGCGATTGCATCGTCGAATGCCCGGGCGACGGAGACCATGTCGCAGTCCTGCGGCGAAAGGCGGATCCGCGAAATGCCGGCGGCCGCCAGTTCCGGCAGTTCCTGGATAAGCGCCTGGCATGTGTGCGAGACGGTCTGTACGCCGTTCAGGACGAGAAAAGGCTGACGGTCGAGCGTTTCGACCACTAGGCCATCCGGGTCGTCGCCGCAGATGAACTGGCAATTATCCTTGACCAGTCCCTTGGACCGGGCGTGCGCGCAGCGGGCCGAGATCGCCAGCGGGACTCGCCCGAACGCGAATATCTCGAAGGCCACGCCGGGCGCATCGCGGACGATCTCGCGCACGGATGTCATCGGCAGTTCCGGTGGCAGGCAGATGCTCGTCGCACCGCGTGAGGCGAGCAGCCGCGCGGTCGCGCCGTTATACACATTGATCAACGGTCCGATGGAATGCGGCTTGCCGGCAAGCAGCCCGAGCGCAGACAGGTCGTTGGCTTCGACCGGGTGCGCGCTGTCGCGCGCGAGAGCCCGCACCAGCTGGCTTTCGCGTTCGAGCGTGACCAGCGACAGCGAGGAGAGGCTGACGCTCTTTCCCGCCTGTTCCAGCCGCTCGACAACCTCGCCGACATGCGGCTCGATGAAATGCAGGCGCTTCGAGCAGACCGTTTCGCCGATGACCACATGCGCGATCGGCGCCTCGTCGGCGATGCGGAAGTAGAAATCGCGCCATTTCGGTCCATCCCAGAGGTAGAGAACCGGACCAAGGCTGAGGCTTGGAAGCGTGGTGACGGTCATGATCTACCTCCAGCGCTTTTCATAGGCACCGGACGTCGTCCGCTGGCCTTCGCTCAAGAGTCTCAGGCGCGAGATGAGAGCCGGCCGCTCGGCGGCATCGGCGGCTACCGCGCGGCGCATCACCGACACGACCTCGGCGACATAGGCCTTGCCGCGCTGGCGTCCCTCGATCTTCAGCGCGCTGACGCCGGCCTCGCGCAACAGGTCGACGTGGTCCATCACGTCGAGCGAAACCGGGTCCTCGAAGGCGTAGCCGCGTTCGTCCGCGACGTTGAAGCGTCCCTTGCAGAGCGTCGGATAACCAGCCGCCTCGCCGGCGGGAAAGCGATTGATCGTATAATCGCCGAGTTCGGAGACGAGTTCGCGTCCATCCTCGCGGTAGCGGACGTGGCTCGCCGGAGAACAGACACCGTTCATGTTCGGCGACTTGCCGGTCGCATAGGAGGAGAGCGAACACCGCCCCTCAGCCATCACGCAGAGCCCGCCGAAGACGAAAACCTCGATCTCGCAGCGGATCTGCCGCGCGAGGCGGGCGATGTCGGGTATGGTGAGGATGCGCGGCAGCACGACGCGCTTTGCCCGAAACGTCTCGACCAGGAAATTGACCGCATCCGCGTTGGCGGCGGAGGCCTGGACCGATACGTGCAGGCGCTGGTCGGGATAGCGCTCGGCGGTATAGGCCATCAAACCGAAATCGGCGAGGATGACGGCGTCGGCCCCGAGGCGCACGGCATCGTCCACCGCTTCGTGCCAGAGTTTTTCGCGACCGGCGCGCATGAAGGTGTTGATGGCAACGAAGGTCATCGCTCCATGCTGACGGGCATAGGCGATCGCCGCCTTCAGCTCGTCGCGGGAAAAGTTCAGCCCCGGGAAGTTGCGGGCATTGGTCTCGTCACGAAAACCGCAATAGACGGCATCGGCTCCGGCATCGACGGCTTCGCGGAAGGCGGCCGGCGTGCCGGCCGGGCAGATCAGTTCCATTGGCCGGCCTCCCTGGGCAGGACGCGGCTTCTGATCTCAGCTGCGGCCCGCCGGATCAGCGGTGCGAAGGGGCCTGCGAGGCTGCCGATGTCGGAGGGCAGGTCGATGTTGCAGTCGTCGAGCGCATTGCGCAGCGCCAGCATCGCTTCCATGTCGCCGGTTACCGTCAGGTCACGCGAGAAGAAAACGGCGTCACCGTCGAGCCGGCCTTCGAGCAGGCCGAGGAGAAGGACGAAGCCGCCCGTGACGGAAGCATCGGTCACCGGCACATTGGGCTTGCGGTGTACGGATATACGGTTCTTGGCAGGCTCGACCAGGAAACCGACCGGCAGGTCGGACGGAATGAAGCCATACCGCTTGGCCGCGTGTTCGCCGAGGCGATCGAAAAGGCCGGGATGGCGCGCCATGACGTGGGAGAAGACGAGCCTTGTCGCCCGCTCAATGGCGGGAATGGGGATGAGCCGGAGCGGAACGGCCATCGCTGTGGGAACGGTCATGAGGGGCCTGCGAACTGTGTGAACGTTCTCCCGATGTTAGCCGGCTGCCGTCGCCCGTGTTTGTCCCACATCAAAGACAGGCGGAAATCACCGGCACAAAGAGGCGGCATGAACAAACACTTCCGTCTCGCAGAGCACTTCGCCTCGCTTCAGGATTTTGCTTTGGCGCTGGAGCGCGCCGGCGAGCTCAAGCGGATTTCGCGGCCGGTCTCGCTCGTCCATGAAGTGACCGAAATCCACAGGCGCGTCCTTGCATCGGGCGGACCAGCGCTCCTGTTCGAAAAGCCGGTCGATGCTTCCGGCCGCGTGCACGCAATTCCGCTGCTCGCCAACCTGTTTGGCGCGCAAGCGCGGATCGAGCGCGGCTTCGGTCTGGCGCCGGGCGGATTACCCTTCCTTGCCCAGGAACTCGCGGAGCTGCGTGATCCCCGTGCGCCGGGATCGCTGCGCGATGCCTGGGAGAAGCTGCCGTTGCTGCGCTCCGCGCTCTCGATGCGGCCGAAGCATCATAGCCGAGCGCCGTGCCAGGAGATCGTCTGGAGCGGTCCGGAGCTCGATCTTGCGAACCTGCCGATCCAGTGGTGCTGGCCGGGCGAGCCGGCGCCGCTCATCACCTGGCCGCTCGTCATCACCATGGCGCCGGACGATCCGACGGACATCAATGTCGGCATCTACCGCATGCAGGTTCTGGGCAAAGACCGCGCGATCGTCCGCTGGCTCGCTCACCGCGGCGGCGCACGCCATCACCGCCTTTGGCAGCGACAGGGCCGGGACATGCCGGTCGCGGTTGCGGTCGGTGCGGATCCGGCCACCATCCTTGCCTCGGTGATGCCGTTGCCGGACGGATTGAGCGAACTCAATTTTTCAGGACTCATTCGCCGGCGCCGAACGCCGTTGGCTGCAGGCCGGACGGTGCCGCTTCCGGTGCCGGCAAACGCGGAAATCGTGCTCGAAGGCACCGTGTCCGCCGTCGAGACGGCGGACGAAGGGCCCTACGGCGATCATACCGGCTATTACAACTCCGTCGACCGCTTCCCGGTAATGACGCTTTCGGCGATCACGATGCGCCGAAATCCGATCTATCTTTCCACCTATACCGGCCGGCCGCCCGATGAACCGTCGCGTCTTGGCGAAGCGATGAACGTGCTGTTCGTGCCGCTGGTGAAGAAGCAGTTTCCGGAAATCGTCGATCTGTGGCTGCCGCCTGAGGCCTGCTCCTATCGGGCAATGGTCGTGGCGATCGACAAGCGTTATCCGGGCCAGGCGAAGCGGTTGATGATGGGACTCTGGTCGATGCTGCCGCAGTTCAGCTACGTGAAGCTCATCATCGTCGTCGATCCCGACATCAATGTGCGCAGCTGGCCGGATGTCGTCTGGGCGCTTTCCACGCGCTTCGACGCAAGCCGTGACGTGACGATCGTCGCCGACACGCCGATCGACTATCTAGACTTCGCCTCGCCGCGCTCCGGTCTCGGTGGCAAGCTCGGGCTCGATGCGACCACCAAGATCGGTGCGGAGACCGACCGCGAGTGGGGGAAGGTGCTCGACATGTCGCCGGAGGTGAAGGCCGATGTGGACCGGATGTGGGCCGAGCTGGGTCTGGGAGACCGCCAATGACGGGAAGATTGAGGATAGTCGTCGGCGTGACCGGCGCTTCGGGAGCAGCCATCCCGTTGCGCATCGCCGAACGACTTGCGCGGATCGACGGGGTCGAGACGCATTTGGTCATGTCGCCGGCGGCACACCGGACATTGAGCCACGAGGTGGGGCCGGACGCGCTGTTGCGAATGCTCGAAAAGGCCGATCGAGTCTACGATCACGACAACATCGGCGCGGCGATCGCCAGCGGGTCTTTTCCGACCGCCGGCATGATCGTCTCACCCTGCTCGATGCGCACGCTGGCGGCGATCGCCAATGGACTTGCCGACAATCTCCTCGTCCGCGCCGCCGACGTACATCTGAAGGAACGCCGACGGCTGGTGCTGATGACGCGCGAGACGCCGCTCCACCTCGGGCACCTGCGCAACATGTGCGC
Organism: Sinorhizobium mexicanum; assembly: GCF_013488225.1. NCBI lineage: Bacteria > Pseudomonadati > Pseudomonadota > Alphaproteobacteria > Hyphomicrobiales > Rhizobiaceae > Sinorhizobium > Sinorhizobium mexicanum. The sequence continues at coordinate 1,882,822 of NZ_CP041241.1, read as the reverse complement.
CGTCACTGAAATGGGTGCGATCGTCATGCCGCCGGTGCCGGGATTCTATCACCGGCCGGCAAGCGTCGAGGCAATCGTCGATCATCTCGCCGCGCGAGCCATAGATCTTCTGGCGCTGCCGATCGCGCCGCTCGCGGAAGCTTGGCAGGGATAAAGCCGGCCGGGCGAACGTCCGGGTGGCAGGTTCAATAAATCGGAAAGGCTTGCAGCAGCGGATCGGCGCCGAAGAGGGCGTAGTGGCCGCCCGCAAGCAGCCAGAGCGTGATTGCGGCCGTGGCGAAGGCCGACAGCACCAGGACCGGATCGAGACGGAAGCGGGCGCGGCCACTGAGGATCGCGGCGAAGGGCCAGATCGACGTGCCGGCGGCAGCGCTTGGCCACTTGTCGCCCAGGCGACGGCGTGCGCGCCGCTCAACCATCAGGAAACCGCTCGCGGCAAAGAGCGCGAAACCGCCAAAGAGCACGAGCGAGCGAACATCGCCGTTCGGCACGACGTGTCCCGCTGCCCAGAGGAGGAACCCCCAGAGCACCGGGTGGCGCGTGATGCCGACGATCGCCCCCATCCGTCCGATACCCTGAAAGATCGAGACGGAAAGCGGGTTCTCGCTGAAGAGGCCCGCAAGAACGAGGAAAATACCAAGCGGTGCGAGTACGAACGTCACCCAGGCCTGCCATGGTGCCGGGTCCCAGAGCGGTATGAAATCAAGTGTCAGCGCCGCGTGGAAGACCCAGACGAGCGCTAGGGTCGACAGCAGCGAGTAGCCGGCGAAATAACTTTTTCGGCCCAGCCGCTGAATGAGTCGCTCGCGAAGCTTCGGCATGGCGGGCACCATGTGCAGCGCGAGAAAGACAGCGAAGGCCAGCAAAAATTCACGCATGACAGGCACCCCGGCGGCTCTCGACAAGCAGCAGGCGCTCGGTCGCGACATGGCGGCGAAGGCTCTCGAAGAGGGCACGCAGCATATAGCCGATCGCGTCCCAGCTTAGCCGGCAGCGACCGTGAAGCAGCTCGCGCAGGACCTCGGCGACATCCGCCGCGGCTTTCTCATCATGTGCGTGCTCCGCGCGAAGACGCTCGATCAGCGTCGTGACGTTGCGACCGTCCGGTTGCAAGCGAAGTTGCCGAAAGAGGACTTGTTCCTCCAGTTCGTGCAGGCTGCCAAGCGTCGGTACCAGCGTGTTCGCGATCTCATCGTAGCGCGTCACATCGATTGCGTTCGGCAAGGCGTCGGCGATTGCCTCCAGCCGATCACATAATTCCAACAGCGCGTCATAGCCGGTTTCCAGCATGCGGCTTCGTTGCATTGTCTCTCTTCCAGCCATCAGCCGGGCTCCAGTCGATTTATCCTGGTGCAATCGTCTAGCCGTCGAGCCGGCTCGCTTCTTTGACATATCGCAAGTCCGATCGACGCGACGCTACTCCGGACGGAAAACCGCGGCACCCTGGATTTCTAGCGGTCGAGAAACAGCACCACGGCAATCGCGATCGAGAACAGGACGGCCGAGACCGTGCCGGTGCGCTGCAGCACGCCCATGCGGTGCAGGACGAGGGCGAAAACGATGATGATGGGGGTAGCGACCGAAAGGCCGATCTGTGCGTCTGTCATCGAAGAACTCCTGGATCACGATGATTTTGGGTCGAATCGGCACAAAATCATAAACGTGATCGATTCCAATAAGTTGAGACGCGGGACGCGGGCGGAAAACCGCGCCACTTGCCCTCATCCCGCTCTTAGTTGCCCTCGCCGATATCCGGTTTTTGGTCATGCTTCCTTGCGAAATGTCAAAGACATCGCTTTGCCGGCCCGCCTAAGTGCCGATCGTTTCCGATCAAGGGAGAGGCGGCATGGATGCACGGGTAACATCTGATATCGAAGCGGGAGAGGAAGCGCCCGCAGATGAGCTTCTGCTCTGGATTCTGGTCTGGAGCGAACTCGCGGCCTTCGGCATTCTGCTCGTGGCCTTCCTCGTCACCGGTTTCCTGCAGGCCGACGCTTTTGCTGCCGGGCGAAACGAACTCAACCCCTTGCTCGCGGGCATCAACACGCTGGTGCTTTTGACGAGCGGGTGGCAGGCTGCGCTCGCCGCGCGCAAATTCGCTCTACCCGGCGGGCGCCGGCGTGCCCTCGTCCTGGCTGCCCTGCTCGGCTTCGTCTTCGTCGCGATCAAGCTCACGGAATATAGCGGTGAACTGGCAAGCGGCGACCTTGCCCGGTTCGGGGCCTTCTTCGAGCTCTATTTCCTGATCACCGGCTTCCACCTGCTGCATGTGGTGTTCGGCGGCCTGATCCTGCTTCTCGTAGTCTGGCGCCCGACGCCCGGCAACGTAACCCTGATAACAACCCTCTGGCACGTCATCGATCTCATCTGGATCGTGATGTTTCCGATCATCTATCTGGTATGACGTCATGACGGACCGCAATCGAAACCAACTCGCTCGAACCTGGATCGTGCTCGTTGCCATCGTGCTTTCGGGCATGTTGGCCGTCGCCTTTCAAGGCCGTGCCCCTGTCGTCGTTTCCGCCGTTCTCGTCCTGGCACTCATCAAGTCCAGACTGATCATCCTGGATTTCATGGGCCTGCGCTCCGGTCCGGCCGCGATGCGGCGCGGGCTTCTCGTCTGGCCGCTGATCCTTGCGCTGGTGGCAGCGGCGAAGCTGTTTGCCACCAGCATGCCATCCGTTTGAAACCGCTCTCCTTGTTTGCCGAAACGCAAAGAACGCGCGCGGGAAATCCATAGACATGGATCGTGCCCCGGACATTCGTCGGCTCCGCCACAGGCGGCGCCAAACGGGGAGGGGATCAGATCAAGCCGGCCACGCTTTCGCGGCCATCTGAAATCGAAAGGACCACGTGATGGCAGAACGCCTCACCAAGACCGGGGCCCGAAACGTCTTCTACGGCGGGTCCTTCTTCTTCTTTGCAATATTCGTCGGGCTGACCGCCCATAGCCACTACTACATGAAAACGAGCTCGACGGACGAGACGACGCTGACGGACTCCGTCGCGCGCGGCAAGCACGTCTGGGAAAAGAACTCCTGTATCAACTGCCACACGCTTCTCGGCGAAGGCGCCTATTTCGCGCCAGAACTCGGCAATGTCTGGAAGCGCTGGGGCGGCGACAAGGATCCGGACGGCGCGCGCGAGACGCTGAAGGCCTGGATGGCGGCGCAACCCTCCGGCGTCGAAGGGCGCAGGCAGATGCCGCAGTTCAACCTCACCGAACAGGAGCTCAACGATCTCGCCGACTTCCTGGAGTGGACGAGCCGCATCAAGACCCAGAACTGGCCACCGAACGAAGCCGGCTAAGCGTTGCGATTGGAGTAAAGAACCATGAAATACCAGACCCAGAAGGTCGCGATGCTCTATTTTTATGGCGCACTCGGCCTGTTTCTCGCCCAGGTGCTGTTCGGTGTTCTCGCCGGCACCATCTACGTCCTGCCCAACACGCTCTCCGAGCTCCTGCCGTTCAACATCGTGCGCATGGTGCACACCAATGCGCTGATCGTCTGGCTGCTGATGGGCTTCATGGGCGCCACCTATTATCTCCTGCCAGAGGAAGCGGAAACGGAGCTTTACAGCACCAAGATTGCCGTCGCCCAGTTCTGGCTGTTCCTGATCGCGGCGGCCGTCGCGGTGGTGGGGTACCTTTTCCATATTCACGAGGGCCGCGAGTTTCTCGAGCAGCCCTTCGCGATCAAGGTCGGCATTGTCGTGGTGGCGCTGATGTTCCTCTACAACATCACGCTTACCGTTCTCAAAGGCCGCAAGACGACGGTTACCAACATCCTGATCTTCGGCCTGTGGGGCGTTGCGATCTTCTTCCTGTTCGCCTTCTACAACCCGATGAACCTGGCGCTCGACAAGATGTACTGGTGGTATGTCGTCCACCTGTGGGTTGAAGGCGTCTGGGAACTGATCATGGCATCGGTGCTCGCCTTCCTGATGATCAAGCTCAACGGCATCGACCGTGAGGTCGTCGAGAAGTGGCTCTACGTCATCGTCGGCCTGGCGCTCTTCTCGGGCATCCTCGGCACCGGTCACCACTACTACTGGATCGGCGCCCCCGGCTACTGGCAGTGGATCGGCTCGCTTTTCTCGACGCTCGAAGTCGCACCGTTCTTCACCATGGTGATCTTCACCTTCGTGATGACTTGGAAGGCCGGGCGCAAGCACCCGAACCGCGCTGCCCTTCTCTGGTCGATCGGCTGCTCGGTGATGGCCTTCTTCGGCGCCGGCGTTTGGGGCTTCCTGCACACGCTGTCTTCGGTGAACTACTACACCCACGGCACGCAGGTGACTGCGGCCCACGGCCACCTCGCCTTCTTCGGCGCCTATGTGATGCTGAACCTGGCGGTGATGGCCTATGCGATCCCGGAAATCCGCGGCCGCCAGCCCTACAACCAGTGGCTCTCGATCGTCAGCTTCTGGGCGATGTGCACCGCCATGTCGGTGATGACCTTCGCGCTCACCTTCGCAGGCATCCTTCAGGTTCACCTGCAGCGTGTGCTTGGCGAAAGCTACATGGACGTGCAGGACCAGCTGGCGCTGTTCTACTGGATCCGCCTCGGCTCCGGTGCGGTCGTCCTCGTCTCGGCACTGATGTTCATCTGGGCCGTGCTGGTTCCCGGCCGGGAACGCAGCGAACGGCTCAGCGCTTCGATCCAGCCCGCCGAATGACCTACATGACTGGCCCCGACAACACGTCGGGGTCGGTCTTTCCGCTTGCTTCGACTGTTTGTCACGGAGACCAAAATGAATTTCGTCCTGCCGAACGCCACCCTCCCAACCGCCGACATTCCGCACTACAGTCCGCTCGGCAATGAATGCGCGCTGTTTGAAACTGCCTGGGTCCGGCAATTGCCGCTCTTGCTGAAAGGCCCGACCGGCTGCGGCAAGACGCGCTTTGTCAGCCATATGGCGGCAAGACTCGGCCTGCCGCTTTCGACCGTTTCCTGCCATGACGATCTTGCCGCCGCGGATCTCACCGGCCGCTATCTGCTGAAGGGTGGCGACACCATCTGGGTCGACGGACCGCTGACGCGCGCAGTGCGCGAGGGCGGCATCTGCTATCTCGACGAGATCGTCGAGGCGCGCAAGGACGTCGCCGTCGTCCTGCATCCGCTCACCGACGATCGCCGCATGTTGCCCTTGGAGCGCACCGGCGAGATGCTCGAGGCGCCGTCCGGTTTCATGCTGGTCGTTTCCTACAATCCCGGCTACCAGAATCTCCTCAAGAGCCTGAAGCCGAGCACCCGGCAGCGTTTCGTCGCGATCGAGTTCGATTTCCTGCCGAAGGCTCAGGAAATCGCCGTCGTCTCGGCGGAAAGCGGCCTCGCGGAAGCGCAGGTGGCCCGGCTCGTCGATCTCGCCGCGCGTCTGAGAGTGCTCAAGGGCCACGATCTCGAAGAGGGCGTTTCGACCCGACTGCTCGTCTACTGCGCTTCGCTGATCGATGCCGGCATGCCGGCCAAGCAGGCAGTTCGAGCCGCCATGATAGAACCCCTGACCGACGAGCCGGACGTCAGGGCAGCGCTGCTGGAAGTGGCCGATTCCCTGATAGCCTGAGGTCCTGGCGATGCTCGATTTCCTCGAACTGGAAGAAACGGTCGGCCGTGCCTGGCACCGCTTCATCGGCAACACGCGCACGTGGCGGCGCCACCCGGAGCACGCGGTGCAGCTCGCCGATCTCCTGCCGGTGCTCGCGATCTCGTTCCGCGGACACGGCGGCGAGAGCGCAGTGCAGATCGCCCCGGCGCGTGGGCGTACCTCGGGCCACAGGTTGAAATGGCGCCAGAGGGTGGGGCTCGGGGAAGAGAAGCTGGTGCAGCCCGGGCGCGATCACGCATCGCTGATGCTGCCGGCGGAGATCGATCTTTTCCCGGACAGGGACCTCAACCGCGACCTCTATTTCTGGCTTGTCGCCTACATGGCGACGATGTCGCTGGAACCGCTGGCGGAGGCCGATCTGCTCCGCTGCGATCTTGCCGCACTCGCCCGTGCGGAAGTAACGGTCGCTGCCGTGTTGGGCACGTTTCCGGGCATGCGCGCGCGTTACCGCCGGCTGGCGGCTGCCGTCCTTGCGGAGCGGACCCGAGGCACGCTGCCATCCATAGAACAGCATGTCGAAAACCGCATTCTCGGCATGTTGCGGAAGGCCGCGGGGGAGCCGGACAAGACCTTGCCCGTCATCTTCCCGCATCGCACACCGCCCGGCTACCTGCCGATGCTGCCTCTGCCGCTCTGGCCGGATGCGCTGGTGCGCGCCGAAACCGAGACGCGGCGCGAAGACGATGAGCCGGCGCAGGGCAGGGCAGCGTCGCCCGCCGTCGAGACCGAACGCCATGTCGCGGCCCGAGAGAACGCCGAGAATCGCAAGGGCGACCGCAGCCCCTTCATTCTCAACCGCTTCGAGAAGATCCTCGCGATGTCGGAGATGGTCAATGTCGACCGGCCTGCCGACGACCGCGACGACCACGACGCGAAGGCGGCGGAAGAGCTGGACGAGATGACGCTCGGCGAACGGAAGGGGCGCCCGAGCGCACGCTTCCGGTTCGATCTGGACCTGCCGCCCGAGGCGGTCGACGTCACACCCTTGACGGCCGAACACACTTATCCGGAGTGGAACTACCGCACCGGTACCTATCTCAAGGACCATTGCCGCGTGTTGGCTTCCCCCGCTTCCGCGCTCGCCGACCGCGCCGAACTGACATCCGAGACGCAAAGCCTCATTCGTCGCGTGCGGCGCCAGTTCGAGGTGCTCAGACCGCGTCATGAGATCCTGCGCGCGCAGATGGACGGCGCCGACCTCGATCTCGATGCCGTAGTTCGCGCACGCACCGATCTTGCGGCAGGCGGCCAGGGAAGCGATCGCATTCACCTGATGAGCCGGCCGCAGGCGCATGACCTTGCCGTCACCATCCTTGTCGACGTGTCGCTGTCGACCGATTCCTGGTCGGACAATCACCGCGTTCTCGATGTCGAGAAGGAGGCGTTGACGATCCTGGCGCATGGCCTGGCCGCCTGCGGCGACAACCATTCGATCCTGACCTTCACGTCGCGCCGGCGCGACTGGGTGCGGGTGGAAACCGTCAAAGCTTTCGATGAGCCGATGAGCGGTCTCGTCGAGGCGCGGATCGCCGCGCTCAAGCCCGGCTATTACACCCGCATCGGCGCCGCGATCCGGCATGCCTCGGCCGAACTCCACAAGCAGCCAAATCGCAAGAAACTGCTTCTGGTGCTAACCGACGGCAAGCCGAACGACGTCGACCACTACGAGGGGCGCTTCGCGCTGGAAGACAGCCGGCGTGCCGTGTCGGAGGCGCGTCGAAGCGGGATCAGCACATTTGCCGTCACGGTCGACCGCGAGGCGCGATCCTATGTGCCGACGATGTTCGGCCAGAACGGCTATGCCATGGTCGGCAACATTGCCCGGCTACCGGCCGCACTCCCCGCCATCTATCGCGGGCTCGCCGGATAGGGGCGACGGAGGAGCCACGGAATGGCCCGGTCCGCACCGCAGCCCAGCCCAGCCCTAACTGAGATGTGGTTTCGTGGTTGAATGTCTGTGCAACAGCCACAGGCCTTCGCCATGGACCGCACCTCAGTCCGGCGGCGGACCCATTATCTCGAGTCCAAATTGGTCCGCCGCGACGGTCGCGATCTCGTCCAGGTTCTCGTCTCCCAAACCGAGCTGGGCAACCACCTCGAAAAAGCGTTCAAAGCCTGCGGGTAGAATGACGGTCAGGAGGCGTCCGGGGGCGGTGCCAATATTCTTGAAGGAGTGGACCTGATGGCGGGGTAACAGTGCGATACCGCCAGGACCGATGTCGAACACGTCATCACCACGCCAGATTCGAAATGTGCCCTCGATCACATAGGAGACTTCATCCTCCCGGCTATGGCGGTGCAGCGGTGCAGCCACGCCTGGTGGTACGATTTCCTCGATCACGGACGCGTCGAGCCCGCCGGCTGGATCGCGACGAATGATAACTGTCTCGGCGAACACCTCGAGTGCGCAGTCCGCTTGCCCTCGGGGTGCATTGCTCCCCGGTTCTGCCATCCCGCTCCTCCATGACTGGCCGTGAGGTCTCGCCTGTCAGGCCGCGGCGCGGATGAAGACCCACATTTTATTGAGACCCTGGGGTGAGGCAAACGCATTTTTCCACTACTTCAGATTTCTTGAGCAAGACAAACACCCTCAGCCTTTGCGCCGCAGCGGTTCGTCAGGAAATCAACGTAAGATCCACATTTGGTGAAGGGCCGGGGTTCGCACCGGCCTCTTCTTTTGCTGCCGCGAACCTTCCTCACGCAGCCTTGCTGTGCGTCCTTTGCGACTGCTCGAGATAGGCGTCGAAGGCGGCGGCGACGGCACGAACGACGAAACGGTGATCCTGCCGCACCTGAATGACGCCGCCGGCAACGTCAACCACGCCGTCGTCGGCAAGTGCCGCGAGCTTGGCGTTCTGGTCGATAAGCGGACGCGCGTCGAAATCGTGGGCCGCGGCGATCGCGGCGACGTCGGCGCTGAAGTCGCACATCAGCCGTTCGATGACCTCGGCCCGCATGTGGTCTTCGCCGGTCAGGCGGTATCCTTTCGCCGTCGCCAGGCGGCCGGACGCGATGTGGCGGGCGTAGAGGCCGGGCGCCACTTCGTTCTGCGCATAACCTTCCTGCGAGCGGCCGATGGCGGACGCGCCGAAACCGATGAGCGTCTCGCAGTTGTCGGTCGTGTAACCCTGAAAATTGCGCCGCAGCTTTCCGGTATCCTGGGCTTTTACGAGGTCGTCGTGCGGCAGGGCGAAGTGATCGAGGCCGATCTGCCGGTAGCCGGCGGCGACGAGAGTCTCGCTGATGGCCATCGCCTGGGCACTGCGGGCGGCACCGTCCGGCAGGGCGTTCTCATCGATCATGCGCTGGTGCTTCTTGAAGGAGGGGATGTGCGCATAACCGAAGACGGCAAAACGCTCCGGCCGCATCGCCAAGGCGGCCTGCGCGGTCGCGACGCACGACTCGACGGTCTGATGCGGCAAGCCGTAGATCAGGTCGAAATTGATGCTCTCGACGCCGGACCGGCGCAGATGATGCACGGCGTCGGCCGTCTGTGCCTCGCTCTGGATGCGGTTGATGGCTTTCTGGACGACCGGATCGAAACTCTGCACGCCGAGGCTGGCGCGGGTGACGCCGCCGGCGCCGAGCGCCTCCGCCATCTCGACCGTCAGCCGGCGCGGATCGATCTCGACCGCGATGCCGGTTGAGCCGGCAAAGGAGAATTGCTCGCGCAACAGGTTCATCAGGGCAAGGAATTCTTCCGGCTCGATGATCGTCGGCGTGCCTCCGCCGAAGTGCACCTCGCCGATCGGAAGAGGTTGCTGCGTGCGGTCCGCCACCATCCGGATCTCGTCCTTCAAGACGGCGAGATAGTCGAGGATCGGATCGTCCTGCCGGGTGATCGTGGTGTGACACCCGCAATACCAGCACATCGAACGGCAGAAGGGGATGTGCAGATAGAGCGATACGTCTTGCTCGCGTGGTATCGCCGCCAACCATTCGGAATAGGTCTCGTGATCGATCGTGTCCGCGAAACGCGGGGCGGTCGGATAGCTTGTGTAGCGCGGCAGGCGCATTTCGCCGTATTTCTGCAGGATTGAGGCGTGCATGGCGGTTCCTATGGTCATGTAAGAATTCATGACCCGACTCTAGGATGCGATCCCGGCCCGTTCTTTGCGAAAAGCCAAGTACTGCATGTTTCCTTCGTCGCCGATTTAAGGAAAAACGGTGCAGCGATCCGAAGTGCACAGCGTCCTTTGCCCCCGCGCGACGCTGCAGTAGGCGTGTTGCTCAATCCGGAATTTGTTTGCGCTTCGACAAAATGCAGCGTTGCCGGCCCGACTAGTTTTCTCAAATCCGGGGCGATCACGCCGCCTTGCCCCTGAGAAGCGAACAATGTCGGCGGCGGCGAACGGATCCCTCATGACAACTGCAGAAACGGAATCAAAGCCCTTCATCGACGTCCGGACCATTCCGCCGGTGGAGCGTCACCCGAAAATTTTCGGCATGCTGAATGCTCTCGCCGCGGGTGGTTCCCTCATCCTCGTCAATGACCACGACCCGCGACCGCTGCACTACCAGCTCGAAGCGAGACATCCCGGCGAATTCTTTTGGGAGTATCTGGAACAGGGGCCCGACGTATGGCGCGTCGAAATCGGGCGTCACGAGGCTTCCGGCTGCGACTGCTGCTGCGGCGGGCATTGAGCGGCGGCCGCATTCCACTCCTGCCTATCAGAACCGGTCACGTGACCTCGCCACTGCATGTTTCTTAAGTCGTAGCCGATTTAGGGATAGAAACATGCAGCAGCGTCCTTTGCGCGTCTGATATGACGCGCGGCGCTATGGGTTCGCGTGATCCGGTCAACCAGGTGAATCGAGATGTTCGGGGCCACGCTTTCTCGCTGGACCATGTCCTATTTCGCTGCCGCGCTCGCCTTTCTTGTGATCGGCGAGACGATGATGGTCCTCGGCTACGGCTATCCCGCCGCCGCGATGGAGGCGCCCGAAACCCTGGCGCTGGTTCACACGATCGCGCTCGGCTGGTTGAGCCTGCTGATGGCGGGCGCGCTGCTGCAATTCGTGCCGGTCCTTGTCGGACGGCCGCTTTGCTGCACCCATCTCGCCCTTCCTGCGCTCGTGCTTCTCGTAGCCGGCATCGCCGGCCTGGTCCTCGGTTTCGTGGGTCTTTCCGGCAGTATCGATCTGCCGCCGATCGTGCTGCCGGTGGCGGCGGTTCTGACGATAGCCGGCTTTGCCTTGATCGGGTTCGCCTTCGCGGCGACGTTATGGCGCGCGCGGCCGCTGCCGCTCACCGCGCGGTTCGTCGTCATCGGCCTCGGCGCGCTGGTCGTAACGGTGCTGCTCGGCGGAACCTATGCCTTCGTCCTCGGCGGCGTGGCGGGAGCCGATGCTGCGATCGCTCTCACATTGGAAGGGGTCTCGCTCCATGCCGTACTCGGCCTCGGCGGCTGGCTGACCTTTACAACGATGGGCGTCAGCTATCGTCTCCTGACCATGTTCATGCTTTCGCCGGATGGGGAGCGCCGCAGCAGCAGGATCGTCTGGCTGTCCGGCAGCGGTGCGCTTGGCCTGGTAGCCGGTGGCATTCCGCTTATTCTGGCGGGCTCGGTCGGCCGTTTCGCTTTGTTGCTCCTTGCGGCCTTTCTTGGCGTGCTTGCGGTCGTGGTCTATGCCAGTGACATCTTCCGGATCTACAGGGAGCGGAGGAGGCGGGAAATCGAGCTCAACATCCGCGCGAGCATCGGCGCCTTTGGCGCGCTTGCTGCCGCCATGGTTCTTTTCGTTGGACTGCTCGTGACCGGCCGCATCGAACAGGGTATCGGCTCGCTCGTTTATCTCGTCGCTTTCGGTTGGCTGACGGGCATGGGCCTTGCGCAACTCTACAAGATCATCCCTTTCATGACTTGGCTCGAATGCTATGGTCCGGCACTCGGCCGCACCGCGACGCCGCGCGTGCAGGATCTGGTCGTCGAAATGCGGGCGCTCCGTTGGTTCCGCGCGTTTTATGCATCGGTGCTGATCGCGACTCTCGGTCTCTCTGTCGGCGCGGAACCGCTTTTCCGGCTTGCCAGCCTTTGTCAATTGGTCGCAATCTTGGTGCTTGTCCTTGAGTTTACCCGGGCACGGCGGCTCTCGAACGTGCCAGCCAGCCTCCGCTTGCCGACAGGTGCTCAACGTCCGCACCTCTTCCTGCCATCCTTCCAGTTATGGAGACAACCATGACCATAGAACCCCATGAACTTGACGTTCGGCCGATATTGCGCGGCGGCGGCGATCCCTTTCCGGTGATCATGAACGCCGTCGACAACCTCGTCCCCGGGCAGGCCTTGAGACTCATCGCCTCGTTCCGGCCGGTGCCGCTTTTCAGCGTCATGGCCGGGCGCGGGTTTTCCCACCAGGAGGAGGCCCTCGGAAACGGCGACTGGGCCGTGCTGTTCAGACCGCAAGAGCAGGTCGACGACATTCGTGTGTCGGGCGGGGACATGAACCTGGACGGATGGCCGGATCCGACACGCCAGCTCGACCTGACCGATCTCGATCCACCGGAGCCGATGGTGCGCGTCCTCGCCGCGCTCGAGAAGATGGAAGTCGGCGAAGTGCTCTTTGCCCTGCTCGCGCGGGAGCCGCTGTTTCTCTATCCCGAACTCGCGAAGCGCGGTCATCGCTGGGCCGGAAACTTCGATGCGACCGGCGAGATCTATCGCATCCTCATTCGCGTCGGAAAGCCGGATCATCATGTCGGCGCCTGATATGGAGGAACTGGTCGAGCGCATCCGCGAGGCGCTGCGGATCGTCATCGATCCGGAACTGGGATCGAACGTGGTCGACCTCGGCCTGATCTATGGCATCGAGGTGCTGGAGGGCGGCGTCGTGCGCGTCACCATGACGACGACGGTAAAGGGCTGCCCGGCGACGGCCTTTCTCAAGGAGGCGGTGCAGACCTGCGTCTGGTATGTCCCCGGCGTCGAATATGCAGAGGTGCGGTTGACCTACGAGCCGCCATGGACGCCGGACAGGATGGCTACGGCTGTAGTGCCATACGGGCGATGAGAGGCAGCGTGGGCTACAGCGCCGCGCGTCGTGCCAGACGGGCAAAGGACGCTGTAGCACTTTGAATTACGGTCGGCGCTTCATCGAGCGAGGTTAGCCGCTCAGAGAATGAAGTAACCCTTCTGCAGGGCAACGGCATCGTCGAGGTGGATGGCGAAATCCGCCTTCCTGTCGCCGTTGACGTCGCCGTAGATATAGGTGTCGGAGGCCGCGCGGTCGTAGCGCAGCTCGCCCTTGCCGCCGGAGAAAGCGGCTGTTCCGACGAAGACAAATGCCTGGTTCCCCGTCGCCGCAGTATTGGCATCGATCGCCGAGAGGTCGAGCCTGTCCGATTGCGAGGCGACGAAGTCGTAGATCGTGTCGCGGCCAGTGGTGGCGACGGTCGTTTCCGCGAGTGACTTGAAGAGAAACCGATCGGCTCCGGTCCCGCCGGTCAGCCTGTCCGCGCCGGCGCCGCCATAAAGGCTGTCATTGCCGACGCCGCCGTCGAGCAAGTCGTTGCCACGGTCGCCGCTCAGTGCGTCGTTGCCGGCATTGCCGCGCAACGTGTTGGCAGCCTGGTTGCCGATGATCGAATCGTTGGCCGATCCGCCCAGAACGTTTTCGATCAGCGAGCGCGTGTCGCCGTGATAAAGCAGGGCATTGAAGATGTTGCCGCGTGCGAAGCCGTCGTTCGGGCCGCCGCCGAGATAAGCGAGCTGGTCGGCACTGAAGGTTGAAGCCTGGCCGGGGCGCAAATCGACCTTGAGCCCGGTCTTGTAGGCCGAGAGGTCGTAGGTATCGGTGCCGCCGCCATCCCAGACTGTCGCGAAAATCCGGTTGGCGCCCGGGGCGATGGCGGTCGCGCCGTTCACCAGCGTGGCGCCGCTACCCGGTGTCCACTTGTAGACGGTGTTACCGCTGTTGGTGGTGAAGTCGGCGCCGTACATCTCCTGCAACGCGGCGATGTCGGCCATCATGAAGCTTTGCGGCCCTCCGTAGCGCTCATACCAGTAGGCATTGCCGGAGCCGACGAAGCCGCTGTAGGTCATGATCGAATATTCGATCGAATTGTACTGCGCGGGCAGCGCCCCGAAGTCGTCGGCCTCGTGCCCGTGCGACAGGCCGAGTGCGTGGCCAAGCTCATGCAGCAGCGTATGCCAGGCGTAGTTTCCAGCGACCGGCGTGCGATAGTCGTTGACGGTGCCCGCATAGGCGGTGCCGAACCAGACGTCACCGGCTTCGGCATTGCTACCCGGATAATAGGCGTAGGCCGTGCTCGGCACCTTCGACTGCGCGAAACGGACTGTCGCGTTGTTGGCGCTGCCGAGGGCGAGGCTGGCGTTGGTGAAGCCCTCGACCGAGAAGCCGTCATTGGCGGCGGAACCGAAGGATTGTTCCATCGCGAAAAGTGCGGCGTTTTTCTGGGCGGCCGATACGGCGGCAAAGCCGCTGTTCTTTTCCCCGCTGTAGCTGTAGCTGCTGGTAGCTGTGGGAAAGGCATAGGTAATCGTGCCGTTCCACGCCACGTTCGAGAGCACCCCGTCAATCAGGCTGTTCCCGCTTGGCTTCACAATTTTGATGGATTTGGCCGTTCCGCTCATGCAAATTCCCACTCTTGACGTAATGGCGTCTACCGCATGTTTGCTTGAATCGTCGCCGACTTAAGCAAACATGCAGCACTTGAAGGTGCTACAGCGTCCTTTGCGCGTCTGATAAGTCGCGCGGCGCTGTAAAGCCTGGAAGCTCGCGTCCGGGACAATAGCCGCCGCGAGATACGATTCTTATAAGCCGATGGTTAAAATTGGAGACATTTTTGTGGCCCTCCGCGGATTACTGAAACAGGTCGGCTTGGCGATTCTGGCGATCGGCCTGTCGACCTCGGTGCAAGGTGCGACGAAAGCAGGCGGAGTAGAGATGCAGAAGCCTCCGGATCCCGAGGCAGCCGTCAGGTCCGAGTTCGAGCGGGTGAAGGCGAAGAACACGGTCGAGGCCTATGAACGCTTCATTCGCCGCCACCCGGACCACCCCCTGGCCGAGGAGGCGCGGAAGGCGCTGCTGCGCCTCAAACAGTAAGAGCCTAGCCGAGGTTCCTTCGGCCGGGCTCCCGATGTCGGCTTGGTGCGGATCTCAGGCTGCGCCGCGCGGCGAGCGGCGGTTGAGCACCAGCATCGGCCCGTATTCCAGGCAGAACAGCATGAATGCGCCTATCCACAAGGCGCCCGATATGGCGGCCAGGACGTGGTAATAGGACGGCACGACTTCCGCGAAAGGCCGCAGCAGCGCCGCTCCGATGATCGCCGCGTAGGATGCGTTGGTGATCGGCGACGACGTCAACGGCCGGCCGGTGTGTCCGCGGCTTGCGCGCGTCATCACCGCCAGCATCATGCACGCGATGACGCCCACAGTCAGGATGTGCATCACCGGGTATTCCCCGAGTGCGCCGAGCGCGCCCGCGGCAATCCCGGCGAATCCGAGCGGCACGAAGGCGTAGGCGACGTGCAGCACCACGAGCAGCTTCTCGGGGTAGGTCGTCCAGCCGCGCCAGCGAAACAGGCGGGCAATATGCAGCAAGGATGCGACCGTCGCGATTGCGGCGGTCAGGAGATGCTCCGGCGCCAGCACCCAGGAGGCGAGCGCCGCGATGCCCGCCAGGATGGCGACCATGTCGAAGCGATTATAGGGCGTCGGAAAATCAGTACGGTCGAGCTTGTTGAGCCAATTGCGCGTGAAGCTCGGCAGAATTCGTCCCCCGACGATCATGATCAGCATGACATATGCCCCGATCGCCAGCCTTGCCGCCGTATCGACGTTGGCTTCGGTTAGCACGGCGAGGTGGAAATGGACGTTGGCGCACGACAGCAACACCAATCCGCCGACGACCTTCAGGTCCTTCCATTTCCGTCCCGCGATCACCTCGCGCGCGCAGATCGCCAGTAGCGTCGGAAGAAACAGTGCTTCGATCACAGCCGCCAGTGTCAGCCCGAGCAGATCGGTTGCGAGCAGCGCCAGCCGGCCCGCGAGCCAGAGGCCGAAGAGCCCGGCGAGCGGCAGACCCGACACGGGAAGCCTGCCGGTCCAGTTCGGAACCGCCGTCAGGAGGAAGCCGGCGAGCACGGCGGACGAGAAGCCGAACAACATTTCATGGGCATGCCAGTGCGCGGCACCATAACTCCCCGCGATATCGATGCCCGAGGTCAGTGCGGCGATCCACGCGGCCATCGCGCCGATGGCCCAGAGGCCTGCCCCGAGAAAGAACGGCCTGAAGCCATAGGAGAAAAGGACGGGCCCGGTAGTGGCAAGCCCGCGCGGTATGCCCCCACGGGGCGGCGATTTGCTGCGCATATGAAACATTGTCCGATCCTGTCTGCGGGGATCCCGAACGATATCGAGATGGCACCGAGTACCATGGGGGGAGGTCCATTCTTTGCGAAAACGCAAGTATTGGCGCGCTTTGCCAAATCGCAAGTATTGGTGGGGGTGCGACAAAGTGCGCAGGGGAATTTCCCAAAATATGGACGGCGCCAAGAAACGTTTGTTCCAAGACAAAGATGTCGGTGGCATCTGGTTCTACTTGGAATACGAACGCTGAAAAAAGAGCGGTCAAAGCAACGGTGAGCCGGCCGTGGGGGCAATGGCAACCGTAACACGTTGAATATTGGCGTGATCTTAGGACAACAATTCCGGTGTCGCGATCACGCCCAAGGAGAGCGATGATGAGTGAACAACTTCAGATGACTCGCAGGACGGTTCTTGCCGGCGCGGCTTTCGCAGGCGCCTTGACGCCACTCCTGCAGACGGCGACGGCGCAGGCGGCGCCCGCGGCCGCGGCGGCCACTCCGCCGGTCGACATCTCGACCTTGCCGCGCGTGAAGGTGAAGGTGGAGCTCGTCAAGCCGCCTTTCGTCCATGCCCATGATCAGGTGGCCAAGACCGGTCCCCGTATCGTTGAATTCACGATGACCATTCAGGAAAAGAAACTCGTGATCGACGGCGACGGAACGGAAATCAACGCCATGACCTTCAATGGCTCGGTGCCGGGCCCGCTGATGGTCGTGCACGAAGGCGACTATGTCGAACTCACGCTGATCAACCCGGACACCAACACGCTGTTGCACAATATCGACTTTCACGCGGCAACCGGTGCGCTCGGCGGCGGTGGCCTGACGAAAGTCAATCCCGGCGAAGAGGCAGTTCTGCGCTTCAAGGCAACCAAGCCGGGCGTGTTCGTCTACCATTGCGCGCCGGAAGGCATGGTGCCCTGGCACGTCACCTCGGGTATGAACGGCGCGATCATGGTGCTGCCGCGCGAGGGTCTCAAGGACGAAAAGGGCCAGGCCCTCACCTATGACCGCATCTACTATGTCGGCGAGCAGGATTTCTACGTGCCGCGCGACGAGGCCGGCAACTACAAGAAGTACGAAACCCCCGGCGAAGCCTACGAGGACACGGTCAAGGCCATGCGCACGCTGACCCCGACGCACGTCGTCTTCAACGGTGCCGTGGGGGCGCTTACCGGCGAGAACGCGCTGACCGCGGCCGTCGGCGAACGGGTGCTGATCATCCATTCGCAGGCGAACCGCGACACGCGGCCGCACCTGATCGGCGGGCATGGTGACTACGTCTGGGCGACCGGCAAGTTCCGCAACCCGCCCGATCTGGACCAGGAGACTTGGCTTATCCCCGGTGGCACGGCCGGTGCTGCGTTCTACACGTTCCGCCAACCCGGCATCTATGCCTACGTCAACCATAACCTGATCGAAGCGTTCGAGCTCGGCGCGGCGGGTCACTTCAAGGTGACCGGCGAATGGAACGACGACCTGATGACGGCTGTGGTCAAGCCGGCGTCGATGTAAGCTGATACTTACGAAGCGCCGCTGCGGGGCCGCATCAAATCTCCCCGCGTCGGCAGCGACAATGTCCCATCCGGAAACCAAGCCATGAGCAAGAAGAACCGGAAAACTTCGCCCTCGATTCTCTCGCTGACTGTGCCGGCGGCTCTGCTCGTCGCACTCGGCGTCACACTGTCGGCGAAACTCGGCCTGTTCGATCCGGTGGGGCCGGTCTCCGGCCTTGTGATCCAAGGGCCGGAGACCGTTATCATCGAGCCGAGGCAAATGCGCTATCGCGCGGAGGGGCACTTCCTGAAACGGGGTCTGGCCGTCGACGCGCCGCTGGTCGATGCCGCGCTCGCGGCGCCGTTCGCGATCACCAAGTACCAGGTCAGTCGCGGTGAATATCGCCGTTGCGTCGAGGATGGCGCCTGCCAGGCGCCGGAGGCCGGGGGTGGCGGTGAGGACGTGCCGGTCA
Organism: Sinorhizobium mexicanum; assembly: GCF_013488225.1. Lineage (NCBI taxonomy): Bacteria > Pseudomonadati > Pseudomonadota > Alphaproteobacteria > Hyphomicrobiales > Rhizobiaceae > Sinorhizobium > Sinorhizobium mexicanum. The sequence goes on along the minus strand of NZ_CP041241.1, from coordinate 1,864,912 downwards.
CGGGCGTCAACCACAGCGACGCAGAGAGCTACGCCAGGTGGCTTACGGCGCAGACCGGAGAGGTCTGGCGGCTTCCGACCGACGAGCAATGGGCCTTTGCCGCCGGCAGCAAATTTCCGGACGATGCACTGGGGATCGATGCCGAAAGCGACAATCCGGCCCTCCGCTGGCTCGCCGACTACGAGCGTGAGTCAAGCCGCCAGAAGTCGCCCGATCCGCACCCGCAGCCGCGCGGCACGTTCGGCGAGAACGAGTACGGCGTGGCCGATGTCGGCGGCAATGTCTGGGAATGGACCAGAACCTGCCATCGCCGGGTGACGATCGGTGATCGCGGCGAGGTGCTGAAGGAACAGCCGGCCTGCGGCATCTATGTCGTCGATGGCAAGCACCGCGCCTCGATGAGCTTCTTCGTGCGCGAGCCGAAGAGCGGCGGCTGCGCCGTTGGCGTCCCGCCGGACAATCTCGGCTTCCGCCTCGTGCGTGACGATCGCTGGTACGCTCGTATGCTCTATGCCTATGAACGGCGTCGCGCGGGTGCGGTGTGACAGCGTGCATGCCGACCGCGCCGGCATTGAGGCCTGCGCGGACGACACGGGCGCGGGACGGTCCTTTCTTGCTCCGGTGCTGTATGATATAGCAGCCGCCATATCCGAACGGCAGAAGACAAGGAACGACGTGGCCGCGCTCGACCGAACACTCGTAAAATCACTCCCATTGTTTCAGAAGATGAGCGACCAGGAGCTCGACCAGCTGCTGGCGCACGCGACCGTCCGGCGCGTTCCGCAGAACGAGGCGGTGTTCGAGCAGGGCGCCACGGCGGAATTCTTCTACCTGCTGCTGCATGGACGCCTGAAGGTCACCCAGGTGACGCGGGACGGCCAGCAGATCATCGTTCGCGTCGTCAATCCCGGTGACCTCTTCGGCTTTGCCCGCGCACTTCAGCGCAACGACTATCCCGGAACTGCGACGTCGGCGACCGAAAGCCTGGTGCTTGCGTGGCCGACGGAGCTCTGGAACGTCTTCGTCGAGATGAACCCGCATCTCGCCGTCAATGCCATGCATACGATCGGCCAGCGGCTGGACGAGGCACATACCCGAATCCGCGAAATGTCGACCGAGGAGGTCGAACGGCGGGTTGCGCACGCGGTGCTGCGGCTTGCCGAACAGGCCGGCCGCCGCGAACAGAGCGGGGTGCGCATCGATTTCCCGATCTCGCGGCAGGATATCGCCGAGATGACCGGCACGACACTGCACACCGTCTCGCGAATCTTGAGCGCCTGGGAGGGACGCGGTCTCGTCCAGGGCGGCAGGCAGAAGCTCGTCCTTTGCGACATCCCCGGGCTGAAGCGCCTCGCCGAACAGGCGGAAGAACGATAGCTTCACGAAATCGGCGCCGGGTTACGTTCGACCCGGCTTTGCCCAAATCATTCGCCCTCTTTCAGCTCGCCGGTTTGCTTGCCCGGATCGCGTAGCGGTGCTGGCTCTTGCGCGCGAGTGCCTTGAAGACGTTCCAGTTTGGCGCCTGCGTCCGATGGATTTCGCGGAGATCGGTATCGATCTCGACGTCGACGAATCCCGCCTTCCGAAGAATGTCGGCCACTGTTTCGGCTCGCGCGCCTTGCGAGAAGTGGACACGGGAGAGGATGCTTTTGTGGGTCTCCATCATCTGGCGCGAGCCGGACGGCGTGTCCGCCTTGAGAAGCCCGGCGCGCTGGCCCCAGGCGCTGAGCTTTGAGAACAGCCGCTCCAGCGCATTCGTATTGACGAAGTCGCCGTCGACGATCAGCAGCGTGCCGCCCGGCTTCAAGACGCGCAGCCATTCCGCAAAGGCTGCGGCCGGGTCGACAAGCGTCCAGACCAGATGTCGGTTGACGACGGCATCGTAATGATCGTCCGGCTCCATCGTGTTTTCGGCGTCGCCCATGCGGAACGAAATCGTGCGCCGGCGCTCGCGTGCCTTGCTGCGCGCGCGCTCGAGCATGGGGTCGGCCCAGTCGAGGCCGGTCACCCGGAAGCCGAGATCGTCAAGCAGGTGCGAGACGACGCCGGTGCCGCTTGCAAGGTCCAGCGCCATGCGGCCTTCGCCGTCGCCGAGATGTCGCCGGATCAGCCGGTGCCACGCCGCACGCTCTTCCTCGGAGAAAATCTCATGCCCGGGGGAAAGGTCGAAGGTTGCCGCGCGCTCCGACCAATAGGCCTTGATTTCGTCGCGAAGATTATAGTTCCGGCGCTCTGTCACGTCGCTCATTCCGATTCCCTAAACCGCAGGTTTGGAAGCGTTCTAAAAGATAAATGTTGACTGATAAAGTCATGAAATATTAGATCGCGCAGATTTTTCAGCGGAGCGAAGAACAATGAGGCTTTTCAACAGGGTGGCCACCGCCGCCATGGTTTCTTGCGTCCTTTTTTCGGCCCCGGCATTGGCTGAAATGGTCAAGGTCCGGGACGTCACGGGCCGGGACGTCGAGGTCGAGGTACCGGTCGAGCACGTGATTCTCGGCGAAGGGCGCCAGATCTATTTCCTCGCCGCGCTCGACCGGGAAGAGCCCTTCAAGCGCGTCGTCGGCTGGCGCGACGACCTGTCAAAGGCCGATCCCGAAAGCTATGCCGCCTATCTCGCCAAATATCCGGATATCGCCAAGCTGCCGGCTTTTGGCGGCATGAAGGAAGGAACGTTCGACATCGAACAGGCCGTGGCGCTTAAGCCGGACGTCGTGCTCATGAATGTCGACGCCAAGACGGCGACGGAGGAGGCCGGCTACATCGAAAAGCTCGGCAAGGTCGGCATTCCGCTCGTCTACGTCGACTTCCGCGAGAAGCCGATGGAAAACACCGAGCCGAGCATGCGCATCATGGGCAAGCTCATCGGCAAGGAGCAAAAGGCCGAGGAGTTCATCAAGTTCCGCGCCGACAGCATCGCCAGGGTGACCGAGGTGCTCGCCAAGGCCGAGGCGAAAAAGCCGCTGGTCTTCGTCGAACGCGCCGGCGGCTATTCCGACGATTGCTGCATGTCCTTCGGCAATGAGAATTTCGGCAAGATGGTCGAACTCGCCGGCGGCGTGAACATGGCGAAGGACATCATTCCGGGGACGTTCGGCACGGTCAATCCGGAGCAGATCATCGCCGCGAACCCGGATCAGATCATCATCACCGGCGGCAACTGGCAGGGTTACGTGCCAGGCGGCGCCTGGGTCGGCGTCGGCTACGGTGCCGACGAGACGGAAGCACGCCGCAAGCTCGAGAACCTGACCAAGCGTCCGGCCTTTACCGGCGTGAAAGCCGTCAAGGACGGCAATGTCCATGCCATCTGGCACCAGTTCTACAACAACCCCTATCAGTTCGTCGCCGTCCAGCAGATCGCCAAGTGGCTGCACCCGGACCTCTTCAAGGATCTCGATCCCGAGGCGACCTTCAAGGAACTGCATGAGCGCTTCCTGCCGCTTCCCTACAAGGGCGGTTACTTCGTCTCGCTGAATGTCGGTCAATAAGGATTGGGCGCCGAAGGGAAGGCCGGCTCTTCGGCGCGCCTATCAAGGGTTTGCACATGTCGCTGTTCAAGAAACTTTTCCCGGCGCTGGTCGCCGTGGCAGTGTCCATCGCTGCGCCGGCGATCGCCGCGGAAATCACCGACGTTACCGGTCGCCGTATCGAGCTCGAACTCCCGGCGAAGCGGGTGCTGCTTGGCGAGGCGCGGCAGATTCATGTGGCGGCGGCACTGAAGGGCGAACGCGTCTTCGACACGATCGTGGGCTGGCGCGACGATCTCATCAAGAAAGATCCGGATTCCTACACGGCCTATCGCGAGTGCTTTCCGACAATCGCGGACCTGCCGCTGTTCGGCTATATCCCGAGCGGCGATTTCAGCCTGGAAGCGGCGATCGCGCTGAAGCCGGACGTACTGACGCTGAATCTCGAAGCGCAGCAGGCGGTCGAGGAATCCGGCTTCATCGAAAAGGCAGCCGCGGCCGGCATCGCCGTCGTCTTTCTCGACTTCCGCGTCGACCCGGCGAAGAACAGCGTAAAATCCGTCGAAATTCTCGGCGAGCTTTTTGGCGCGAAGGAACGCGCGAAGGAGTTCATCGCGTGGCGTCAGGCCCAGATCGCGCTGGTGACCGATCGCCTGGCGGCCGTCGGCGCGATTAAGCGTCCGAAGGTCTTCATCGAACGCTCGCCGGGCATCACCGGTGAAACCGCCTGCTGCAGGACGTTCGGGCCCGCAAACTTCGGCGAGATGGTGGAAAAGGCGGGTGGCCACAATATCGGCTCGGATGTTGCCGCAACAACCTTCGTTGACCTCAACCCCGAACAACTCGTCGTCGCCGATCCGGACCACGTGATTATCACCGGCAGCAACTGGGCGGCCGAGTCCGACGTCAACCAGTTCGTCAATGTCGGCCGCGGCGCCGATCCGGCGGCAGCACGGGAAAGGTTGGCAGCCCTGATGCGGCGGCCGGGCTTCACCACGCTCACGGCGGTGAAAGAGGGCAGGGTGCATGCCGTCTGGCACCAGTTCTACGGAGCGCCTTACGAGTTCGTGCCGATCCAGCAATTTGCCAAGTGGTTCCACCCGGAGCTTTTCGCCGACATCGATCCGGATCGCACGTTCCGCGAGTTCCACGAGAAATTCCTGCCGGTCGCCTATCGCCCGGGCTATTTCGTCTCGCTTCCGCAAGGGGGTGAATGATGGTTGCGGCCGTGGGGGAATTCTCCGGCATTGAGGGACGCGGGCGTTACCGCGCCCTCGTGCTACGCCGGTTGATGCTGATTTCCTGCCTCGCCGCGGCGCTCTTCGTGTCGGTGGCGGTCGACATGGCGCTCGGGCCGGCGAACTATCCGCTCACTGATGTGCTGGCGGCCCTGTTCCGCCCGGAGGCCGTCGGCGACCAGCTTCGCGTGGTGATTTGGGACATCCGCATGCCGATCGCGCTGATGGCGGTCACTGTCGGTGCGTCGCTCTCGGTGGCGGGCGCGCAGATGCAGACGATCCTCGCCAACCCGCTGGCGAGCCCCTTTACGCTCGGCATTTCCGCCGCCGCCGGCTTCGGCGCGGCACTTGGCCTCGTCGCCGGGGTCGCGCTCTTTCCCGTCGCGGTTCACTACATGGTGCCGATCAACGCCTTCCTGATGGCGATGGTGGCGGCACTCTTCATCCATTTCGCTTCGACCATGCGCGGCGTGACCGTCGAGACGATCGTGCTCATCGGCATCGCGCTTGTCTTCACCTTCAACGCGGCGCTGTCGCTGCTTGAGTATCTGGCCTCCGAGCAGGCGCTCGCCGCCGTCGTGTTCTGGACAATGGGCAGCCTCACCAAGGCGACCTGGCCGAAGGTGTGGATCACCGGCGCTGTGCTCGTCTTCGCCGTGCCCCTCTTTGCGCGCCACGCCTGGGCGCTGACGGCGCTGAGACTTGGCGACGACAAGGCGGCGAGCTTCGGCATCAATGTCCGCCGCCTGCGGCTCGAAACCATGCTGACGGTCAGCCTGCTCGCGGCAATCCCCGTCTCCTTCGTCGGCACCATCGGTTTCGTCGGTCTGGTGGGGCCGCATATCGCCCGCATGCTGGTCGGCGAGGATCAGCGCTTCTTCCTGCCGGCTTCCGTTCTTTGCGGTGCGCTTCTGCTTTCGGTGACGTCCGTCGTCAGCAAGATGCTCATCCCCGGCGCGGTGCTGCCGATCGGCATCATCACGGCGCTCGTCGGTGTTCCCTTCTTCTTCGTGCTGATTTTCACCAACAGGAGACGGTCATGGTAGCCCTGACGCTCGAGGATGTCGGCGCGACATACGGCCGGCGCGTGGTGCTGTCCGACATCAATACGGGCATGTTACGGGGTGGTGGCCTGACCGCCGTGATCGGTCCGAATGCTGCCGGTAAATCGACGCTCTTCAAGCGCATCGCCGGCCTCGCCGCCGGCCCCGGCCTTGTCCATCTCTCCGACACGGTGAAAGGACCTGCGGCGATCTGTTACATGCCGCAGGACACCGGGGCGAATGCTGTGCTGACCGTCTACGAGTCGGTACTGCTTTCGGCCAAGCAGGGATCCGGCTGGAAGGTCAAGGACGGCGAACTCAAGGAAATCGATCGGGTGCTTGCGGCGCTCCGGATCGATGATCTGGCCTTCCGCGGCCTCGGTGAACTTTCCGGCGGCCAGCGACAGCTCGTCTCGATCGCGCAGGCGCTGGTGCGCAAGCCGGAAGTGCTGCTGATGGACGAGCCGACATCGGCGCTCGATCTCTTCCGCCAGATCGAGGTGCTCGGCTTCATGAAGCGGCTGTCGGCGCAATCCGGCATGGCGGTGCTGATCGCGCTTCACGACCTCAACCACGCGCTGCGCTATTGCGACGCCACCATCGTCATCAGCAACGGATCGGTGGTCGCCAGCGGCCCGACGCCGGATGTGATCACGACCGAGATGCTGAAATCCGTCTATCGCGTCGAAGCCCGCGTCGAGGCCTGCTCCATGGGCCGGCCGGTCGTCATCGTCGACGATTCCATTCAGGCCGCCTGACCGCCGGTCCCGCCGCGGCCATCAGCGCTGCTTTTGGGCGCCTTCGGTCCGTGCGGCTGCAAGAGGTAGAGTCAGCGCTGGCACTTCACGGCTCTCATTAAAGCGGTAAAATTCTGTAAACTTCTGAAACATCGCGGTTGCGGACGGGAGGTCGTTACACACCTTCCCAAACAGCTCTCCTCGCCTGAATAACGGGGCGGAGGCCGTTGCGGCGCGCACTACGGGCGGGTTTCCGTCCATCCGGAGCGTTCGTCGCCGCCTCTGTCGTTGCGAGCTGGCCAGGGTGTTACGACCATGGCGGGCTTCACAGTAAATCTATCTGCGAACTGAATGATTTCTTGCCGCCGCAATGCAGCTGATCTATATAACCTATATCTAACATGCCCCCGTAAACGTGTGAGCGGCGCGACGCCCGCTGGGCGGCCGCCGGCAAAAAATCCTTGCCGAAGGTGATGTCTCATGCTGACAAAAAAAGGAAAATACGGTCTGAAGGCAATGGTTGACCTTGCCCAGCTTCAGCCCGGGGAAACGGCCTTCATCACCGATATCGCCGTGCGAAACAATTTGCCGAAGAAATTCCTCGACACGATCATGCTGGAACTCAGGAACGCGGGCTTCCTTCGCTCCAAGAAGGGTCCCGGCGGCGGCTATTCGCTGGCGCGTCCGGCGGCCGAAATCCGCGTCGGCCAGGTGATTCGTACCCTCGATGGCCCGCTCGCGCCGATCCGCTGCGCCAGCCGCACCGCTTTCGAGGCCTGCGACGACTGTCAGGACCCGGAAACCTGTCACGTGCGGCGCTCGATGGTGGTCGTGCGTGATGCCATGGCGGGAATCCTCGACAACATGACGCTCGAACAGTTCGCCCACGGTGAGAAGGACGAGGGTGAGAAGGAAGAGACCGTGGCGCCGCTTCGCAGCGAAGCCGGCTGAGGCCTTTTCCGATCTCCGCGCCCTTGTCTCCGGAATTCCCATCCCCTTCGGGTACGTTTCGCGTCCGCGAACCTCGGCCTCACTGAGCGAAATCAATCAAAGCGAGCCATTTCGCGGCGGCTTGACGTCGTTGAGGTGGTAGTTGCCGACGACGTGATATTTCCACCGCACTGGATCGTGCAGCGTGTGGGTGCGCGCGTTGCGCCAGTAGCGGTCGAGATTGAGCGCGACCTTCGTCGACGCAGTGCCGGCTAGTTCGAAGAGTGTGTTGCTGGCGTCAAGCGCAATCTCGGTCGTCAGGACCTTGGCAGCGGCAACGGCGAGGCTCGCTTCGGTTGCGTGTTGCTCGGTCGGATCGATTTGGGCGACGTCGACCTTTTTTCCCGCATGTTCGACGACCGCCGTGGCCGCCTCCAGGCGGATGGCGATCTCGCCGATACGGGCGATCGTCAGCGGATCCTCCGACGCCCGCTCGGCGCCGCTGTCGACCCAGGGCCGGGCCTTGTTGCGGACGTAGTCGACGGTTTCCCGGAAGGCGGCGCGTGCGATGCCGAGATCAACGCCGGCATGGATGATCTGGCCGACGGAACCGATGGTGCCGGGGCGTTCGAAGCCGCGATGATGCCTGACGACCGATCCGGTATTCACGTAGACGTTCTGCAAGACGGTCGTGCCGCTGCCGGTGACGCGCTGCCCGAAACTGTCCCAGTCGTCGATGATCTGGACACCGTCGGTGCCGCGCGGGACGAAAGACATGGTGAGCTGGTCGGCCGGATCGAGCGCGAACACCGCGATCCAATCGGCAAAAAGAACACCGGTCGAATAATATTTGCGGCCATTTATGCGATAGCCGGCGCCATCTTCGCTAAGCCGCGTGTTGTAATGGCCGCCGGTCTTCGTCCCGGTTTCGGCAAGCGCATTGCCGAACCGGTCGCCGGCAAGCGCACGGCCGAAAAAGAACTTCTTCTGCTCCTCCGTCCCGTCGTGACGGAGCGCCTCCAGCACATAGAAGTGGTTCTGGGGAATCTGGCCAATCGAGCTGTCGGCCTCCGAGAGGATCGCAGCGACCTCGGCAAGCACGGCGTTCGAAACATCGATCCCGTCATAGTCGGATGGAACGCTGATCGCCAGCAGGCCGGATTGCGCGAGCTGATCGAGTTCCTCATAGGGAAGAACGCGCTCCAGGTCGCGTTCGCTCGCACGGTCCGCAAACCGGCTTGCCAGTTCTCTCGCAACCGACAGGGCTTCCTCTTCGCTCTCGATGCGCTGCGCGGGCGGCCTGGTCTTGTCGGCGAACTGCGAGATGGTTCCCATATCGATCCTCCATGGATCGCGACAAGCTTGGATCGCTCCATCCAGGACCGTCGCAATCGACTCCAAGAACTCCGCTGCCGGCGGAAGCCGCATCTCCCGCGACCCGCCCGACGTTGGACCGTATCACTGAACGATCACCTTACACCGGGTAAGAAAGCCTGTTCTATAGAATTTATGGATATTGAACTTTCTTTGCTTCGCCCGCATCGATCCTCTTTCATAGTATGAAGCATGAACCGTTTCGTTTCATCCGCCAAATATCGATTGGATTGCAGCAGAGGGCGTTATGATCGCGCCAGGGGTGAAGCCGTTTTGGTGTGCCGCTGGCGAGGCGCAATCGTCATTTGATTTCAATCGGAAAGAGCGCGCTGCGGTATTCGGCGGCGCCCTGCTGAAACGAGCGGCCGAACAAAAAGCTTGATGATCGGCCCCTTTGTCATAAAATACTAACTTGATAGACTATCCCGTATAAGGACGGCCAGCCAAAGGAGCGGAGACTTCCCGGGAGGCGTGCGGCTACTGCAAGTATCCTCGAATCCTAGTCGATTTGAGGATAAAACGTGCAGCAATTCAAAGTGCTACAGCGTCCGGTGAGACGTGCGCGCTGTAGTCCAGACATCCCTGAAAATTCAAACGGCAGCTATTTGTGTGTCTCAAGGTCCTGCGTAGGGGTTGCCCATGACTGGTCCGGCTGCGGCCGAGGCGCAAAGGAGCTCACATGACTGTGCACGGATTGTTTGCGGCGAAGCGGCCCATGGCGGGCGGCCTGTCGTCGAAGCCAGAGATTGCCATCATCGGGCGTGGATTTTCGGGCATCATGATGGCGATCGCGCTCATGAAGTCTGTCCGCGTCTCCTTCCATTTGACCATGTACGATCCGCACCCGTCGATCAGCGGCGGGCAGGCCCTGTCTTCGGCGCAGAGCATGGAGATCCTGAATAGCCGCGTGCGTGACCTGTCGGTTGCCGCCGGGCAGCCCGACGACTTCAACGACTGGCTTTGCGCCAACGGCGAGTTCCGTGCGGCGGTGCCGGCGGCCATCCCAGGCTTCCAGCAGATTTTCGTGCCCAAGGGTATTTTCAGCGACTATGTCCATCAGCGCTTTTCCGAGGCGCTTGCGCGCCGGTCCGATATCACGGTGAAGTTTTCGCATGAGCCGGTTCACGCCCTGCGCAAGCTCGCCACGGGCCGCTTCGCGCTCGTTCACGATGGCGGGACCGACGAAAGCGACGTCGTCGTACTCGCGACGGGTTTCGGCGTAAGGGCTCGCAACGTCGAGATCCCCGATGAGGCGCAGCCGGTCGTGAGAGCCCGCCGGCTCGTCGATCCGCGCCACGCGGTCCTGCTCGGCAGCGGCATTCGCGTCGTGGACCAGTTGTTCCAGATGCGCGACGGCGGCTACGCCGGCAGGATCACGCTGCTGTCGCGGCATGGCTTCCTGCCGCAGACGCATACGCGGCTGTCGGCGGCGCCGAGCTTCCCGGTCGACCCGATGCCGTCGACGCTCAGGGAGATCGTGCGGTTCGTCCGCAAAGCCTGCGCCGATGCCGAGGCCAAGGGGCAGAGCTGGCAATCTGCGATGAACGGGCTTCGCCGCCGCGCTCGTTCGCTGTGGCAGGCACTTCCCGCGCGGGAGAAGCGCCAGTTCAACCGGCATCTGCGCGCCATCTACGACAGCCACAGAAACCGCCTGCCGGCGGCCGTACACGCTCGCTTGCGGCAGGAGCTTGCCGAAGGGCGAACCGTGCTCTGCTGCGGATGGGCCGGGCGGCGCGTGCCGGAAGGACTGATGGTGCGTTGGTCCGGTCAGTCGGAGGAGGAATTGCTGCGAGCCGACCAGGTGATCGACTGCCGCTGCTCGGCGCCGGACCTTCAGGCCCCGTTGTTCCAGAGCCTCTTTGCCGGCGGATTGGCCGTGCCGGACGAGCTCGAACTCGGACTTGCCGTCAGCCCCACCGGAGAAGTGCTCGGCAATGGTGGCCGCACGCCGAACCTCTTTGCGATCGGGCCGCTCGGAGTGGGCAGCCTGCCCGATATCGATCTCGTTCCGGAGATCGTCACCCAGACCTATGCGGCGGCACGCCTCATCGCAACCGGCAAGCGCCTGGCACTGAAGGCGGGATAGATCAACCCGCGACACTGCCGCGGCGCCGTGATCGCACAAGGGCGCCGCCGCTTTGCATAGCAGGCAGCGGACGCAACGGTGCGTCGCGCCAGCCGTTTTTCACTACTGAAAAACCTCTTGCGGAATCGAGGCTTCTGATCGCCACGCGACCGGTGGCATAGTCACCGGCATTGCTCCACGACGGGAAAGGAATGCCATGCTTGCCAGCGACATCTCGGCGGTCAACCGCAGACCATTGGGCCGCTCCGGCCTGTCGGCCGCACCCATCGGGCTGGGCTGCTGGGCGATCGGAGGCCATTTCATGCTCGACGGGAAGCCGGACGGTTGGGGAGAGATCGACGACGAACAGTCGATCCGGGCCATTCATCTCGGGCTCGAGATGGGAGCGTCGCTGATCGACACGGCCGATGCCTATGGAACCGGGCACAGCGAGGAGGTGATCGGGCGAGCGCTGAGTGGGCGAAGAGGTAATGCAGTCATAGCAACCAAGTTCGGATACACCTATGATCGCGCCGCCCGCGCCCTCGTCGGCACCGATGTCAGCCCCGCCTACATCGAACAGGCCTGCGCAGCATCGCTCGCGCGTCTTGCGACCGACTATATCGACCTCTACCAGATCCATGTCGGGGAGGTTCCGGACGATCAGGCGGATGCAGCCGGCGAGGCGCTTGAAAAACTGGCGGAAAAAGGTGCCATCCGCTTCTGGGGCTGGAGCACCGACAACGCTGCCGCCGCGAAGCGAATGGTGGAGTTCCCGCATTTCGTCGCGGTTCAGCAGGAACTGAACGTCTTCACGGATGGCCCGGACATGCTGGCGATGTGTGAAAGCAACAGCCTCGCCAGCCTCAATCGGTCGCCCTTGGCGATGGGGTTCCTGACCGGCAAGTTCAGCCCCCAAACGCAGTTGCCTCCAAGCGATGTGCGCGCGGCCGGTCATGGCTGGGTGCGGTTCTTTGAGGACGGACGGCCGCGTGCCGATTATCTCGACCGCCTTGCGCGGGTGCGGGAACTCCTGCAGGGCGGCGGCCGGACCTTGGCGCAAGGCGCACTCGGCTGGATCCTTGCCCGCTCGCCCAACACCTTTCCGATACCCGGGTTCAAAACCGAGGCGCAGGTGCGCGAAAACCTGGCGGCGCTGGAGCAGGGACCGCTACCGGAAGCGACAATGGCGGAGATCAATGCGCTTCTTGCGAACGACGCTGATCACTCATGATTTCGCTGCGGAGGCAGCACTCTGGCAGCGAGAAGCCACTGAGCTGCTGACCTCTCGCGACCGAAACAAGCAATGGCGATGGACCAAAGGATCGGCTCGCCGGCGCCGCAGAAATGCCCCTCGGAAAACTGTTGCAGTTTCGCAACGGATCCGGTGTGATTTCTGCAATCCGAAATTGTGACTTTGCAGATCGGTCGGGCTCGTGTATGGTCACTCTACTCGCAATTCAAATCAGAGGAGGCGTGAAATGAATCCTGTTCTCGTGATTATGCGCCTCTCTGGCGGGACGGCTGACAGCACTACGATGTATTGCACATCAAGCTCGAGCCGATTTTGCTTCCAGGGTCTCTAAACCCCGGATTTCCGCCGATTGGCGCTTTCCCATTTGACCTGACGTGACCGGCTGACGGAGCGACTGTTCGCGTTTCCGCGTCCGCATCCGCACGTCCATTTGATCTTCGAGAGGACCTGGCCGCCTTGTCGCGCCGGGACGGAAAAATCATGCGTGAAGCACAATTTTTAGTTGCTGACACCCTTGCATCCACGGCTGACGACCTGTGCCGAAAATTCGGCGTCTGGAAGACCGCGCGTGCGCTGATCCTGGCCGCCTGGAGACACCATCAGATGACCAACCAGGTTTCCCATCTGTCAGGTCGCATGCGCCGCGATATCGGCCTGCCGGACGGGGAGCGCGGGCTCTTGGAAGCGAAGTTCTCGCTTTGGGATATCCGGCTTTGAGGTGTACCCCTAAGCAGCAGGACGGCAACTGTGATCGGGGATGGAGGGGCGTCCCGGGCGCCCCTTCATCCAGTCTCCGTGCGCTCAGTCTGGAACAATCACAACGCCTTATGGCTCTCAGCGGCCGAGCCGCTACGACAGCGCCGCGCGTCCTGTCAGATGCGCAACGGACGCTGTAGCACTTTGAATTGCTGCATCTTTTGTCCTCGAATCGCCGAAGACTTAAGGAGCCAAGTGGGACCGACGGATGAGGCGGTCCAACTTCGTTAAGAAGACCACGGGCATTCCGGAACTCACGCAGACGTCATTTCACCATTTCGGAACCGAACGGCAAGCGCGGCGTTTCCCACCATCGGCGGAGATCTGCGATGTGGGCCTTGCGGGTGGTGATCGTTTTCGCGGCGGCCATAGTTCTGGCCGCGGGTGCTTTCTTTTTTCTGGCGTGGCGTTCCGAAATTCCCGAGGACGCCGCGGCAGCGCAGGCCACGTTCGCTCCGGAGCTCGTCGCGAAGGGCGCGCAACTGGCGGCGCTTGGCAACTGCATCGCCTGCCACACTGTTCCGGGAAAACCGGCATTCGCCGGCGGCCTTGCGGTGCCGACGCCTTTCGGGACGATATACTCCACCAACATTACCCCCGATCCTGAGACCGGCATTGGCGGCTGGAGCGAAAAGGCCTTCCAGCGTGCCATGAACGAAGGCGTCGATCGGAAGGGCAGCCATCTCTATCCAGCATTCCCCTATGACCATTTCACGCGCGTCTCTGTGGAGGACAATCGCGCCCTCTATGCCTTCCTGATGACGCGCCCCGCGGTAAAGGCCGAAGCACCCCGGAACGACCTGCCATTCCCGCTCACGTATAGGCCCCTGCTCGCCGCGTGGAAGCTCGCCTTCTTCGACAGGGGTGAGATGGAACCAGATAGCAGCCAGAGCGAGGCATGGACGCGCGGGCGCTATCTTGTCGAGGGTCTCGGCCACTGCGGCGCCTGCCACACCCCCCGAAACGCTTTCGGCGCGGAAGATCGCGATCATTACTTCGGCGGCGGTGAGGCGGAGGGCTGGCAGGCCTACGCGATCAACAAGGATTCGAAGGCGCCGATACCATGGGACGAGCAAAGCCTTGCCTTTTACCTTCGCAACGGCTGGCATGAATTCCACGGCGTTTCGCGCGGGCCCATGGCCGAGGTCACGGGCAATCTCTCGGCTCTTCCAGACAGCGATATCATGGCGATCGCCACCTATGTCACATCGATCATGGGCGATGCCACGCCCGAACGCGGCCAAAGAGCGGCGCAGCTGCGCGAGCAGTTCGAGGGGGACTACCGGGAACAGGCGGCCGACAGCCAGAGTTCTCCCGTGAACGCTTCCGGCGGCAGTCCCGGCGAGGCGATCTATGTCGCCGCCTGCGCAAGCTGCCATGAGGGCCAGCGACGCCAACCCTTCGGAGGCCTGAACTTCGACCTGAGCACCGCCGTCAATGCGCCGAATCCGCAAAACATCGTCAACGTCGTGCTGTTCGGCCTTCCGCCCGCGGATGGCGAGGCGAGTGCGGTGATGCCGGCCTTCCGACATCTGCTCAGCGACCAGCAGGTGGCCGACGTTCTCACCTACATGCGCGAGCGGTTCTCCGAGGAGCAGCCTTGGGCCGGTCTCGTAGACCTGATCGCCAATACCCGTTCCGGCGCGCACAAGGTGACCATCCGGCCGTCGGACGGCATTGAAAGGGCGCCGCACAATGTCGGCGCCGAGGAGGGATGATGGCGATATTGCTGACAGTCAACGGCAGCCCGCACGAGGTCGATGTCGATCCGGCGACGCCTCTGCTCTACGTCCTTCGCGGCGAACTTGCCTTGAACGGCGCCAAATACGGCTGTGGGTTAGGCCAGTGCGGGTCCTGCACCGTCGTGGTGGACGGTGAAGCGGTGCTTTCGTGCATGGTGCCGGTCATGCTGCTGCAAGGCCGCGAAATCACCACCGTCGAAGGCTTGGGCACAATCGACAAGCCCGGGCCGCTGCAACAAGCGTTCATCGAAGTGCAGGCGGCGCAATGCGGGTACTGCATTCCAGGCATGATGATGAGCGCCCATGCGCTCCTGCGCCGGAACGCGCGGCCCAGCGACGCGGAGATCCGCGAGGCGCTGGCGACCAATCTCTGTCGTTGCGGCACGCATATGCGGATTCTGGCAGCGATCCGGCGGGCAGGCGAATTGATGCAGGCTGCGTCGCTGCCTGAACCTGATGAAGGGAGGGCAGGTTGATGGGTATTCTCCAGCACGAAATCACCCGCCGCACCGTGATCGCCGGCACCGGCGGGCTGGTCGTCAGCTTTTCCCTCGGCCGCGCATTTGCCCAGGCGCCCGCGCCGACGCCACCGGCGGCGACGTCACCGGCACCGCCCGCGTCCTTGCCCGGCAGCCTTGACGACGATCGCTTTCTTGATTCCTGGATCCGGGTCGACCCTGACAATTCCGTCACCGTCTTCACCGGCAAGGCGGAGCTCGGCCAAGGCATCCGCACGGCTCTTCTCCAGGTTGCCGCCGAGGAACTGGAGGTGGATCCCGGTGAGATCGAGTTTGTCACGGCGGATACGGGGCGCACGCCCAACGAAGGGTTCACGGCCGGCAGCCAGTCGATGCAAAACAGCGGCACTGCCATCAGGAACGCCGCGGCACAGGTGCGCGCGCTGCTTTTGGCGGAGGCCGCCAAGCGCTTCGGGGTAGCCGCGGCGGAGCTCAGGGCCGAAAACAAATCCGTGCTGGCAAAGGACGGGAGACGCGCGAGCTATGGCGAGCTTGTTTCGGGCCAGATGCTGCACGTGGAGGCGCAGCCGCAGTCGGCCTTGAAGCAGCCCGGGAGCTTCCGCGTGATGGGCAAGCCACTCCCGCGCGTCGATATCCCGGCGAAGGTGACGGGCCAGCCCGCCTATGTGCATGATCTGCGCCTGGACGGAATGCTGCATGCACGCGTCGTGCGCCCCCCGAGCCCGGCAGCGACGCTGACGGAACTCGATCAAGGCGCGGCCGAGGGGATGCCCGGCGTCGTTTCCGTCGTGCGCGACGGCAACTTCCTCGCTGTCGTCGCCGAGAAAGAGTTCCAGGCGGTGAGCGCCATGCGGGCCTTGGCGGCGGCAGCACGGTGGCAGGAGAAGGAGACGCTGCCCGACCAGACCGACCTGCCGTCGACGCTGCAGGGGCTCGAGCGCGAGGTGGGAACTGTTGCTGAAGCCGGCACGCTCTCGTCTAACGACAAGGCGTTCGAGGCGACCTATACGCGGCCTTACCAGATCCACGGCTCGATAGGCCCTTCCTGCGCCGTCGCGCACATGAAGGCGGATGGCACGTTGGACGTCTGGTCGCACACGCAAGGGGTCTTTCCCGACCGCGAGGCGATCGCCGAGATGCTGGCTATGCCGGAAGACAAAGTCCATGTCATCCACATGGAAGGGTCCGGCTGTTATGGGCACAATGGTGCCGACGACGCGGCCGGCGATGCCGCGCTCATTGCCAGCAAAATTCCCGGCAAGCCGGTGCGCGTCCAGTGGATGCGCGAGCAGGAGCACAGTTGGGAGCCCTATGGCCCCGCGATGCTGATGAAGGTGAGCGCAACACTCGATGATCGAGGCAAGATCGCGAGCTGGGCCTATGATCTTTGGAGCAATACGCACTCCACGCGTCCCGGCGGTGCCGGCGCGCTGCTCGCAGCACGCCACAAGGCTGAAGCCTTCCAGCCGGAGCCGGCCAAGCTCAACATTAGCCCCTCAGGCAACGGCGACCGAAACGCCAATCCGCTCTACGCAATTCCAAACAAGCGCGTGCTCTGGCACTTCCTGCCCGACATGCCGTTGCGCGTCTCGGCGCTCCGGGCGCTGGGCGGCTATGCCAATGTCTTTGCGATCGAAAGCACGATCGACGAACTGGCACTGATGGCCGAAGCCGATCCGGTCGAATTCCGGCTCAGCCACATGGAGGATCCGCGGGCGCGTGCCGTCATCGAACTGGCTGCGGAGCGCTTCGGCTGGAACAAGGCGCAAATGGCGAGGAATCGCGGACGCGGCTTCGCCTTTGCCCGCTACAAGAACCTCGCCGCCTACCTGGCGGTGGCGATGGAAGCGGAAGTCGAGCCGGAAACCGGGCGCGTGCGCGTCGTGCGCGTCGTTTCCGCTATCGACAGCGGCGAGATCGTCAACCCGGACGGCATCCGTAACCAGACGCAGGGCGGCATTCTGCAATCGATCAGCTGGACGCTCTACGAGGCCGTGGCATTCGACAGGACGAGGATCACCAGCACCGATTGGTCGAGCTATCCGATCCTTCGTTTTGCGAGCGTGCCGGACAGTGTCGAAGTCAATATCATCGAGCGCCCCGGCGAACCCTTCCTCGGCACCGGCGAGGCCGCCCAGGGACCTGCCGCGGCAGCTGTCGCCAACGCGATCAGAAATGCCGTCGGCAAGCGCCTCTATGATTTGCCATTTACCAGAGACCGAATACGAAACGCCGCTGGACGCGCTTGATCGAAGCGCCGGTTTCCACTGGTCAACATCGACTTTCGGCCTAGAAGCGGACCCGCACTCGGCATTGCCCGCCCCTGAAAACTGTGCGACAAATTCCTCGCAGTTGTGCTGGAGGAGAGCATGACCGCAATGGGAGAAGAGATATTTCCAATGTAATTTGGAGTTGGTTTTGGCCGCTCCAGAGACCAGGAAATATTGGGAGGAGTGCCATGTCGCAGACTGCGTTACCCATCCACTCGCTTTCAATAAAGTCGGCCTTGGTGATCGATGATCATCCGCTTTATTGCGATGCCCTGGCCGCAACGATGGAAAGCACCTTCAAAACGCGTCGAATTCGAACGGCAACCTCGTTGAGCGAAGCGATGCAGCAACTGCGGATGCGGTTCTCGCCCGATCTGATCATGCTTGATCTCAACCTGCCCGATGCGTCGGGTCTGAGCGGTTTCCTGAAGATAAAGGAAAAGATGCCCGATATCCCGGTGATCGTCATCTCGGCGATCACGTCGAAGGACGTCGTCCACTCGGTAATTGCGGCCGGTGCTGCGGGCTTCATTCCCAAGGATATGGACCGGCAGAATTTCCAGGAGGCGATGCAGGATATCTGGAACGGCAAGACCTATGTGCCGCCCGGCTACGCGATCCCGGCCCGCACCACAGCCACGGATCTGTCGGTGGAAACGATTTCACGCAAGATCGCCCATTTGTCGCAGCAACAGACCCGCATTCTGGGGCTGATCTGCGAAGGGATGCCGAACAAGCTGATCGCCTACGAGATGCAGCTGGCCGAGGCGACCGTCAAGGCCCATATCACGGCGCTTCTGCGCCGGCTGGGCGTCCATAACCGCACACAGGCGGCGATGCTGGTGCGCGAAGTCTCGATACGCCATAGCCTGCAGTGAGGCGTGCCGGCACAGGCAATCGGGACTGGGGCATCCCGTATTCGAGCGGAGCAGCCGAAAACGGATAAGATGCTCTAGAATCAAGGTGCTACAGCGTCGATTGCGCGTCCGATTAGACGCGCGGCGCTGTAGAAGGGAGGAATGACGGCGTATGACGGCTGGCGACGATCTTGACCGCAAACCGGCGGAGGCGGTGCGGCTTGCCGCATCGCGTGCCGAGGACGCGGCTGTTGCGCTTGCCGAGATCCGGCGGCAGCTTGCCACCGCAAGGCCAAGCTTCGTCCTCCTGTTCGTGCCGAACAGGCTTCAACCCGATGAGGTTGCCAAGGCTCTGCGGGTGTCGCTGCCAAACACCGTGGTCTTTGGCTGCACGACGGCCGGCCAGATCACGCCGCGGGGGTATGAAGACGACGCGTTGCTGGCGATCGCCTTCCAGCGGCATCACTTCCGGGTGGCCTCGATCCTGTTCGAACCCATCTCGCCGGTTTCGATCGCCGATGTCGTGTCGCAGACGGAGCGGCTCGCCTCGCAGTTCCGTGCGACGCCGGGCCGAAAGCGGCTTGCCCTGGTCTTTGCCGATGGATTGTCCAAACAGGAGGATATCCTGATGGCAGCCCTGGAGGCGGGCCTGAAGGACATTCCCGTGTTTGGCGGGTCGGCCGGCGACGGGCTGCGGTTCGAGCGCACGCAGGTTCTGCGCAACGGTGAGTTCCACAGCAACGCTGCTCTTCTTTTGCTCCTGGAAACCGACCTGGACTTTAGCGGCCTCGGCTTCGATCATTTCCAGCCCACGGAAACGCGCATGGTGGTGACCCGCGCGGTCCCCGAGGAACGGCTGGTTCTGGAAATCAATGGCACACCGGCGGCCGAGGAATATGCGCGGCTCGTCAAGGTGCCGGTCAGCGAGTTGTCACCGATGGTTTTCGCCGAGAACCCGGTACTGGTGCGCAACGGCAATCTCTATCACGTGCGGGCGATCCAGCAGATCCACGGTGAAAATGGCCTCACCTTCCTGTCGGCGATCGACGACGGCCTGCTGTTGAGGCTCGGTCGCGGCAAGGAAATCATCCGCACGCTCGAGACAGGGCTCGCCGTCAGGGACAAGGACGGTGAGGCACCCGATTTCATTCTCGGTTTCGACTGCTATCTGCGCAAGCTCGAGATCGAGCGGAAGGGATTGGACGGCAAGGCGTCCGAGCAGTTCCGCCAGCATCGGGTCATCGGCTTCAACACTTACGGGGAGCAGCATCTCGGCGTGCATGTGAACCAGACCTTTGTCGGCGTCGCATTCTTCCGGCCGAAGGGAGGCGCGCCGCTGTGATCGATCCGGACGAACCCTACAAGACCCAGATCGCCAAGCAGGCCAAGATCATCGAGGCTCTGATCAATCGGGCCGAGCGCGGTCATGAAGTCGGCGGCTCCGCCTATTCACTTTTCGAATCGGCCATCGCCCTGCAGACGGAAGTCTGGGAAAAGACCAAAGACCTGGAGAAGGCCCTCGACACGCTTGGTAGGGCGTCGAGCGAACTCGAGATTGCCTATCAGGCGCAGGAGCGTATCCAAAGGAACCTGGCCGATGCCATGGTGGCCATGGAAGACGGCTTTGCCCTCTTCTCCGAAGAGCGGCTGCAGGTCTGCAACGCCCAGTTCCGGCACCTGCTTGCCGATGTCGAGCCGCTGATCAAACCCGGTCTCGGTTTCGACGACTATCTCGCGGCCGTCAATGCCAGCAAATATCTGAACCGGGACGACAGCGGGGGGATCAGCCGCCCCCAGCCGCTGGTGAAGGACCAGGGATCCGGTGAACGCTTTTCGTCCTTCGTCATGGAACTGAGGAACGATCGGTGGTTCCAGATTTCCTACCGGCAGACCAGTTCCGGCAACATCACCGTGCTGCAGACCGAAATCACCGACATCGTGCGGGAGAACCGGCGCGAGAAGAACCGCCTTATCGACCAGCAGGCCCATTTCCTGCAGGCCGCTTTCGATCACATGTCGCTCGGCATCTGCACGTTTTCGTCACGCGGCGAATTGCTCGTTCGCAACGAGCGTTTCGGCGAGCTTCTCGGCGTGCCGCTTTCGCTTCTGAAGAAGGGAAGTCCCTTCCAGCGCATCATCGAACATGTCGAACGTCACGAGATTCTCGAGCACAAGGGCCGACGGTCCAAATTCGCCAGCTGGTTCAAGGTCATGCGCCGCGGCGAGACGATGCAGGAACGTTGTCGGCGACGTGACGGGATGAGCCTCGACATTCGCACCCACTCCTTGCCCGGCGACGGTTTCATCGTGTCGATCATGGACGTGACCGCCGAAACCCAGGCGGCGGCGCTTCTGGAGCAACGTGTACAGGAGCGGACCGCCGAACTGACCGAGGCCAACCGCCTGCTGCAGATCCACGCCATTGAGCAAATCAAAATCGAGGCAGCCCTTCGGCAGGCCAAGGAGGCCGCCGAGACAGCCCATACGTCGAAGACTCGCTTCCTGGCGGCGGCCAGCCATGACCTCCTTCAGCCGATCAACGCAGCGAAACTCTATCTCTCGATGTTGACGGAGACCGCTGGGCAGTCCGGGGCGGAGGATGTGGTCGGCCGGCTCAAGCGGTCCTTCACCTCGATCGAAACGCTCCTTCAGGCGCTGCTCGATATCTCGCGCCTCGATAGCCCGGCAGCCGAGTTCAACATCACGTCGTTCGAACTTGGAAGCCTGCTGCAGGGCCTCGCGGGTGATCTGGCGCCCTTGGCGACGGAAAAGGGGATAGAGCTTCGGATGGTCCCTTCCACGCGTTGGGTCACCAGCGATCAACGCTACCTGATGCGCTGCGTCCAGAACCTGGTGGTGAACGCGATACAGTACACGGAGTGCGGCCGTGTGCTGGTTGGTTGCCGCCTGCGCGGCAATCGGCTGCGGATCGAAGTGTGGGACACCGGTATCGGCATTTCCGAGGAGGACCAGACCCGGATCTTCAACGAGTTCACCCGGGCCGGGGGTGCAGGAAAGGGCACAGGCATGGGACTTGGCCTGTCGATCGTCGAGCGGGCCTGCCGCCATCTCGATCATCCGGTCCGGCTGGTGTCGCAGCCCAACCGTGGTTCCGTCTTCTCGATCGAAGTGCCGCTTGCCGCGCCTGGCCGTACCAGCGTCTGCGAAAACCCGATGATGGAGCAGCTGCTCGATGGCAGCCTCGATCTCATCGTCATGGTCGTGGAGAACGATGCCGACGAGCTTCACGCGATGACGCAGGTGCTGGAAAGCTGGGGAGCGAGCGTTCTGGCGGCCGCCTCGACCGTCGAGGCCGCCGCGCTGATGCAGGAAATCGGCACAGCGCCCGATATTCTGCTGGTCGATTATCAGCTGGACAATGGCGACAACGGCATAGAGACAATTCGTACGCTGCGCGCGCTTGCCGGAATCGAGATCCCCGCAATCATCATTTCTGCCAACCGGCAGCGCCAATTCCTGCAGCTCTGCAACGAAATGTCGTTCGCTGTGCTCACCAAGCCGGTGCAACTGGTGCGGCTGCGGGCATTGATCGACTGGAAGACTCGGGCGCGCTCGGCGTGAGCAAACACAGACAAAGGTCTCCAGTGACTTTGCCGCAGGCATCGCTAGGCTCATCGCCAGCGCTCCCAGTAAGACGCGCGACGCTGTAGGACGGGAGGTCTGCGATGCGTGTTCTTCTCCTCTTTGCTCTGTTCCTGCTTGGAATGGGCCAGGGCTTGGCCACGGCTGCCGAAACCTACGAGCTTCTCTTTCGGTCGACAGCACTGAAGGGACTTGCGGCGGTGCCGGGCAAGAGCGAGGCCGGGCAGGGCACCCTTGTCTACGACAAGGTCATATCCGGTACCGATGTCGGGCAGGCGGGCGGCAGTTTCGGCATCGGCCTGAAGCTCAAGCCTGACGACAATGTCGTCATGACGCTCTATCAGGGCACCCGGTCCCGCGCGCTTGGCAACTATCCGGCTTCGGTCGGCAATCCCATCATCATGTACTTCCTTGAAAGCGTGCTTACCGATGTTGCCGGTCAATCGGGCGGCAGCCCCTTCTATATGCGCAACCGGATCAAGGAAGCCCTGCTGCGGGACGCGCAAACCGTGCCCGTATCACGCCGCTACCAGAACCGCGACATCGCCGCGCGCGAGGTGACGATCCGGCCGTTCACGAAAGACAAGGCCCGCGAACGCATGGGCAGGTTTGCCGAACTGGCGCTTGTCGTCACTGTGTCGGAAGACGTTCCCGGCTGGTATTATTCGCTGGTTGCAACTGTGCCGTCGGCCGCCGGCGGGGCCGAGGCCGGCTATTCGAACGCGATCACTCTGAAAAAGGCAGGGGAGGCCCAGCCATGATGCGGGAAGCCCTATCCGCGCTGATAATCGTGGCCGCCGCGGTGCCGGCGGGCGGACAGAGCATGTCGGAGCGCCTGAACGACTATCCGACCGAGGCGCGGGCCGACTACGTGTTCGGTTGCATGGCGGTCAACGGTCAGAGCCGGGCGGTATTGGGCAAATGTGCCTGCTCGATCGATCTGATCGCTTCCATCTTGCCCTATGAGAAATATGTCCAGGCCGAGACCGTGCTGTCTCTCCAGCAGGTAGGCGGCGAACAGACGGCCATGTTCAAGTCGGCGGCGATGCCGCGCACGATGGTGGCCGACCTGAGACGTGCCCAGGCAGAGGCCGAGATGCTGTGCTTCTGACCTCCTGCATGTTTGCTTGAATCGTAGCCGATTTAAGCAAACATGTAGCCATTCGAAGTGCTACAGCGTCCGTTTGATGAGACGCGCGGCGCTGTAAACTCCGATGCAGAAGGCCACGTACCTACAGCGCCGTGCGTCCTTCAGGACGCACAAAGGACGCTGTAAGTCTTTGAATCTACGCATCGTGCTTTCCGAAAATCGACCCCGATTTTCGGGCCGATGCGCTACAGCGCCGCGCGTCTTATCAGACGCGCAAAGGACGCTGTAGCACTTTGACTTGCTGCATATTTTTAGTCTTAAATCGAGTACGATTTAAGGAAACATGCAGTAGGTCGAGAGGTACGGCTCAATCAGGCATCTGCTTGAGCAGGATCTGGGCAATGGCATACAGGCGTTTCTCCAGAAGCACCGGCGTTTCGCAGACATAGGTAAGCGCCTGCGCACGCTCGCGGTAGATGCGCTCGTCCCAGTCGACCTGCTCCTCCAGCTTGTCGATACGGTCGAAATCCGGATTTTTTTCGCGCGTAAGCTTGGCCATCTCGACGCGGCTTCCGTCGATCCGCGACGAGAGCGCGATCTGGCTGCGGGAATAGCGGGCAATCCCGGCAATCAGCCGCTGCCGGGTATCGGCGATTTTGTCGAATACGGCGAGGAAGATATTGCCGAGCGATTGGCCGTCCAAGGGGGCATTCTTTGCAATGAAAGCCCGGACATGGGCCTCTGCCTCTTCGAGCGTAACGCGGCGGAGCGATACGACCTCCACCAGCTCTTTTGCCGCAGGAGCAAGTGCCATGGGTTCTATCGGTTCGGGCCACATCAGGCTCGCCGAAAGGTTCTCGACCTTGCGCTGGATGCATGGCCAGTCGGGATCGGAAAAGTCCGTAGCGCCTGCAAGGCCGGGAGCTTGCGTCAGGCAAAGTACCAGGCTGAAGGCATAACTGGCGGCTCTCATCTCCGGTCTCCCCTGTTCCAGCGAGCGTCAGTATAGGCTGACCAAGGGAGAAGCCAAAGGTCGCGTTTTACACACTAAGGTCGCAATTGTCTTTGGGCCTTGGCGCGTCTGTAATCTGCATACAGGGCCACACAGGCCCACCCTTAAAGAACGCAGTTACCGGAGGTATCGATGCGCACTCGCGCTGCTCTGGCTGTCGAAGCCGGAAAACCCCTTGTTGTGACCGAAGTCGAGCTCGAAGGGCCGAGGGCCGGCGAGGTGCTGGTCGAGGTCAAGGCGACCGGCATCTGCCATACCGATGATTTCACCCTCTCCGGCGCCGATCCGGAAGGGCTGTTTCCGGCGATCCTCGGCCACGAGGGCGCTGGCATCGTCGTCGACGTCGGCCCCGGCGTCACCTCGGTGAAGAAGGGCGACCATGTCATTCCGCTCTATACCCCGGAATGCCGCGCCTGCCCGTCGTGCCTCAGCCGCAAGACCAATCTCTGCACCGCCATCCGCGCCACGCAAGGGCAAGGGCTGATGCCGGACGGCACCTCGCGGTTTTCGATCGGCAAGGACAAGATCCACCACTATATGGGCTGCTCGACCTTTGCCAACTTCACCGTGCTGCCGGAGATCGCCGTCGCCAAGGTCAATCCCGACGCGCCGTTCGACAAGATCTGCTACATCGGCTGCGGGGTGACCACCGGCATCGGCGCGGTGATCAACACGGCACGCGTCGAGATGGGATCGACCGCGATCGTCTTCGGTCTCGGCGGCATCGGTCTGAACGTCATCCAGGGGCTTCGGCTTGCCGGTGCCGACATGATCATCGGCGTCGATCTGAACAACGACAAGAAGCCCTGGGGCGAAAAATTCGGCATGACCCACTTCGTCAACCCGAAGGAGGTCGGCGACGACATCGTGCCCTATCTCGTCAACATGACGAAGCGCGGCGCCGACCAGATCGGCGGCGCCGACTACACCTTCGACTGCACCGGCAATGTCAAGGTGATGCGCCAGGCGCTCGAGGCCTCGCATCGCGGCTGGGGCAAGTCGGTGATCATCGGGGTGGCCGGCGCCGGCCAGGAGATATCGACCCGGCCGTTCCAGCTGGTCACCGGCCGCACCTGGATGGGCACCGCCTTCGGCGGCGCGCGCGGGCGCACCGACGTGCCGAAGATCGTCGACTGGTACATGGAGGGCAAGATCGCAATCGACCCGATGATCACCCACACGCTGCCGCTCGACGACATCAACAAGGGCTTCGAGCTGATGCATTCCGGCGAGAGCATCCGCTCGGTCGTCGTCTATTGAGCGTGAAGATGGAACTCGTAACGCAAAACCAATGTTTCGGCGGGACGCAGTCGGTCTACCGGCACATGTCCGAGGTCTGCGGTGTCGAGATGACGTTCGGCCTCTACCTGCCGCCACAGGCACGGACACGGCCTGTCCCACTGCTCTGGTATCTCTCAGGGCTGACCTGCACCCATGAGAACGCCATGATAAAGGCGGGCCTGCAGCGGCACGCGGCGGAAGCGGGATTGGCGGTGGTTTTCCCCGATACCTCGCCGCGCGGCGAAGGCGTCGCCGACGACGAGGCCTATGATCTGGGTCACGGGGCAGGCTTCTACGTCAATGCGACACAGAAGCCCTGGGCGCGGCACTACCAGATGTATGATTACATCGTCACGGAATTGCCCGCCCTGCTGCCGGAGCAATTTCCGCTCAACGGCGTCAATGGCGTTACCGGGCACTCGATGGGCGGCCACGGCGCGCTGACGATCGCCTTTCGGAATCCTTCGCTGTTCCGCTCCGTTTCCGCCCTTGCACCGATTGTCAATCCGACCCGGTCCGACTGGGGCCGCAAGCAGTTCTCGGCCTATCTCGGTGATGATGAGGCCCATTGGGGCATGTACGACGCCTGCCTGCTCCTCAGCGAACTTGGCTGGCAGGGCGACATCCTGATCGATCAGGGCTCGGCAGACCAGTTCCTGGGACAGTTGCAGCCCGAGGCGCTGGCCCGGCTCATGGCCGAGCGCCGCCAGGCCGGCGTCCTCAGGATGCAGGCAGGATATGACCATAGCTATTACTTCGTGGCGAGCTTCGGCGAAGACCACGTGCGCTGGCATGCAGAGCGGTTGAACACCGCGTAAGGGAGAGGAAGGCATGGCTTTTAGACTTGGTACCGCACTGACCGCAGTCGTCGTATTTGGTGGAGTTCTCACAGGCTCGATTGCGCCGGCGCTAGCTCTTGATCCTGCAGCCGGCGACCCGGCGGCGGGCAAGACGGTGTTTCGCAAGTGTCAGGCCTGCCATGCGATCGGTCCGGATGCCAAATCGAAGACCGGTCCGCTGCTCACCGGTGTGGTCGACCGCCCGGCCGGCAAGGTCGATGGGTTCTCCTATTCCCCCGCAATGACCAAGGCGGCCGAGGGTGGGTTGACCTGGACGCCCGAGAAGATCGCTGAGTTCGTGACCAATCCGAAAGCCTTTTTGCCCGGCACGAAGATGACCTTTGCGGGTTTGCGCAAGGACCAGGAGCGCGCCGATCTGATCGCATATTTGGCAACATTTCCTTAAGCGACGGAGGAGTGGAAACCCAAAAGCAGAGGTGCCCCGGGCTCATTGAAGCGGCGGGGATAGTGTCGCAGGCCGGTACCGGGAAGTGAGGAGACCCACCAGGTTTTCCCGGGGCGACGGGGGAATGGCCCTGATCGGCAGCACTCGAGAGGAGGATGAAAATGAAACGACTTCTTACATTGCTTGCCTTCATTTCGATAGGCGGCAGCGCACAGGTCGCTCTCGCTAACTCGGAATTGCAGAAGCTTATCGATGATCCCAATCAATGGGCTATCCAGACCGGCGACTACGCCAACCTGCGCTACTCGAAGCTCGACCAGATCAACAAGGACAATGTCGGGAAGCTGCAGGTGGCATGGACTTTCTCGACCGGCATTCTGCGCGGTCATGAAGGTGCGCCACTCGTCGTCGGCGACATCATGTATGTCCATACGCCGTTTCCGAATACGGTCTACGCCCTGGACCTCAAGAAGGACGGCCAGATCCTCTGGAAATACGAACCGAAACAGGATCCGAACGTCATTCCTGTGATGTGCTGCGACACGGTTAACCGCGGCGTCGCCTATGCGGATAACAAGATCTTCCTGCATCAGGCCGACACAACGGTCGTCGCGCTCGACGCCAAGACCGGCAAGGTCATCTGGAGCGTCAAGAACGGTGATGCTACCAAGGGCGAGACCAATACCGCCACTGTCATGCCCGTGAAGGACAAGGTTCTCGTCGGCATATCCGGCGGCGAATTCGGCGTCCGCGGCCACGTGACGGCCTATTCGATGGCGGATGGCAAGGTCCTGTGGCGCGGTTACTCCATGGGCCCGGACAGCGATACGCTGATGGATCCTGAAAAGACCACCCATTTGGGCAAGCCGGTCGGCAAGGACTCGGGCCTCACGACCTGGGAAGGCGATCAATGGAAGATCGGCGGCGGCACGACCTGGGGCTGGTATGCCTACGATCCCGAAGCGAACCTGATGTACTACGGATCGGGCAACCCTTCGACCTGGAACCCGACCCAACGGCCCGGCGACAATCGTTGGTCGATGACCATCTGGGCGCGTGATGTCGACACCGGCATGGCGAAATGGGTTTACCAGATGACGCCCCATGACGAATGGGATTATGACGGCGTCAACGAGATGATCCTGACGGATCAGCAGATCGACGGCAAGGATCGCAAGCTGCTGACCCACTTCGACCGCAATGGCTTCGGCTACACGATGGACCGCATCACCGGCGAACTTCTGGTGGCGCAGAAATACGATCCAAAGGTCAACTGGGCGACTGAAGTGGTCATGGATCCGAAGTCGGAGCAGTATGGTCGGCCGCAGGTCGTGTCGCAGTATTCGACCGAGCAGAACGGCGAGGACACGAACACGACCGGTGTCTGCCCGGCAGCTCTAGGCTCCAAGGACCAGCAGCCGGCGGCCTACTCGCCGAAAACCGAGCTGTTCTACGTGCCGACCAACCATGTCTGCATGGACTACGAACCGTTCCGGGTAAACTACACCGCCGGTCAGCCCTATGTCGGGGCAACGCTGTCGATGTATCCGCCGAAGGACAGCCACGGCGGCATGGGCAACTTCATTGCCTGGGACAACAAGGAAGGCAAGATCAAGTGGTCCCTGCCGGAACCCTTCTCCGTCTGGTCGGGTGCCCTGGCAACGGCGGGCGACGTCGTCTTCTACGGAACGCTCGAGGGCTACCTGAAGGCGGTCGACGCCGCGACCGGCAAGGAGCTCTATCGCTTCAAGACGCCTTCCGGGGTGATCGGCAACGTGATGACCTATGCCCGTGACGGCAAGCAGTACGTGGCCGTGCTCTCGGGCGTCGGCGGTTGGGCCGGCATTGGACTGGCAGCCGGCCTGACCAACCCGAACGAAGGTCTCGGAGCCGTCGGTGGCTATTCCGCCCTGAGCAACTACACGGCGCTCGGCGGCACGCTCACCGTGTTCAAGCTGCCGGAGTGAAGCGGCAATCTTCGCCCAGGGAATGGGCGCGGGTAGTGAAACCCGCGCCCATTCGTCCCCCGCCTAAAAGGACGCAAGATGACCAGAATCAGACCCGCCATACCGTTGATCCTTTCCGTGTCGATGCTTTTTGCCGGCACCGCAGGTGCAGAAGACGCATCGGCGCCCAAGGACAACATCACCGCCGTCCGCAGCGAGAACGGGCGGTATTACACCGCCGACGACGTTCCGACCTTCAATATCGCCAAGGATGGCACGGTCGACTGGATGACCTATTCGGGCTTCCGCCGCTATCACTCCGAATGCCATGTCTGTCATGGTCCGGAGGGCGAGGGCTCGAGCTACGCACCGGCCTTGAAGAACTCCGCGATAAACTTGGACTACTACGCCTTCCTCGAAGTCGTCACGAACGGACGCAAGAAGGTGAATACGGCCGAGCACTCGGTGATGCCCGCCTTCGGCGAGAACGCCAACGTCATGTGTTATCTCGACGACATCTATACCTATTTGAAAGCGCGTGGCTCCGGCACCTTGCCGCGGGGACGCCCGGCCAAGAAGGAAGCGAAATCGGATGCGATCCGGGAAGCTGAAAAATCGTGCCTCGGCAGTAACTAGCCTCGTCGCCGCAACCAGCGTTCTCACCCTGGTCGTGGCGGGTACTGGTCCGGCGGCGGCACAGACCTCGGACCTGGTATCGAAGACAGCTTTCCGTGTCTGTGCCGATCCGGCCAATCTGCCGATGTCGGATCGCTCTGGTGCAGGGTACGAGAACAAGATTGCCGAGTTGATGGCGTCCAAGCTCGGGCTGCCATTGGACTATACATGGTTTCCGATGGCCACCGGCTTCGTTCGCAAGACCCTGCAGGCCAATGCCTGCGACGTGGTCATTGGCTACGCCCAGGGCGATGAACTGGTGTTGAATACCAACCACTATTACACCTCGGCCTTTGTGCTGATCGTCCCCTCGAGCGGTCCGCTGTCCGACGTCACGAAGCTGTCCGATCCACTGCTCAAGGACAAGCGGATCGGCATCATCGCGGGAACACCGCCGGCGACGCATATGGCGAGGAACGGACTGCTGCCCAAAGCGAAGCCGTACCATCTGATGGTCGATCGGCGTTACGAGGACCCGGCCGACGACATGCTTGCCGACCTGAAGTCTGGCGCCATCGACGCAGCAATCCTCTGGGGCCCGATCGGCGCGCCCTTGGTCAAGGCGAGTCATCCAGACCTGAAGGTAACGCCGCTCCTGTCCGAGCCGACGCCGCCGAGGCTCTTCTACCGCATCACCATGGGCGTGCGGCAAGGCGAGAAGGTCTGGGAGCGCAAGCTGAACTCCCTGATCCGCCGGAATCAATCCGAGATCAACTCCATCCTCACGGAGGCGGGTGTCCCGCTCGTGAACGATATGGGGACAGGGCCGTTCAAGGCGTCACAATGATCCGTCCGCAGCTTGCCTGCTCCTCGGACCTACTGCATTTTTCCGGCTACGACTTAAGGACGAAAACATGCAGCAATTCAAAGTGCTGCAGCATCCTTTGCGCGTCTGACGCGACGCGCGGCGCTGCAGACGGCTGCCGCCCTCACGTTTTGAAGAAGTGGTTTTTCAGGATGTAACGAAGGCCGCGCAGCCAGCTGTCGTCGGTGTTCGAACGGATGTCGACCGCAAGGCCGCGCAGCATCTCGCCCGAGCGCACGTCGCGTAGCACGAGGCTTATCGACAGGATGAGGTTGGATATTTTACGCACTTCGCCAACCAGCACATAGTCCGCTCCGAGCCGGGCGGCCATGCCAACGTCGCAGCCGTTGCAGTTGGCGGGATCCACCGTGTTGGCGAGATCGGTCGCCACGGGATCAGTGGAGACGATGACGAAACCTTCCGCCGCGAAACGGTCGCGCGCGGCCCCCTCCAACAGCTTGAGCCGCGCCGTTTCGTCGGCGCGCACGCCGTTGTAGGCGCCCTCCGTCGACAGATCGATGAAACTCATCCCGAGGAACGCCACCTTGGCGCCCGGCATCAGCGGTTTGTCCATCCTGGCCAGGGCGAATGTCGGCAGCAAGGCTAGGATCAGCGCTATCAGGGTGCGTTGCATAGCTCAGCCTAGCATAGGCATTTTGCGAAACTACGCTCCTTAAGTATCGGTTCTGCAACAAAAACTGCGCTGTTAATCTCCTTCCCAAGGAAGTGTCAGGAAGATTGGGAGGTCGTTCCGGAATGTCCGATCTACGGCTTGCGCTTGCCGTCTTTTGCGCCGCGATGCTCGTCGCGTTGCCTCTGCGGGCGATGGAGGTGAAGGCCGCCGTGCTCAGGATCGATCGCGTGGTCGGCCCGCCGATCTCGCGGCTTGACGAGCGACCTGCCGATCTCGGTTTTGCCGGCGCCATGCTGGGCAATGAGGACAATCGCACGACCGGCGCCTTCACGGACACGGATTACACGCTGAAGACGCAAGCGGTCGCACCGGACAAGGCGGCGGCGGCGCTCGATGCGCTGAAAGCCGAAGGCTTCGGCCTGATCACGGTGATCGCCGAAGGCGATACCGTGAAGGCGCTATCCGACAGGGCGGGTCCCGACGTGCTGCTCTTGAATGCGGGCGCTCGTGACGAGACGCTGCGCGACGCCGACTGCCGCGCCAATGTGCTGCATGTCTCGCCGAGCCGCTCCATGCTCAGCGATGGCGTTATTCAGTTCCTCATGTGGAAGAAATGGCCGCGCATCCTCTTGATCCACGGCTCGCATCCCGAGGACCAGCTTCTGGCAGAAAACTATCGCAAATCGGCCGCCAAATTCGGGGCGGAGATCGTCGAGGAGCGCGAGTTCGTGGACACCGGCGGCGCCCGGCGCACGGATACCGGCCACGTGATGGTGCAAAAACAGATCCCCGTATTCACCCAGGACGCCGAGGATTATGACGTGATCATCGCGGCCGACGAGGCCGGCGTCTTCGCACCCTACCTGCCCTATCACTCCTGGAACCCGAGGCCTGTGGCAGGATCTGCGGGCCTTCGACCGGTGTCCTGGCATGCTGCCCATGAAGCCTGGGGCGCGACGCAGTTCCAGCGCCGCTTCGAAAAGCTCGCCGGCCGCGGCATGCGCGAGGAGGACTACCAGGCCTGGCTTGCCATGCGCGTGATCGGCGAAGCGGTGACACAGTCCGGCAAGACCGATCCGGCGTCCGTCAGGGCCTATGCCCTTTCGGAGGATTTCGAATTGGCGGCGTTCAAGGGCCAGAAGCTGACCTTTCGTCCCTGGAACGGGCAGCTGCGCCAGCCGATCCTTTTGACCGACGGCCGGGTGACTGTTTCCGTTTCGCCGCAGGATGGCTACCTGCACCAGCTTTCGCCGCTCGACACGCTGGGCACGGATGCTCCCGAAACCGTTTGTCACGCCTTTGGAGGATAGAATGCTGAGATCCGCAGTGGTGCTTCTGCCAGCCGTTCTGACGTTTGCCGGTCCCGCTGAGGCCAACAAGGTATTCGTGACCAACGAACGCAGCAATAACGTGACCGTGCTCGACAGCCAAAGCTGGGAGGTGATCGCCACTTTCCCGGCCGGCAACAGGCCGCGTGGCATCACGATTAGCCCGGATGGCAAGGAGCTCTATGTCTGCGCTTCGGACGATGACACCGTCCGGGTTTTCGATCCCGAAACCTACAAGGAGCTGCATACGCTGCCGTCGGGCGCCGATCCGGAACTCTTCGTTCTCGATCCCTCGGGCAATCCGCTTTACGTCGCCAATGAGGACGACAATCTTGTGACCGTCGTCGACGTCAAGACGCGTCAGGTGCTGGCCGAAATACCCGTCGGCGTCGAGCCGGAAGGCGTTGCTGTCAGCCCGGATGCGAAGACCATCATCAATACCTCCGAAACCACCAATATGGCGCATTTCATCGATGCCTCCACTTACGAGATCATGCACAACGTGCGGGTGGACCAGCGTCCGCGCTTTGCCGAATTTACGGCCGACGGCAAGAAACTCTACGTCAGCTCTGAAATCGGCGGCACCGTTTCGGTGATCGACCTGACGGCACCCGAGCCGGCGATCGCCAAGAAGATCGGCTTTGCGGTGCCGGGCATTCTGCCGGAATGGTTGCAGCCGGTAGGCGTCAAGGCGACCAAGGATGGTTCCCGCGTTTTCGTGGCGCTCGGCCCGGCCAACCGGGTTGCGGTGATTGACGCGGCGCGGGATGAAGTTCTCGATTACCTGCTTGTCGGGCAGCGCGTCTGGCAGATGGCATTCACGCCGGGGGAGGAATTCCTGGTCACCACGAATGGCAACTCCAACGATGTCAGCATCATCGACGTCAAGGAGGAAACGGTGATCCGTTCGGTTCAAGTCGGCGAGCAGCCTTGGGGGGTCGTGGTCGCCCCGAATTGAGCACAGCAACAGCCAGAAGGTGCGTATGCCATTCAGTGAGCCGGCTGCACGAGAAGAACGCAGCGAGCCGAGGTGACAGGTTCGGGGAGGAACCAATGAACGTTTTGAAACGAGTTCTGGCCGCGTGCCTTTTTGCGATCGCGCCGGCTGCTGCCGTAGCAGAGGATCTGCCGCAATTGCGGGCAGCGATGCTGGCGTCCGGTACCGTGAACTGGGAGATTTCCACCATCAAGACCCATGAGCTCGACCGCAAGAATGGCTTCGAGCTCAAGGTCCAGGACTATGCGGACAACGGGGCGACACGCGTGGCCTTCGAGGGCGGTGAGGCGGACACCATGGTGGCCGACTGGATATGGGTTGCCAACCAGCGTGCCGCCGGCAAGGACTACGTTTTCATCCCCTATTCGCGGGCGGTCGGCGGGCTGGTGGTCAAGGAGGACAGCGGCATCGAGGCGCTGCCGGATCTCGCCGGCAAGAAGATCGGCATTGCCGGCGGGCCGCTCGACAAGAGCTGGCTGATTCTGCGCGCCTATGCCAAGCAGCAACATGGCATGGATCTCGCCACTGAGACCGAGCAGGTGTTCGGAGCGCCGCCGCTGATCTTCAAGTCGGCTTTTTCCGACGAGACCGCGGGAACAATCAATTTCTGGCACTTCCTGGCGAAGATGAAGGCCAAGGGCATGCGGGAGGTGATCTCCGTCGCCGATGCCGCAGCGGCGCTCAAGCTTGATCCCGACACGCCGCTGCTCGGCTACGTGTTGAAGGGCGAGTATGTGGCCGCCCATCCAGACATTGTGAAAGGGCTTCACGGCGCATCGCGCGCGGCCAAGGACCTGCTGCGCGGCGACGACGCTGTGTGGGACGATTTGCGAGACCAGATGAATGCCGGAGACGACGCCGAATTCATTGCGTTGCGCGACGGCTATCGCGCCGGAATCCCGAGTGGCAAGCCGATCGACGAGGCGGCCGCCGACCGGTTCTTGCGGCTGATGGCGGACCTCGGCGGAGCGGAGCTCGTAGGCAAGGCAACAAGCCTGCCGAATGGACTGTTCCTGCGCCTTGAGTAAGACGCTGCAACATCCTGCGCTGGTGCGCGCATTTTCGCTCGGGCTGCTTCTGCTGCTCTGGATCGTGGCGGCCGAACTGACGGCGGATGCATCCGTCCTGCCTCGGCCCTTAGCACTGTGGACACCCTTTACCGAAGCCGTTGCTTCCGGCGCTTTGCCCTATCACCTCGGCATGACGTTGTGGCGCGTGGTCTGCGCCTTTGTGCCGGCGATGGCCATTGGCGCAGCACTCGGCTACCTGATGGGGCGCGTTCCCGCTGTCGACCAATGGCTCGATCCGTGGCTTGTCGTCTTCCTCAACCTGCCGGCCCTCGTGCTCATCGTGCTGTGCTATCTCTGGATCGGGCTCAACGAGACCGCGGCGATCATTGCCGTCGTGCTCAACAAGATTCCGAATGTCGCCACGATCCTGCGCGAGGGGGCGCGGGCACTCGACTCGAATCTCGACGCGATGGCCAAGGTCTATCGCATGCGGCCGCTGGCAAGGCTGCGCCATGTGGTCATGCCGCAGCTTGCGCCGTTCATCGCCGGCGCTGCCCGCTCCGGCATCGCGGTGATTTGGAAGATCGTGCTGGTGGTCGAGTTTCTCGGCCGCTCCAGCGGCATTGGCTTTCAGATCCATTTCTATTTTCAGCTTTTCGATGTGGCGATGGTGCTGGTCTACGCGCTGTCCTTCATCGGCGTGATGCTGCTGGTCGAGGCGCTGATCCTGCAGCCGTCCGAACGCCGGGTCCGGCGCTGGAGGACGGCATGATCAGGATCGATGTCCGACGAAAGGCTTTCGGCGGGGAGGAGATCCTGCGCGACATCCGTTTTGAGATGGAAGTCGGCGAGACCATCGCGATCCTCGGCGCATCGGGGATAGGCAAATCGACACTGCTGAGGTTGATCGCCGGCATCGATCCCGCTTTCGAGGGCGAGATCACCCGCCCTGACAAGATCGCCATGGTGTTCCAGGAACCCGTTCTCCTGCCGTGGCGCAGCGTCGTTGAGAACCTGACCCTGGTGCATCCGGAACTCGGGACGCAAGCGGCGCTTTCGGCACTGGAGCGGACCGGCATCGTCGACAAGGCCGGGCTCTTTCCCGGCCAGCTGTCGCTCGGCCAGCAGCGGCGGCTGGCGCTGGCGCGCGCCTTTGCCGGGCGGCCCGACCTTCTCGTGATGGACGAGCCCTATGTGTCGCTCGATCCGAGAACCGTAGAGGAAATGTTGGCCCTTACCGAAATGCTGATCGCGGAAAGCGGCCGCGCCGTCATTCTCGTGACCCATTCGGACATCGAGGCGCAGCGGCTGGCCCGGCGGTCCCTGCGCCTTGCCGGGAGACCGGCGACGATTGCGAGCGACCAGGCGACAGAATCGGCCTTGCTCTCAAGGGAGGTGCATCATGACCGGGCTTGACGTCAGCCATGTCGGCCAAAGCCACGGATCGCGCTGGGTGAGCGAAGCCAACGGATGGCTTGAGCCCAAAGGTTAGAGCCGAAAACCGCCACTTTCCGCTATGTTGCCGCCAGCGGCATTTGCGTCGATCCTGCTTTCTCGGGAAGGACCTGAAGGTGTTCAAGAGAGAGGAGGAACAAATGCTTAAGCTGCATCCGTCCATCGACAACGGCTTTCCGCCGGCCAGTTCGGACTTTCAGGGCGGCACGCTGAAATGCAAATGCGCGACCAATCCGGTGACAGTCAGGATTGGCTCGCAGACGGCGCACAACCATGCCTGTGGCTGCACGAAATGTTGGAAACCGGACGGCGCCACCTTTGCGCAGATCGCAGTCGTCAGCCGTGACAAGGTGAATGTCACATCAGGTTCGGAAAAACTGCAGATCGTCGATCCAAGCGCGACTATCCAGCGTTACGCCTGCAAGGATTGCGGAACGCACATGTATGGCCGGATCGAGAACACCAAACATCCCTTCTATGGCCTGGACTTCGTGCATACCGAACTCAGCGACGAGACAGGCTGGTCGCCGCCGGAGTTTGCGGCCTTCGTATCTTCCGTGATCGAAAGCGGCGTCAGCCCCGACCGGATGCCGGAAATACGCGCCCGCCTGACGGAGCTCGGCCTGCAACCCTACGATTGCTTGTCTCCAGCCCTCATGGATGCAATCGCGACGCATATCGCCAAACAGACCGGCGCACTGCCGGCCTGACAAAGAGCTGAACGCCTCCTCCCTCGGACCCCGCCCGTTTGCCTCCCTCCAGGAGGCGCCCCCAACGGGCGGGGACTGAGGCGTTTACGACCAGCGCCCAGCCTTTGATACCCCCTCTGCCCTGCCGGGCAGAGGGGGTGAGTAATCCGCCGGCGAAAGAACGGCAACTGATTCAGGCCTGGCAGGCCGATGCTTTCCATTTTATGGCACAGCCTATGGAAGGCTGTTGTTCCGACGGGCCTTTGCCAAACAATGCGACCATGACCATGGCCTCGTA
This sequence comes from Sinorhizobium mexicanum, assembly GCF_013488225.1. Classification (NCBI taxonomy): domain Bacteria; kingdom Pseudomonadati; phylum Pseudomonadota; class Alphaproteobacteria; order Hyphomicrobiales; family Rhizobiaceae; genus Sinorhizobium; species Sinorhizobium mexicanum. The sequence goes on along the minus strand of NZ_CP041241.1, from coordinate 1,828,631 downwards.
AAGGTCGCGCCTCAGGTCGGCAGGGCCGATCTCCTTGCGCGAGGCGTCCAGTCGCCCGCGATATTGCAGCTTCATGTCCTTGTTGAAGCCGAAGAAGTCGGGCGTGCAGACGGCGCCATAGGCTTTGGCGACGGACTGGTCCTCGTCGTAGAGATAGGGAAAGGGCAGGGCGTTTTGCGAAGCGAAACGCTTCATGTTGTCGAACGAGTCCTGCGGATAGGCCTCTGCATCATTGGCGCTGATCGCCACGAAGCCGATGCCGTGAGCTTTCAGGCCGATCGCGTCCCGAACGATCCGCGCGATGACCGCTTTGACATAGGGGCAGTGATTGCAGATGAAGGCCACGACCAGCCCCTTCGGCCCGGCCTGATCGAATATGGAGCAGGCGAGACCGTCGACGCCGGGGAGTCTCGCGTCGACCGCCGGCCAGCCGAAGTCACAGACGGGAGGGGCGGCGGCCATGGCTCACGCAGCTTTCTTCATGGCGCCGTCGGAGGCCGCGCGGATCGCCGCGATGTTTCTCGCGTAGGCCTCCTCGCTGCCGCCCTTGAACACCGCCGAGCCGGCGACCAGCACGTCCGCGCCGGCTGCGGCAACGAGCGGCGCCGTTTCCGGCGTAACGCCGCCGTCGATCTCGATGTGGATCGGACGGCTGCCGATCATGGACTTCACGCGTCGCACCTTCTCGACGACGGATGGAATAAAGGCTTGGCCGCCGAAACCTGGATTGACCGTCATCAGGAGGATGAGGTCGAGCCGGTCCAGCACGTATTCGACAACGCTCTCCGGCGTCGAGGGATTGAGCGACACGCCGGCCTTGCAGCCGAGGTCGCGGATCGCCTGCAGCGACCGGTCGAGGTGGGTGGTTGCTTCCGCATGCACGGTGATGATGTCAGAGCCCGCATCGGCGAAGGCACCAAGAAACGGGTCGGCCGGCGCGATCATCAGGTGGCAGTCGAACACCTTGTCCGTTCGGCTCCGGATCGCTTTGACGACCGGCGGGCCGAAGGTGATGTTTGGCACGAAATGGCCGTCCATCACGTCAAGGTGGATCCAGTCGGCACCCGCCCGGCAGACGGTCTCGACCTCTTCGCCGAGTCTTGCAAAATCGGCCGACAGAACCGAAGGGGCTATGATGGTCTTCTCGCTCATGACGATGTCTCCGGATGATTGGGTTCACCCATGCTGAACACGCGGCTTGCGGAAATGTCCCGAGCCGTGATGGTTGAGAGCTGCTCGGCGTCGACGGGGCCGACGGTTTCCTCGAACAGTCGGTTCGCCTGCCGCAGCCGCGCCCGGTCCAGCGCGTTGCGGATCGAGCGGGCATTGGCGAAATGCGGCTGGCGTCGACGCCGGGCGATGTAGTCGCCCATCACCGCTGTCGCCTTAGCGTCGAAGCGATAGCCCTGACGGCTAAGCATGCTCTCGGCGATCGACAGCAGCTCCCCGTCGTCGTAATCGGGAAAATCGATATGGTGGGCAATGCGCGAGCGGAAGCCCGGGTTGCTCTCGAAAAATCGATCCATGCGGTCGGCGTAGCCGGCGAGAATGACGACCAGATCGTCGCGGTTGTTCTCCATCACCTGCAGCAGGATCTCGATCGCTTCCTGGCCGTAATCGCGCTCGTTGTCCGGACGGTAGAGGTAATAGGCCTCATCGATGAACAGCACACCACCCATTGCCTTCTTCAGGATCTCCTTGGTCTTGGGCGCCGTATGGCCGATATATTGCCCGACCAGGTCGTCGCGCGTCACCGACACCAGATGCCCCTTGCGGATATAGCCGAGCCGGTGCAGCAGATTGGCCATGCGCAAGGCGACCGTTGTCTTGCCAGTACCGGGATTGCCCGTGAAGCTCATGTGCAGCGACGGTGCCTCGTGGGTCAGGCCCATCGCCCGGCGGGCCCGCTCGACGAGCAGCAGGGCTGCCGTCTCGCGGATCCGCCGCTTCACTGGTTTCAATCCAACGAGTTCTCGATCCAGTTCGTCGAGGACTTCGGCGACGCCGGAGGCCCTGTATTCCTCGGCGAGATCGACCGATGTCGGCAGGCTTTCGGTGCTCGATTGGGCTTGCGGCATCGCCATCTGCCTGCTCCTTCTACCGTTGCGTTTCCCAGGCATAGCGCTGGTTGCGACCGCGGCTTTCCGTCCGGCTCATCCTGAGGTTCGGCTCGTTGTCGGGACGGTTGACGATGAAGGACATCGTCACGGTCTCGAGGCCGCGGCTGGAATCGAAGGCATTCAGGCGGATGTAATCCTGTGGATAAGCCTTGCGGCAATCCTCCAACTCCATCATGACGCCCTTGGCATCCTTCAGGTCGAACATCGGATTGCCCCACATTTCCCAATAGGTATTGCGGGGGTGCGGGTCATCGGTATGCTCGACGCCGATCGCCCATCCCTTGCCGAGACAATACTCCACCTGTGCAGTTATCTGTTCGTCTGTCAGGTCCGGCAGGAACGAGAAGCATCCTTGGGTGATACGCATGTGGATTCTCCTTCTCTTTGCGTTCCGTCAGGCGACGCTTACGCTCGGCACGAAATCCGAGGTGTCCGTCGGGGTGTAGTTGAAGCTGATGTTGCCCCAGGTATCGAGGGCCGCTTCGAGCGGCTTGCACCACTTGGCCGCTGCCCTGAGGATCTCGGGACCTTCGTGCGCGATGTCGCGGCCTTCGTTGCGGGCCAGCACCATGGCTTCCAGCGCGACGCGATTGGCGGTGGCTCCTGCCTGGATGCCCATCGGATGACCGATCGTGCCGCCGCCGAATTGCAACACGACGTCATCGCCGAAAAGATCGAGCAACTGGTGCATCTGGCCGGCGTGAATGCCGCCCGACGCCACCGGCATAACCTTTTTGAGGTCGGCCCAGTCCTGCTCGAAGAAGATGCCGCGCTGCAGGTCGACTTCGTTTTTCATCTCGCGGCAGACATTGTAATAGCCCTGAACGGTCATCGGGTCGCCCTCAAGCTTGCCGACGGCAGTGCCCGCATGCAGGTGGTCGACGCCGGCGAGCCGTAACCACTTGGCGATGACGCGGAACGAGATGCCGTGGTTCTTCTGCCGCGTGTAGGTGCCGTGGCCGGCGCGGTGCATGTGCAGGATCATGTCGTTCTGCCGGCACCATTCCGAGATCGACTGAATTGCCGTCCAGCCGATGATGAGGTCCACCATGACGATGACGGAGCCGAGTTCCTTGGCGAATTCGGCGCGACGGTACATCTCTTCCATCGTGCCGGCGGTAATGTTGAGATAGTGCCCCTTGACCTCGCCGGTGACGGCGGATGCGTGGTTGACCGCCTCCATGCAGTAAAGATAGCGGTCGCGCCAATGCATGAAGGGCTGCGAGTTGATGTTCTCGTCGTCTTTCATGAAGTCGAGACCACCTTTCAGGCCCTCATAGACGACACGGCCATAGTTCTTGCCTGAGAGTCCGAGCTTCGGCTTGGTGGTGGCGCCGAGCAGGGGCTTGCCGAACTTGTCCAGCCGTTCGCGTTCCACGACTATGCCGGTCGGTGGGCCCCTGAAGGTCTTCACGTAGGCGACGGGGAAGCGCATGTCCTCGAGCCTTGCCGCCTTCAGCGGCTTGAACGAGAAGACGTTGCCGATGATCGACGCCGTGAGATTGGCGATTGATCCTTCCTCGAACAGGATGAGGTCGTAGGCGACATAGCAGAAATATTGCCCAGGCGTTCCGGGGACCGGGTCGACGCGGTAGGCCTTCGCCCGGTACTGGTCACAGGCCGTCAGGCGATCGGTCCAGACGACCGTCCAGGTGGCCGTCGAGCTTTCGCCGGCAACGGCGGCAGCGGCTTCGATCGGATCAACCCCTTCCTGCGGCGTGATCCGGAACAGTGCGATCAGATCGGTGTCCTTCGGCTCGTAGTCGCCGTTCCAATAGCCCATCTGCGCATATTTGAGCACGCCGGCCTTGTAGCGTTCCTTGCCCTTGATCTCTGTCTTTGCGTCGGCGTTCATGACACAGTCCTTTCCTCTGGATATGGTCAGGCGGCTTGCGACCGCGCCGTCTGGGGTTTGAGCGATCCGCTCGCGTAGCGGCGGGCCATGTCCGACATCGGCACGACCTTGATGCGGGAGGCGTTGCCCGCGGTTCCGAAGGCCTCGAAACGGGCCTTGCAGACGGCCGACATGGCGTCCATGGCGGGCTTCAGGAACTTGCGTGGATCGAATTCTGTGCGGCTCGTGTCGGCGACGCGGCGAAAGGCAGCGGCGGCCGCCAGGCGCAGATCGGTATCGATATTCACCTTCCTCACGCCGAAACGGATACCCCGCACGATCTCCTCGACCGGCACGCCGTAGGTCTCGCGCATTTCGCCGCCATGGGCATTGAAGACATCCTGCCACTCCTGCGGCACCGAGGAGGAGCCGTGCATGACGATATGGGTGTCCGGCAGCCGGTGATGGATCTTCTCGATCACGTCCATGGCGAGCACTTCTCCGGTCGGCTTGCGGCTGAATTTGTAGGCGCCGTGCGAGGTGCCGATGGCGACTGCCAGCGCATCGACCCCGGTCTCGGCGACAAAACGGGCGGCCTCGTCCGAATCGGTCAAGAGCTGCGAACGATCGAGCGCGCCTTCGAAACCGTGGCCGTCCTCGGCTTCGCCATGGCCGGTTTCGAGCGAGCCGAGGCAGCCGAGTTCGCCCTCGACCGAAGCGCCGACCATATGGGCGAGGCGGCTGACTTCCGCAGTGATCGCGACGTTATAGGCGTAGTCGGCGGGGGTCTTCGCGTCCTCCCGCAGCGACCCGTCCATCATCACCGAGGTGAAGCCATGCTGGATTGCGGTCAGGCAGGTCGCGACATTGTTGCCATGGTCCTGGTGGATGCAGAGCGGGATGTCGGGATACATCTGTTCGAGTGCTTCCATCATCTTGGCGAGCATGATGTCGTTGGCGTAGGAGCGGGCGCCGCGCGAGACCTGGAGGATGACGGGAGCATCGCAGGCGCGCGCCGCTTCCATGATCGCCAGTCCCTGTTCCATGTTGTTGATGTTGAAAGCCGGTACGCCATAGGCGCGTTCGGCGGCGTGATCGAGCAACTGGCGGAGCGTGATACGAGCCATGGTCAAGCCTCCTTCGATGATCTGGCGAGGTCTTTGCCCGCCTGCGGGCCTGTCACGGCAGCCATGAGCGGCGACCCCGCGAAATCCCGGCCGACAAGGTTCAAGGCTTCGGCGACGATGTGGTCGGCGGTGATGCCGAAATGGCGGTAGAGGTCTCCGGCCGGCGCCGAGGCACCGAAGCCGAGCATACCGACGAAGGCCCCATCAGGGCCCATCCAGCGGTCCCAGCCGAGGCGGCCGGCCGCTTCGACGGCAATGCGCGGGGCATCGCCGAGGACCTGCCTCTGATAGGCTGCGCCCTGTGCCTCGAACTTCTCCCAGCAAGGCATGGAGACCACCGCCGCTTCGATACCTTCCTCGGCCTGCAGGCGTTCCGCCGCAACGACGGCGATCTCGACCTCGGACCCGGTGGCAAGGAGCGTGACGTCGCGGGGGCCGCGCGCTTCCTTCAGCACATAAGCCCCGCGCGCCGACAAGTTTTCATCCCCATCCGTCTGGCGCAGCATGGGCAGAGCCTGTCGCGAGAGGGCAAGGACGCTCGGCGTCTTCTTCTCGCCAAGCGCAATCTCCCAGCATTCGGCAGTTTCGATGATGTCGGCGGGCCGGAAGACATTGAGGTTGGGAGTGGCCCGCAGCATCGCCAGATGTTCGACCGGCTGGTGGGTCGGCCCGTCCTCGCCGAGCCCGATGGAATCATGGGTCAGCACATAGATGACGGGCAGCCCCATCAGTGCCGAGAGACGGATCGCGCCGCGCGCATAGTCGGAAAACACAAGGAAGGTACCGCCATAGGGGATGAAGCCGCCATGAAGCGCGATGCCGTTCATGGCGGCCGCCATGCCGTGCTCGCGGATGCCGTAATGCAGGTAGCGGCCCTTGAAGTTGCCGGGCACAATGGGTTGAGTCTGGGACGTCATCGTCAGGTTCGAGCCGGTCAGGTCGGCGGAGCCACCAACCGTCAAGCCGGTCGCGCCATTGACGACTTCCAGCGTCATCTGCGAGGCCTGCCGTGTGGCGACCTTGGAGCCTCTCTTGCGGTGCGCGACTCGGAATTTTGCCAGCAGATCCGCTACACCCCCGCCCAGGTCCCGAGCGATGGTCTGTTCGTAGCGCCTCTTCGAGCGCGAAGCGTCCAGCCGGATTTCCCATGCCTCGCGGGCCACCCGACCTCTGACCGCCACCCTTTGCCAGGCGGACTTGATCTCGGGCGGCACGAAGAAGGGCGGGTGCGGCCAGGCGAGCTTCTCCCGCGTTGCGGCGATTTCCTTGTCGCCGAGCGCGGCTCCATGGGTCTTGTGCGAGCCTTCCATGCTGGCTGCGCCCTTGCCGATCCGGGTGCGGCAGGCAATCAGCGATGGCTTGCGGGTCCGGTGCGCTCGCTCGATCGCCTTCGCCACCGCGTCGGGATCATGGCCGTCGACGCTCTGCGCGTCCCAGCCGGCGGCGCGGAAACGCGCAAGCTGGTTCATGGAGGTGGAGAGTTCGGTCGACCCGTCGATCGATATCCGGTTGTCGTCCCAGAGCACGATGAGCTTGCGCAGCCTCAGATGTCCGGCAAGGTCGATCGCCTCGTGGCTGATGCCCTCCTGCAGGCAGCCGTCGCCGGCCACGACATAGGTGAAGTGGTTGCAGAGCGAACTCGCAAAGCGGGCGGCCATCATCTGTTCGGCAATCGCCATGCCCACGGCTGTGGCAATTCCCTGGCCGAGCGGACCGGTGGTGGTCTCGATCCCGAGGGCATGGCCGTATTCGGGATGGCCGGCCGTTTTCGAGCCGAGCTGGCGGAAGGCCGAGAGCTCGGCCATCGGCATGTCGGCAAAGCCGAGCAGGTGATGGATGGCATAAAGGAGCATCGACCCATGGCCGGCCGAAAGCACGAAACGATCGCGATCCGGCCAGTCGGGCAGGGAGGGATCGATCTTGATGTAGCGATTGAAGAGGACGGTCACCGCGTCGGCCATGCCCATCGGCATCCCGGGGTGGCCGGAGTTGGCTTTCTGAACGGCATCCATGGCGAGAAACCGGATGGCATCGGCCATGTTGCGTTCCGATGCGGCGGCTCGGGTTTCGATCTGCTGCGAAACATTCATGATGTCCTCCTCACGACATGCGGTGCTTGCGCTCGAGCAGCTTGTGGATGAGCGGAGTGAAGATCAGCTGCATGGCGAGATCGAGCTTGTCGCCCGGCACCACGATGGAATTGGCGCGTGACATGAAGCTGTTGTTGAGCATCGACAGCAGGTAGGGGAAATCGATGCTTTGCGGTCTGGCGAAGCGGATGACCAGGATGGATTCGGCGTGCGTCGGTATCCAGCGGGCGATGAAGGGGTTGGACGTGTCGACGATCGGCACGCGCTGGAAATTGATATCTGTCAGGGAAAACTGCGGGCAGATGTAGTGCACGTAGTCGGGCATGCGCCGCAGGATCGTGTCGGTCACGGCCTCGGTGGAGTACCCGCGCGTCGCCTTGTCGCGATGGATCTTCTGAATCCATTCGAGGTTGATCACCGGAACGACGCCAATCTTCAGATCGCAATGCTGGGCCAGATTGACCGTGTCGGTGACCGCACAGCCATGCAATCCCTCGTAGAAAAGGAGATCGCTGTCGCCAAACTCTTCCCAGTTCGTGAATGTACCGGGTTCCGCCCCGTATTTCACGGCCTCGCCTTCGTCATGCACGTAGTGACGGGTGCGCCCGACGCCGCGCCGGCCATAGTCGGCAAAGACGCTTTCCAGGATTTCCAGCTCGTTCGCCTCGGCGGAGAAATGGGTGAAATCGACACCTCGCGCTTTCTCGTCCGCTATCTTGCGGCGCATGGTTTCGCGGTCGTAGCGGTGAAAAGCATCACCTTCGATGAAGGACGCCGAGATGTTCTCGCGCTTGAAGATCTTCTCGAAGGTGTCTTTTACCGTCGTGGTGCCGGCGCCGGAGGAGCCGGTAATCGATATGATTGGGTATTTGGCTGACATACCGGTCTCCTTTAGGCCCGAAACAGACCGCGCTTGCCGAAAAGCGGTGCGCGTTCGCCGATCATGTTCGGGTCGACGTGATAGCGGGCGACCCGCTCCACTTCGCGGCGCGAGCCGAAAGCCAGCGGTACGCGCTGGTGCAGGCTTTTCGGAACGAGATCGAGAACGCGCGTGATCGAGTTTGTGGCCGCGCCGCCGGCATTCTCGATGATGAAGGCGATCGGGTTGGCCTCGTAAACCAGCCGCAGCCGGCCCTGGCCGTAGCCTTTTCGGCCGTCGGCGGGGTACAGGAATATCCCGCCGCAGACCAGGATCCGATAGGCCTCGGCGAGCAGCGAGGCGATCCACCGCATGTTGAAGTCCCGCTCGCGCGGGCCTTCCGAGCCTGCCAGGCAATCGTCGACATAGAGCCGGATCGCTTCTTCCCAGTGCCGATAGTTCGACATGTTGATGGCGAATTCGCTGGTGCGCTCCGGGATGTCGACCGACTTGTAGGCCTCTACGAAGCATCCGAGCCGGTTGGAGAAGATGAAAATCTCCGTGCCCTTGCCAAGTGACAGTACAAGCGTGGTTTGTGGTCCGTAGACGAAGAAGCCGGCCGCCAGTTGCTGGTTTCCGGGCTGCAGAAAGGACTGCGTGGGGTCCAAGTCTGGTCCCTTGAGAGCGGGCAGCACGGAGAAAACCGTGCCGATGGAGACGTTGTTGTCGATGTTCGACGAGCCGTCGAGCGGATCGATGGCAACCGCGAGGCGCGCCGTCGGATCGAGCGCGACAGGCTTTTCCAGCTCTTCCGAGGCGTAGTATGCGACCGGTGCGCCCTGCAGGCACGACAGGAAGAGCTCGTTGCACAGGACATCCAGATTCCTCTGCAGGTCGCCGTCGGGATTGCTGTCGCCGCGGCTACCGTTGAACGCGGTGTCGAGCGCCCCCTGATTGATGATTTTACGGACGACGAGGGCGGCCGTTGCCAGCCTCTGGATCACTGCGGCCACGTCCGGCGCCAGATCGTCGCCGTTCGCCGTACGTGAGGCGAGATAAGCCTCGAGAGTTGCACCTGACATGATCTCTCCTCCCACGATGTCCAGGAAAGGATGGCGCAAAAGGACGATTTGTAAAATTTATTCGATTGACTATCGAAGTTAGCTTTACTTACTCTATCATCTCATGCGCAACGTGACCCTTCGCCAACTCCGCATCGTCGAGGCCATTTGCAGGCTGGGCAGGATCAACCTCGCGGCGGAGGCCTTGCGTGTGACCGGACCGGCACTCACCCTGCAAATTCAGCAGCTGGAACGGGACGCCGGCGTCCCGCTGTTCGACAGAACGCGCAACGGCATGGTTCCGACTGCTTACGGTATTGCTTTCCTGGAGGCGGCGCGGGCGGTTGAGGACAGCCTCGTCGGGCTCGAGGATTCGATCAGTGCCATCAAGGGGCTCAGAACCGGGCGGTTGCGTCTCGGTGTCGTGTCGACCGGAAAATACTTCGCGCCGCAACTGATTGCCGCCTTTCGCGATCAGGTTCCGGGCATCGAGATCAACCTCTTCATCGGCAACCGCGCCGAGATCATCGCCAAGTTGAGGGATCACGAAATCGATATCGCCCTCATGGGGCGGCCACCGCGTGACGTCGAGGTGCGCGCTGAGGTGTTCGGCGACCACCCGCTGGTCTTCATCGCCTCCGCCGGTCACGCGCTCGCGGGCGTCCTGGAAATTTCGCGGGAGCGGATTGCCCAGGAGCAGTTCCTGGTGCGTGAGAAGGGTTCGGGGACCCGCATCTCGCTTGAGATCTTTCTGAGCGACACGCCGCACAAGCTGGAGGAACTCGGCACGGAGATCGCCTCGAACGAGACAATCAAGCAGGCTGTCATCGCTGGTCTGGGAATTGCCTTTATCTCGGCTCATACTATCGAGCAGGAGGTGAGGCTCGGCCGGTTGGTCATACTCGACGTGGTCGAGACGCCGATCCGCCGGCAGTGGTTCAGCGTATCACGCTCGGACCGCGTCACGACCCCGGCGATGCAGGCCTTCGAGCGGTTCCTGCTGGCGCAGGGTGCGCGATATCTGCCGGTGGTCAGCAAGCCCTATCCGGCGAACGCGTTCCGTTGAGCCGGGCGGCGACGGAAGGTCGCAAAGCTGGCGCTCCCGTCGCAGGAAAACGTGGTGTCGACCGCCACCTTGGTCTTAATTGTGAGGCCCCTGAACGATTGATACCATTCAACATTGAGGGTGGAGGACCCTCGCACGAGATCACCGATTGTGGTCGCCGTCAGGTTCCGTCTACGGCGATAGCGGTTTCAAAACCCGGCGGTGGCGACGCCGGGAATGCCGGTGCGGCGGCAGGCCGTTCCGGTTCTTCACCCAAGCGGCGCTCGTCAAGAGCGAAGCTTGTTTCGTGTTCGGCCCGGTTGCGAGGCGCCGGCAATCCAGGGCGACACACCATCTGGACGAATGGAGGAGACATGTCCTGGCATAAACCGAAATTCATTGAAGTCAGCTGCGCGATGGAAATCACCCGCTACGCTCCTGCGGACGGGGATGAACCGATCCTGTTCTAGATCGCGATGGTTCCGGTCGGCTCGACGCAAAATCGCGACCGTGATCCATTCCAAGAAATTAGAGCGGGATGCCGGCAGAAGAGCGACGCATTTCATCCCGCTCTAAGACACGGCCATAGGAGGATCGGGTTAATCCGGTGAAGAAATCGTCCGATCTTCGCATCATTGTTCTGGGGGCGGCCGCCGGCGGCGGTCTTCCACAATGGAATTGCGGGTGCCTGAACTGCACGATGGCGCGCGATCCGGGCTCCGCCGTCAGGCCGCAAAGCCAATCATCCCTTGCTGTCAGCCTCGATGGCGAAGCCTGGGCTGTCTTCAACGCCTCGCCGGACATCCGCCAGCAGATTGAGGACAATCGTCTCCTGCAGCCGCGCCGCCTGCGTCACACGCCGATCAAAAGCGTGGTGCTGACCAACGGCGACATCGATCATCTGGCCGGGCTTCTCGTTCTGCGGGAGAAACAGCCGTTGACGGTGTTTTCCACCAGCTCGGTCGGCGAGATCATCGCCGACAATCCGGTCTTCGGCGTCCTCGATCCGGACCTGGTTGCAAGGAGGAGCGTCGTGATCGAGGAAGCCTTCTCTCCACTTCCCGACCTCGAGGCGCGGCTCTTCGCCGTTCCGGGCAAGGTTCCGCTGTTTCTCGAAGAAGGCGAACCGGATCTGAACGTCGAGGGCGAAAACACGGTCGGGATCGAGCTCAGGGCCGGGAACGAACGCGTCTATTACATTCCGGGCTGCGCCATGATCAATGATGCCCTGGCTGCGCGCCTCCGGGATGCCGACGCGCTGTTCTTCGACGGCACGCTCTTTACCGACCGTGAGATGATCGCGACCGGTACGGGGCGCAAGACGGGCCGCCGCATGGGCCACATGCCGATCAGCGGCGACGGCGGCAGCCTAGACGCACTCGAGGGCCTCAACATTCGCCGAAAGGTCTATATTCACATCAACAACACGAACCCGATCTGGCGGGCTGGTCCCGAGCGCGCCGCGGTGGAAAACCGCGGCTTTGAAGTCGGATTCGACGGCATGGAGATCCGGCTGTGACGACGGCAAGCGACAGGCAAGATTTTCACGCGCGCCTTCTGGCTATCGGCAAGGAACGCTATCACGATAAGCATCCCTTCCATGCGATGCTCCACGGCGGCCGCGCAACGATGACGCAGGTCCGGGCATGGGTCATCAACCGCTACTACTACCAGAGCCGCATTCCGATGAAGGACGCGGCCTTCCTGTCGCGTTGCGACGACCCGGACCTGCGTCGTGCCTGGCGCTCGCGGATCGAAGACCATGACGGCAGCGTCGACGAGGGCGGCGGCATCCGCCGCTGGCTGCGTCTCGCGGAAGCGGTAGGCCTCGATCCCGCTTATGTCGCTTCGACCAGAGGCGTCCTGCCTGCGACCCGATTTGCTGTCGACGCCTATGTGTCGTTCGTGCGCGAGAAGCCGCTCATCGAAGCGGTGGCCTCCTCGCTGACCGAGCTTTTTGCGCCCAAGATCCATTCGGAGCGCATCGCCGGGCTGCTTGAGCACTATGCGTTCGCGGACGATGCGGCACTCGCCTACTTTCGGCAAAGACTGACGGAGGCGCCGCACGACGTCGAATTCGGCCTGGCCTATGTGCTCGACCACGCCGATACGGCCGAAAAACAGGATGCCGCCGCCGCGGCGCTCACCTTCAAGACGGATGTTCTGTGGTCGCAGCTCGACGCACTTTACTCCGCTTATGTGATGCCTGGCCGGATTCCGCCGGGCGGCTGGGACGGCGAGCAAGGTGTCGTCGGCGATCCGACGGCGAAGGAGGCGGCGGAATGAGCGCCGACACGCCGGCGATTTCTGGGGCGAGCGTCGTCAAGTTGGCACGCGGCGTGCGGATGCACGAGGATCCGGTTCGCGGCCAGATGGTCCTGTTGGCGCCGGAGCGGGCGATGGCGCTCGACGATATTGCCGTCGCAATCGTGCAAGCGCTTGACGGCAAGCGGAGCCTCGACCGGATCGCCGAAGACTTTGCCGCCAAGTTCGACGCCCCCGCCGCGGAGATCGCCGGCGACGTCAGGGCTTTCGCCCAGGAGCTTGCCATCCGCCGTCTGCTGGAGATCGTCGAATGAGCAGCACCATCATCTCAACCGCCCGTTCCGCCGCGCCTGTTCAGCGCGTGCCGCCGCCGATGGCGATGCTGGCGGAGCTGACGCATCGCTGTCCGCTGGCCTGCCCCTATTGCTCCAACCCGACCGCCCTGACGCCGGGGAACGAGGAGCTGTCGACCGAAGAATGGATCGGCGTCTTCAGCCAGGCGGCCGACCTCGGCGTGCTGCATCTGCACTTGTCCGGCGGGGAGCCGGCGGCGCGACGGGATCTTGTCGAACTGACGCGGGCGGCGGTTTCGCTGGGGCTTTACACCAATCTGATCACATCGGGCGTGGGTTTGACGGAGACCAGGATCAACGATCTGGCCGAGGCCGGTCTCGACCACATCCAGTTGTCGATCCAGGGTGTTTCGCCCGAAAGCGCCGACCGGATCGGTGGCTACAAGGGTGGCCATGAACGAAAGATGGCGGTCGCAAACTGGGTGGCGGGCGCCGGCATCCCGTTGACGGTCAACGCTGTCTGCCACAGGCAGAACATGGGCGAGATCGACGCCATGATCGAGCTTGCGATCCGGCTTGGCGCGCGGCGGGTGGAGATCGCGACGGTGCAGTTTCACGGCTGGGCCGAGCGCAACAAGGCGGCTCTCATGCCGACGCGCGAACAAGTCGAGCACGCCACGCGAACCGTCGCCGCGGCACGGGAAAAATATCAGGGTATCCTGGTGATCGACTATGTGCCGGCCGACTATTATTCCAAATATCCGAAGGCGTGCATGGGCGGCTGGGGCCGTGTCGGCCTGAACGTCACGCCGTCCGGCCGGGTGCTTCCGTGCCACGCGGCCGAAACGATCCCGACCCTCACCTTCAAGACCGTCCGCGAAGACACACTCTCCGGGATCTGGTACGAGAGCGACGCCTTCAACGCCTATCGCGGCGAGGACTGGATGCCGGAACTTTGCCGCAGCTGCGAGCGCAAGCAAATCGACTTCGGCGGCTGCCGTTGCCAGGCGATGGCGCTTGCCGGCGACGCGAGCACAACGGATCCGGTGTGCATCCGATCGCCGCTGCGCGAGCGTTTGACGCGGGAGACGGAACGGCTTTCGGCGATGTCGCCGGCCACTTTGACCTACCGCGGACGGTAGAGCTCGTTCAGCTCTCGAATGGCCACATAATTTGCCGCTGCTGGCCAATGTCCGGAAGGCCGGCCAATCCGTAGGCTGCGGGCTCGCTCGCTTGTTTGTGATGCCTGAATGTGGTGCACTGCCCTGGGGCGAAGTTGACCTTTGCCACAAGCGCTCACCTTCACGGGAATGGTTGCATGCGCAAGCTGGCCGCGGTTCTCTGCATTGATGTCGCCGGATACAGCAAGCTGATGGGGCGCGACGAGGCTGGCACACTTGCCCGCGTCAAGGCAGCTTTTGCTGCATTCGGTCCCGCCCTGGAACGACACCATGGTCGCGTGGTCAAGCTGATGGGCGACGGCGCGCTGATCGAGTTCGCAAGCGCAGTTGATGCGGCGGTGTGCGCCATTGCGCTGCAAGGCGTTGCCTCAGCAACCGACCCGACGCTTCGCTTCCGTATGGGCCTCAACCTGGGAGATGTGATCGTCGACGAGGGAGATCTCTACGGGGAAGGGGTCAACATCGCAGCACGGCTGCAGGCCCTCGCCCAGCCGGGCGGTATCATACTCTCCGAGACGGTGCGCGAGCACGTAGCCGGAAAATTGAACGTTGCCCTCGAAGACCTCGGGCCGATGTCGCTGAAGAACATCGAGCGCCCTATCCGTGCCTTCGCCGTCCAGGGTGAGGCACCGACGGAAGCAGGAGCCGGCCGCGAGCCGGTCGGAGTCTGCGTCTTGCCCTTCGCCAATATCAGCGGCGATCCGGAGCAGGACTATTTCAGCGCGGGCGTTACCGAGGACATCATCATCGATCTGAGCAAGCTGTCTTCTCTGACCGTCGTTTCCCGCGCGACATCCTTTGGCATGAAGGGCCAGGGTGCCCGGGCCATCGCCCAGCAGCTCAACGTGGCCTATGTACTGGAAGGCAACGTACGCAAGGCCGGTGAACGAATGCGCCTTTCTGCGAAGCTGATCGACGGGACAAACGACGCGACCGTCTGGGCTGAGCGTTTCGACCGAGACATCAAGGACGTGCTGGCGCTGCAGTCGGACCTGGCAAAAGCCGTCGTCGAGGCGCTTCGACTTCGACTGCTGCCTTCGGAACGCCAGGCGCTGGAGCGTTACGCGCCGACTGATCCCGAGGCATACAAACTGTTCCTTCTGGCACGGGAATACAACATCACGGGGTCGGAGCGGCACTTGCCACTGATCATCCGGCTCTGCCGCCGCGTGACCGACCTGGAACCGGGCCACGCGCGTGCCTGGGCCCTGCTTGGCGAAACGCTCCATCGCCTCCGACGCAGCGTCGGCGGTGCCGATACGGGCGAAGCCGAAATTGATCGCGCCCTCGAACTCGATGCCTGCATTGCCAGCGCCCATGCCGCGAAGGCGTTGCAGTTTCTTTACAGGGGTGAGTTCGAGGAGGCCGAGCGTCACTGCGGGATCGCGCTCGAGCTCGAGCCGGACGACTACGCCGCCAACCTGGCCGCCGGGCGGACCTTCCTCATGCAGCGTCGGTTCGACGAAGCCATCCGCCACTTTGAGCGGGCCGCAGAGCTGGCGCCGGGAGACTACAATGCTGCCGCCATGGTCATCCAATGCTACCAGGGCAAGGGCGACGAGCAGGCCGCGCTCGACGCCTGCCGCCGTGCGCTGGTACGCATCGAGCGCATCGTGGCTGCCGAACCCGATCATAGCGGCGCGATCGGACATGGCGCCGGTATCCTTGCGCTTCTCGGCGATCATGAGCGGGCCCGCGAATGGGCGTCACGGGCCAGTCTGCTCGAGCCCGATAACATTCAGCTCCAGGTAAACCTTGTTTGTGCCTGGGCGATCAGCGGTGATACCGCCGCCGCATTGGACGCCCTCGATCGCATCGTCCCCAAGATGAGTCCTGAACTGCTGGTGTGGATGGAAAACGACAATGACCTGGACAGCTTGCGCTCGCTGTCACGGTTCGGTCAAATCATGCTTGCCGCAAGAGCCCGCTTCCAAGATGCAGCTACGGCTGTCGGTGATTAATGCACATGGCCAAGGTTGCAGAGAGCCGATCGGCGCGATGCCGCTCAGGGACCGGGAGGTTAGGTCAACGTTCAGGCTCTAGATCATTTCAATGTTTCATCGAAACAGTGAAATGATCTAACTCTTTGAAACTACGTAATTCCGGACGGACAACCGTTACACACTTTTTCTGGAATTGCTCTAGTGCCGCTTGTTCCTTCAACAGTCGGCTGTCGGGTGTTGCTGTCAGGAGCTCCTGCCGTTCGAAGCCAGGCGCATGCCGGCAGCGCGTCCGCCGCTCGGCACCACGACGATCTGCTTGACCTTGCCTTGTTTGAAGGCAGTGAGGAAACGCGGGTAGTCCCTGAAGGCGACGCAGCCATGCGATTCCGCCCGATTGCCGCGCAGCAGGTAGCTGTGCGTCAGGAAGCCGTCGCGGCCATGCTTGTTCTTTCCGTCGACCGGCAGCATGCGGATTGCCTCGACGCCATGGAAGCGTGTTTCGCGCATCCTGAGATTGTAGGTATGCGGTGGCGTCGGTCCGGTCATCTTGACATTCACGTAACGCGGATTGTCGGCCATCTTGCCGATACCGGAATGGGCCTCGAGCACGCTGCCGTCGGGCATATATACCTTGGCGGCCGTGATATCGTAGACGGCGACGCCATCTCCGGCCCTGGCTCCGCTGCCAAAGATGTTGCGCAGGGCCTGTCCGAAGCCGCTGCCGGAACTGCTTTCCGCCGGATCGTCCGGCCGCGCATAGGCGAGCTTCTGCTTTCTTGGCGTTTCGCGTTCGTCGGCTTTCCCGGTCTCCTCGGCCTTTGGTTCTGCTCCGTCCTCGGTCTGCCCGGTCTCGGGTTTCTCCGTTTCGACTGCAGGCTTTTGGGCCTGATCGCCACGCGGACGGAACTGCGGCAGCGGGCCGGAGGAGGGCGTATCCTCATAGCCTGGCAGGGCGTCATCCTCGGCCATGTCGGGATCCTGCGAAGCTGCGAGGTTGTCCTCCAGCAACGCCGAGAAGGCAGCGCCGGTCGTTCCGCTCTGCGTGTGAGCGGCATAGGCCAGCAAGGGCAGGGGCTTGTCGGTCGACTTGGCGGGCAATGGCCCGATTGGGCCCGAAGCAGGTGCGTCAACCTTTGCAGGTGGGCGGGGCGACCCGGCGGATCCGGGGCGCTCGAAATGACCGGCGAGTTTCCCAGATGCCAATGCGGCCTGCTTCAGCAAGGCATCGAAAAGCGCCGTTTTGCCGCGGCTCTCGGCATCTTCCGGAACATCCGGACTGCGGGCGGATCGGCTGATGGTAAGGCTTGCGAACACGACGGGCTGCGCCGCCGCGGCGACGAGCCGCGTCGCCTGGCTGATCCTGGCGTGCTTGTCCCATGCGCGCTCCTTTGTCCTCTCCGCCAAATAAAGCTGCGGCTTTGGCAGGTGGTGGCCTGAACCATGAGCGAAGGGACTGCCCATAGCGGCCAGGCTGACGGCGGACCACACAGCCGCGCCGGCAAGGGCGGTGCCGCAGCAGGTGATCAACAGTGGGCGCAACAGACGGTGCAAAGACTGTGGGCGAACGATCTTACTCAACAACGCAAATCAAGCCAAAAAATCACGCAAAAGGCCCTCAGGCCGGCGAGCGACCACCGCTGCGCGACTTCCGGATTGTCCCCTCATGACGACTGATGGAGATAAGATGGACAACTATGGTTAAATTTTGCTTTCCAGAAACCCAGATTGATCCGAACCGGCATTCTTGTGAGCGCTCACCTCGGGGTGCCCGGTATCGGCATTATTTTGGTCCGGCGCGTCCTGCGTCCAGTCAGAGCTACCGGGACGTGCCGAAGCCGCGCTGCCGGAATGCCGCCGAGCCGCCCTTTCGGAGGGGAGCCTGCAAGTCGTCGAGCGGCGTTTTTCTAGCGGCGAACGCGCTCCAGCACGCCTTCGAGGGCGCCGATCAATGCTTGGCTCCCGCCGCTACGATGGAAGTCTTCGAACATCTGCTCGTTCAAACCGCCCGGCGTCGAAAACTCGCGTCTGAGAATGTCGAGCGGCGTTTGACCGGTCCTGACAGCTGTCTGCGCGAGATTGGCAAAGAGCGGCGCCAGATAGGCACGTGCCTTCTCGCTCGCCATGCCCTTTTCCGCCATCCAGGTGGTCGCCCGGTCGAGGATCCCGAAATAGGTGCCCATCAGCGCGCTGGCGACGGCGAGCAGGTCGTATTCCTCTTTCGTCTCGCATTCGACGGCGCTGCCGAGCGCGGCGAAGATTTGGGCGATCTCGGGGTGGGGCGGGTAGATTGCGGTCACGCCTTCCCGTTCGGCCACGAAGGGCAGCGGGATCGCCTGCGTGAGGTTCACGTCCTCCTTGATCCAGCTCAGGAGCGTGGAACGATCCGTCGCCGCGACGACGCTGACGACCGCCTGGCCCTTCCGGAATGCGAGCCCGCCGATCACCTCTTCCGCGATCTGCGGCCGAATCGCGAGAAACAGGATGTTCGCCGCATCGACCACTTCCTGATTGTCCGTGGCGATCCGCACCGAAGGAAACCGGCTCGCGAGCCGGGCGGCAATCTCCCGATTGCGAGGCGAGACGTGGATCTCCGTGATACCGAGCCCGGCGCCGACGATGCCTGTCACCATCGCCTCGGTAATCGCACCTGTGCCGACGAAACCGATACGCATCTATTCTGCTGCCTTCCGCCGCCCGAGCGATACATCCGTCGTGTAGTTCTCGCGCATGAAATTGATGAAGTTCTGCTGGAACTGGCGCGTGTGGGCATGTGCCAGCTCGTCTGCGAGATCGACATTCTTCGCCCGGATCGCCTCGAGCATCAGATTGTGCTCGTCCGTCAACAGGTAACCTTCGTGCGTCCGCTCCAGATACTCGAAATGGAGATGGAGCATTCGCTGGCCCTGGTTGAGGAGCCGTTCGTAGAAGGACGCGAGATACGGATTCTTGCCGGCCCTGGCGATCGCCATATGGAACTGCTTGTTCGCCTCGGACATCTGAAGGTGATTTCCGGTTTTCACGGCCGCCTCGAATTCCTTCTGACGCTTGGCGATGGCCTTCAGGTCGATATCGGTCCTGAGCTCCGCCGCAAGACGGGTGTTCATGCGCTGCGCGATGTCGAGCGCCTCCACATATTTCGGAAACGTTGCGACCTCGATCGGGGCCACGATCGTGCTGCGGTTCGATAGTGTGACCACCAGTTCCTCGCCCGCGAGCCTGATCAAGGCTTCACGGACGGGTGAGCGGGACATATCGAACCGTTCGGCCAGCGTATTCTCGTCAAGAAGCTGGCCGGGGGGGAGTGTGAGCGCCAGGATCTCGTTTCTCAACGTCTCGTAGACGCTTTTCCAGCCCGTCCCTTTGGCTCGCTTGGTTTCTGCTTCGTCAGACACTTAGGTCCCTTTCCGTCGTCCGGACGCATAAGGCCAGATTGCTCCTGCGCTGACAATGTAATTTTTCCGCTTGACTTTGTCGACACGAAGACGACATTAATTGTCGTGTCGACACGAAGACGACACAAAAGCGAAGATCGGCTGAAGCCGACGAGAGGAACCGCGCGTTACGCGCACGTCAAACAGAGGAACTGACGATGCTGTCGAAGATGCTTTCGCCCGTGCTGCGGGCGCTGCCTGCGCTTGCCCTAATCACTGGTCTTTCAACCACCGCTGCTTCCGCCCAAACGGCCGATGGCTATTGGCAAGGCGTGCAGAATGCAGGTGTCCTTCGTTGCGGCGCGGCCGTCGCCCCGCCCTATGTCATGCGTGACCCGGCAACGGGCGAATATTCGGGCTTCTTCGCCGACCTGTGCCGCGAATTCGCCGACGCCCTCAAGGTCAAGCCGGAATTCGTCGATACGACCTGGGACAACATAGTCGCCGGTCTGCAGGCGGGAAAATGGGATGTCTCGCTCGCGCTGAACAGGACACCGGCCCGCGCCATGGCCGTGCAGTTCTCCGTTCCGGCAATGGAGTACCAGATCTCGCTTGCCTACAATAAGGAGAACCCGAAGGTTCCGGGCGGCGCGACCTCGGTCGCCGACATCGACAAGAAAGACGTAACGCTGGCGGTCATGTCCGGCACCGCCCAGGACAAGGCGATCACCGCCGCCGTGAAAAACGCAACCATCCTGCGTTTGCCGGGCAATGACGAAACGCGCCTCGCCGTCGTATCGCGACGCGCCGACATTCTCGTCGATGCCTCCGACACCAACCAGCTCTTCACGCAATCGAACCCTGACTGGGCGGTCGCGCTCAATCCGAAGCCGGCGCTGGCGAAGCAGGGCGTCGCCTTCGGTCTGCCACATCAGTTGTCAGGCGCTGATATCGAGGTGGTGAACATCTTCCTCGAGGAGAAGGTCGCGACCGGTCACGTGGACGAACTGATCCGCAAGGCTGTCGATCAGGTGCTGAAGAGCACGCAGTGACGACACGGCGTGTCTCTCCTTAGCTCGTAGCCGACTTAAGGAAAAATATGCAGCAATTCAAAGTGCTACAGCGACCTTTGCGCGTCGAGTGAAACACGCGGCGCTGTAGGGGCCGGGCGCGGCCACCGTTTGCCCGGCCACTCTCATCCCTTCTTTTGACCAGTGAGATCGGCAATGACCATGTCCTTCAGTGCCCCCCTTGTCAAAATCCAGTCCCTTCACAAGAGCTATGGACCGCATATCCAGGTTCTCAAGGGTCTCGACATCGAAATGAAGCCCGGTGAAAGGGTCGTCGTCATCGGCCCGAGCGGCGGCGGCAAAAGCACGCTGCTGCGGGTCATGATGGGACTCGAGAAAATCGACAGCGGCTCGATCAGCTTCGGCGGCAAGCCCTATATCTCGTCCGCGGGAACCGACAGGAAAACGGTGATCGACACCGAGGTACGGCGCTCGATCGGCATGGTGTTTCAGCACTACACGCTATTTCCGCATCTCAACGTCGTCCAGAACCTGATCCTCGCACCGTGCAAGGTCAGGGGTGAAAACAAGGCGAGTGCCACCAAACGTGCCCAGGCGCTGCTCGAGCGTTTCGGTCTTGGTGCGAAAGCGGGCGCTTACCCGGCGCAGCTTTCCGGCGGGCAGAAACAGCGCGTGGCGATCGCCCGCGCACTGATGCTCGATCCGAAGCTGATGCTGTTCGACGAGGTGACCTCGGCTCTCGATCCCGAGCTCGTGGCCGAAGTCGAGCAGGTCATCCTGCAGCTTGCCGCGCAGGACATGCCGATGATGATTGTCACCCACGACATGTGGTTTGCGAAGAACATCGCCTCACGCGTCATCTTCTGCGCCGGCGGTGTCGTCGTCGAAGACGGCCCACCGGAGCAGGTTCTCGGCTCGCCCAAGGAAGAGCGGACGAAAGAATTCATCGATCGCGTCTTCCATATCCGGCACTAGGAGGGTGAGATGGGTTACTCCTTCGATTTCCAGTCCATCGCCTTCGGACCGCTCTGGGATGGACTGATCGTCACCCTTGAGCTGACGGTCGCCGCCAATCTAATCGGCGTGGTGCTCGGCTTTCCGCTGGCGCTCCTTATCATGAGCCGTTTCGCCCCGATCCGGCTGCCGGCGATGCTCTTCGTCGAATTCTTCCGCTGCACGCCGGCGATCGTGCAGATCGTCTGGTTCTTCTACTGCGTGCCGATGCTGTTCAACGTCTTTCTCGGCTCGATGACGATGGGCATCCTGGCGCTCGGCCTCAACCTGATGGCGTTCAACGCCGAGGCCTATCGTGCAGCGATCCAGGCCGTTCCGCGCGAACAGCTCGACGCCGGTATCGCGCTCGGTCTCAATCCGCTGCAGCGCACCCTTTATATCGTCCTGCCGACCGCGGTTCGGGCGTCGATACCGGTCCTGCTCACCAATGGCATCGGCATCTTCCAGCAAACCGCCCTGGTCGCCATCGTCGCCGTGCAGGACCTCATGTACCAGGCGAAGACGCTTGCGACCGAGACCTATCGGCCGATCGAGACCTTCACCATCGTCGCGCTCGTCTACTTCGCCGTCTCGTTCCCTGTCTCGCAGATCGTCGGCTACCTCGAACGTCGCCGCCAACTGATGATGAGCTGAGGAGAAGACCCATGGCTCTCGACTTCTCCATTGTCCTTCGTTTCCAGGAAGCGCTCGCGCTCGGTCTCTGGATGACGATCAAGCTGACGCTGATCTGTGTCGTTCTCGGCTGCAGCCTCGGTTTTTTCATCGGCCTTGCCCGCACATCGCGCAGCGCCATCCTGCGCGCGGTCTCCAGTATCTATGTCGAGTTCTTCCGCGGCACGCCGGTGCTCGTCCAGCTCTTCTGGATCTTCTTCTGCCTGCCGCTGATCCTCGGCGTCGAACTCTCCAATCTCACCTCCGGTGTGATCGCACTGACGCTCTACATGGGCGCGATCACCAGCGAGACCTTTCGGGCCTCGCTGAAATCAATCGGGCCGGAGCAACTCGACGCCTGCGTCGCGCTCGGTCTTTCGCGCCGCGTCCAGGTGACGAGCGTCATCCTGCCCCAGGCGGTGCTCCGCGCCGTTCCGACGCTGCTGTCGAACTGCGTCAGCCTGTTCAAGGAAAGCGCGCTCGTCTCCGCCGTCGGCATGGCCGACCTAATGTTCGTCGGCCAGAACATTTCCAACAATACGGCGCGGCCTATCGAGGTGCTGACCGTCGTCGCTCTCATCTACTTCGTGATCGCGTTTCCGCTGACCCGTGCCGTCACGCTCGTCGAGCGGCGCGTGCTCGCCAAACTCGCGATCTGAACCGAATTCTTTCGAAAGGAGATACTTCATGAAACTCTCTGGCGTCATGCCCGCCCTCATCACCCCGTTCGACGCGAACAACAGGATAGACTTCAAGGCTTTCGAAAAGCTTCTGGCACATCTGCGTGATGCCGGCGTTACCGGCTGGGTTCCGAACGGATCGACCGGCGAGTATTTCAGCCAGTCCACGGAAGAGCGCCGCGACGTGCTGCAATTCGTCAAGGACTTTGCCAAACCGGGCGAAATTCTGATCGCCGGCACCAATGCGCCCGCCACCCGCGAGGTTATCGAGCAGACGGCGATCGCCAAGGAGATCGGCTACGACACTGTGCTGCTCGCGCCACCGTTCTACACTCGCCCCACGCAAGCAGAACTGATCCGGCATTATGAAACCGTGCTCGATGCCGTGGACGTGAACTTGGTCCTCTATTCCTATCCGGCCAAGGATGGCTCGGACATCGGTTTCGAGCTGATGGACCACTTCGCCGACAATCCGCGCGTGATCGGCATCAAGGAAAGCTCGGGGGTCTTGCAGCGCGCAATCGACATCGCCAGCCGCTACGACGGCCGCATTCAACTGGTTTCCGGCTCGGATGATATCGCACTCGACTTCATGTTCTGGGGCGCAGAGAGCTGGATCTGCGGGCCGGCGAACTGCATGGCCAAGGCGTGCTGCGATCTCGACCGAACATTCAAATCCGGTGATCTCGACAAGGCGCGTGCCCAGATGAAAACGCTCTACCGCGCGATGAACATCCTCGAAAGCGGCAAGTTCGTGCAGAAGATCAAGTATGGCTGCGAGCTTCAGGGCCTGCCCATGGGTGAGTGCCGCGCGCCGCTCGGACCGCTGACTGACGATGAAAAGGCCGAATTCCGCACGGCTATGGAGCCGATCCTGAACTGGTAATCCCTTGCCAAGGCGCCGGGTCCCGGCCGTTCGGCATTCAGGGAAGCGGCGCCTCGACAACTGTGCAAGGCCAAGGAGCTAGAGAGATGCGCTTCAGCAAAGTCCTTTCTGTCGTTGACTGCCATGCCGAAGGCGAAAGCGGCAAGGTCATCGTCGGCGGCGTCGGTCAGGTTCCCGGCGAGACCATGTTCGACAAGCGGGTTCATCTCGAAACACACATGGACGCCATCCGCAAGATGGTGCTGTTCGAGCCGCGCGGGGCTGTCTGGCACAATGCCAATATCGTGCTCCCGTCCAACCACCGCGAAGCCGACATGGGCTATGTGATCCTGGAGACCACCGAATACCCGGCGATGTCGGGTTCGAACACGATGTGCGTAGCGACGGCGCTGCTCGAGACCGGGATCCTGCCGATGCACGAGCCGGTCACCGAGTTGACGCTCGAGTCTCCCGCAGGCCTGATCAAGGTGCGTTGCGAATGCGCCGATGGCAAGGTGACGAGCGTCCGGCTCGTGAACCAGCCGGCCTTCTGCTACCACCTCGACGCCAAGATCGAGGTTCCCGGTTTGGGCGCCGTCCGGATCGACGTCGTCTATGGCGGGATGACCTACACGATGGTCAACGCCGCCGATCTCGGCTTCTCGATCGACCCCTCGGAAGCCCGCGAGCTCTGCGAAATCGGGCAGAAGCTCAAATTCGCGGCCGCCGAGCAGTTGGCTGTCGAGCATCCGGAGAACCCGGCCATATCGGGCATCACCAACACACAGTTCATGGGGCCGCTTCGGCGGGAGGATGGCCAGCTCATCTCGAAGAACTGCGTCGTCGTCTCGCCGGGGCGTTGCGATCGCTCGCCCTGTGGCACCGGCTCGTCGGCGAGGCTGGCGCTCCTTCACGCCAAGGGGCTGATCCAGCCCGGCGAAACACTCATCCATGAATCGATCACCGGCAGCCGCTTCACCTGCACGATCGACGGCCTGACGACTGTCGGGAGGTACGACGCCGTCATACCGGCGATCGCCGGCCAGGCCTGGATCACCGGGCTCTGCCAGATGGGCATGGACCCGACCGATCCGTATCCCCAGGGCTTCACGGTGGCCGACACCTGGATGACCACAGTATGACGACCGCACCAGTCCGAGAGCAGAAAACATGACGAGCAATAACGAGGGTCCTGTCGTCGTCGTAGGTGCCGGTATCATCGGCACGACGATCGCCCATGAACTTCGACGCCGCGGAAAAGACGTCGTTCTCATCGAGCGAGATTTCGATGGCAAGGGCGCCTCCTACGGCAACATGGCATCGATCGCGGTCACCGAGTTCATGCCCGCCTCCCGCCCTTCGGTCTGGGCGCAGATGCCGAAATGGCTGATCGATCCGGAGGGGCCGGTGCGGGTCCGTCCCTTCTATGTGCCGAAGCTCGCCCCGTGGTTTCTCCGGTTTCTGGAAGCGAGCCGTCCGTCGCGGGTGAAGGAACTGGAGGCTGCAGGCGCAGTACTTTGTCGTCGTGTCTACGAAGACCTGACGCCTCTGCTGCAGACGACCGGCCTATCCGACATGCTGACCGAGGAAGGGTGCCTGAGCCTCTATGCGGATGAGGCCGAGTTCAGGGCGGACAGGGAGCATATCGAGGTGCTCGAACGTTTCGGCTTGCGCCATGAAGTCCTCGACGGCAACGCCATCCGCGACCTCGAACCGGCGCTGACGTCGAAGATCGCGAAGGCGATCCTCTTTCCCGATAACCGTTCGATCCGCGACCCGCATCGGCTTCTCCTGAAACTGAGGGAGGCGTTCCGGGCGCTCGGCGGCAGGATCGAGCAAGACGAGGTCGTCGGCTTCGATCACGGTGATGGCGTCAAGGCCGTTCGCCTGAAGGATAGTCGCTCGATCGCCGCGTCTCAAATCGTGCTTTGCGCCGGCGCCTATACCGGCAGGCTGGCGCGGCTTCTCGGCGAACCGATCCCGCTCGAGACCGAGCGCGGCTATCACACCCAGATCATGGCGCCCGGCATTTCGATGCGTCACTCGATCATCTGGCCGGCGCGCGCCTTCATGGTCACGCCGACCGCCGGCGGCATCCGAGTCGGCGGCACGGTGGAAATGGCCGGGCTCGACGCCGCGCCGGACTACCGGCGGGCGAAGGTGCTGGTCAAGCGGGCGCAGGAGGCCCTGCCGGGTCTCCGGGCGGAGAAAACCACGGAGTGGATGGGCCATCGCCCGGCACTTCCCGATACGGTGCCGATCATCGGCGCTTCCGCGAAACATCGCGGCCTCTTCTACGCGACCGGCCACGGGCATCTGGGCCTCACCTATGCGGCGACGACCGGGAGGCTCATCGCCGATCTTGTGACGGGCGTCCAACCCCCGATCGATCTCAAACCATACCGCGTCGACCGATTCTGACGGCCCGCGTGGGAATCAATGGAGCGAACAATGCGCAGCAAACTCTACATCGACGGAAAATGGATGGCGGCCGCAAACGGCAGGACGTTCGACGTCGTCAATCCGGCGACAGAAGAAGTGATCCACAAGGTCGCCGCGGCAACGGCGAAGGACGTCGATGTTGCCGTGAAGGCGGCACGCCGCGCCTTCGACAAGGATGGCTGGCCGAAGCTGTCCGGTGCACAAAGAGCCAAATACCTGCGCGCCATCGCCGACGGTATCCGCGCCCGTCAGGCGGAAATCGCCCGTCTCGAAGTGATCGATAACGGCAAGCCGTTTGCGGAGGCGGACTGGGATATCGCCGATGCGGCCGGTTGCTTCGACTTCTATGCGGGGCTCGCCGATGAGCTCGACAACAATCCGGAAGAGCCGATCACGTTGCCTGATGCCCGGTTCACGTCGAAGGCGGTCAAGGAGCCGATCGGCGTCGCCGGTGCGATCATCCCGTGGAACTACCCGCTTCTCATGGCGGCCTGGAAGGTTGCGCCTGCGCTTGCCGCCGGCTGCACGGTCGTGCTGAAGCCGGCGGAAGTCACCTCGTTGACGGCGCTCGAACTCGCAGCGATCGCCGACGAGGCAGGCCTGCCGCCCGGCGTCCTCAACGTCGTCACCGGGGCCGGCTCGGTCGCCGGGCAGGCGATCATCGACCACAGGCAAGTCGACAAGCTCGCCTTCACCGGCTCCGGTGCGGTCGGCTCGAAGATCATGGCGGCGGCGGCCCGCGACATCAAGCGTGTCAGCCTCGAACTCGGCGGCAAGTCGCCCTTCGTCGTATTCGACGACGCAGACATCGATGAGGCGGTCGAATGGATCATGTTCGGTATCTTCTGGAACCAGGGTCAGGTCTGCTCCGCGACGTCGCGGGTCCTCGTCCACGAAGGGATCTATGACCGCCTGCTGGCACGGCTCGTCGAGGAAACGAAGAAGATCAGGATCGGCAACGGTCTTGAAGAGGGCGTGCTTCTCGGGCCACTCGTCTCGGGACGCCACTACGAACAAGTTCTCGCGGCGATCGAGGCGGCAAAAGCTGCCGGTGCGACGGTCGCCTGCGGCGGCAACCGTCCGGAGGGTTTCGACAAGGGCTATTATCTTGAGCCGACGATCCTGACCGACGTGGCCTTGGACAGCGACGCCTGGCGCGAGGAGATCTTTGGACCCGTCGTCTGCATCCGGCCCTTCTCGACGGAAGAAGAGGCAATCGCGCTTGCGAACGACTCCCGCTTCGGGCTCGCCGCGGCGGTGATGTCGAAGGACGATGTCCGCGCCGAGCGGATTGCCGCCGGCTTCCGCGCCGGCATCGTCTGGATCAACTGCTCGCAGCCGACCTTCACCGAGGCGCCCTGGGGCGGCTACAAGGAGTCGGGCATCGGCCGCGAACTCGGCCGCTGGGGCCTCGAGAACTATCTTGAGACCAAGCAGATCACCCGCTTTGCCACCGGCGAGAAATGGCGATGGTACATCAAATGAAGGGGCCCATCTCCATGAACTGGGACCGTTCGCTTGACCTGCTATTGGTCCATTGCCAGGGCGAGATCGGCAAGGTGATTGTCGGCGGCGCGCCGGAAATCTCCGGCGCGACCATGCTCGACAAGATGAACTACATCAACACCGTCGACGACAGTCTCCGCCGCTTCGTCACCTTCGAGCCGCGCGCGAGCGTCGCCATGTCGGTCAACCTCGTCGTCGCGCCGACAAGGCCCGGCGCCGATGCCGGCTTCATCGTGCTGCAGGCGGACCGTGCCCATCCGATGTCCGGAAGCAATTGCATCTGTGTCGTCACCGCGCTGCTTGAGGGTGGCAGGGTTGCTATGCGGGAGCCGGAAACGATCGTCCGGCTCGACACGCCCGCGGGGCTGATCGTCGCGCGGGCCATCTGCCGGGAGGGGCGTTGCCTTTCCGTCAGTCTGGACAATGTGCCGAGTTTCGCCGAGGCGCTGGACCGCGTGATCGAGACGCCGCGCTGGGGCCGCATCAAGGCTGATATCGCCTTCGGCGGCGTCTATTACGCAATCGTCGACGTCGATCAGATCGGCGTCGAAATCGCGCCCGCCAATGCACGCTATCTGGCCGAAGCGGGGATCGAGCTGAAGTCGCTTCTGGCGGACCAGGTCGCCGTCAGACATCCGCAGCTGACCGGTGTCGACGAGATTGCCTATGTGATGTTCCGGGGCAGCGAGCCGGATGGCGCCGTGCGCACCTGCACGACGCTGAAGCCGGGCCGGGTCGACCGGTCGCCGTGTGGAACCGGAAGCTCGGCGAACCTCGCGACGCTGTTTGCGCGCAACCAGGTCTCAGCCGGAGACCGGCGGGTGTCGCGCTCGATCATTGGCGGCGAGTTCATAGCGGAAGCCATAGGTGAGACCGAGGTTTGCGGCAGGCCCGCCCTGTTGCCACGGATTACCGGGCGCGGCTGGATCTATGGCCGCGAACAGCTTCGGCTTTCGAATGACGATCCATTCAGGAATGGCTTTGCGCTCTCCGACAGTTGGGGGCCGCGGGTCGATCAGCTGGGATGAGAAAGGAGAAAGCGATGCCGATGAAACCTCTCGCTGGGCAGAATGTACTGGTCACCGGTGCGTCGGGCGGTATTGGTGCGGCCATCGTGACGGGTCTCGCGGAGGCCGGCGCACGTCCCATCATCCACTTCGGCCGGGACAGGACCGGCGCCGAAGCCCTGCTTGCTCGGATCTCCGGCGAAGGATTCCTGGTACAGGCGGACCTTTCTGAGCCAGGCGGTGCATTCCAGCTCTGGCGGCAGGCCGAGACGCTGGCGGGGCGGATCCACGCGGTGGTCAATAACGCCGGCATCCGCACAGAGGTCACGATCGATGCGGATCCGCAAGCCTGGGTCGATGCGTGGAAGAAGGAGTTCCAGGTGAATTTCTTTGCGGCGGCCGACCTTTGCAAGGAGGCGATTAGGCATTTCAAGGCGCACGGCGGCGGCCGCGTCATCAACATGGCGAGCCGCGCCGGGCAGCGTGGTTACGCCGCCGATGCCTTGCCCTACGGAGCAACCAAGGCGGCGCTCATCAATCTTACGAAGTCCATCGCGCGCAGCTTCGCCGGCGACGGCGTCGTGGCGATCGCGATTGCCCCAGGCTGGGTTCAGACGGACATGGCAGACAACTTCGTTGAGAAATTCGGCAAGCAGGCCGCCGTCGCCGACATTCCGCTCGGCGAGATGGCCCAACCTTCGGAAATCGCCGAACTCGTCGCCTTCGCATTGCGTCCGTCGCAGCGCTCGCTGAACGGCGCGACGCTCGACGTGAATGGCGGCAGCTACATTCGATAAACCAGAGGAGGGATCATGAAGAGATTCGACGGCAAGGTTGCAGTTGTGACGGGCGGCGGCGGCGGTATTGGTTCCGCCATATCGCGGCGGCTGGCGGACGAGGGCGCGCTTGTCGTCGTTTCCGACGGAAATGGTGAGGCGGCCAACATAGTGGCGTCCGAAATCGAGGCCGCCGGCGGTTCGGCCGTCGCGATCGCCGCTGACATTTCGCAGAAGGAGGCCTGCTTTCGGCTTGTTTCCGAGGCCTTCGCCCTTCGTCGGCGTATCGACGTCCTCGTCAACAATGCCGGCGTCAATCGACGGGGCAATCTGCTGTCGTTGACCGACGACGAGTGGCAGGTGAGCTTCGCCGTCAACCTCGACTCCATGTTCCACCTCTGCCGTGCCGCGTTGCCGCACATGATCGAGGCGGGCGGCGGCGCGATCGTCAACACCGCATCGCAATGGGGTCTTCATCCCGCTCCGAACCACATTGCCTACAATACGACCAAGGCTGCAGTTGCCGCCTTCACGCAGAATCTTGCGCGCGACTACGCCCCCCAGAAAGTCCGCGTGAATGCTGTCTGCCCCGGCGAGATCCATACGCCCATGCTGGAGGCGGGCGTGAAGCGCTCGGGTCGCACGATCGCGGATCTCGACGAGCTGGTGCCATTTGGGCGCATCGGAAAACCCGAGGAAGTGGCCGCCCTCGTCGCGTTCCTCGCCTCGGATGAGGCCGCCTTCATGTGCGGCAGCCTGGTCGAGATTACCGGTGCTCAGGCGGTGGCGTAACGCTGCGGTGCGAGCGCTCTGGATGATGCAGGCTGACGGATTCCGTCCGACGCTACCGCAGGCGGGAGGCCGGGAGAACCCGCCCCTTCATCATGATGACTTCTGGCTTGATGCGCCCGGCTTTCGAACATCCTGAGCGCGTTGAGCGGCGGGAACTTGTCCCGGGCTCTTTCCATCAGCCATCCAACAGTTTTCCTACAGGCTCGTGCGTGTATTTCTATTTAGTTGCCGCGCAGCGTTTATGTCAAAATTCGCGGGACTCTTGAACGAACTTCATGAAAGGAAATGACATGGCTACAGAAAAGGTCGCGCTGGTTACGGCAGGTGGGAGCGGCATGGGAGCGGAGGCGGCACGCAGGCTCGCGGCCGATGGCTACAAGGTTGCCATCCTTTCTTCCTCGGGGAAGGGCGAAGCGCTGGCAAAGGAGCTCGGCGGGCTGGGGGTCACGGGCTCGAACCAGTCGAATGAGGACCTGAAACGGCTTGTCGACCTCGCTTTTAGCACGTGGGGCCGCATCGACGTGCTGGTCAACAGCGCCGGTCATGGCCCGCGCGCTCCGGTCCTCGAAATCACCGACGAAGACTGGCACCGCGGGATGGACACGTATCTTCTGAACGTAATCCGGCCGACCCGCCTCGTCATGCCGGTGATGCAGAAGCAGAAGTCCGGAGCGATCATCAATATTTCCACCGCATGGGCGTTCGAACCGAGCGCCATGTTCCCGACGTCAGCGGTGTTCCGTGCCGGGCTCGCCGCCTACACCAAGATTTTCGCGGACACCTATGCGGGTGAGAATATCCGGATGAACAACGTTCTGCCCGGCTGGATCGACAGCCTGCCTGCGACCGAGGAGCGTCGCGACAGCGTGCCCATGAAGCGCTACGGAACGAGCGCGGAGATTGCCGCGACCGTTGCGTTCCTTGCCTCCGAGGGCGCGGCCTATATCACCGGACAGAACATCCGCGTCGACGGCGGCCTCACGCGCTCAGTCTAGACCGGGCCGGATCATGTGGCCGCGAGAATTGGAGAGTGGGTGTGACACCCCCCTCTGCCCTGCCGGGCATCTCCCCCACAAGGGGGGAGATTGGCCAGAAGCAAGGCCCCCTGGCCGACAGCGAAATCGCAAATGCCGATGTGACCCAATTCAATGCCACCTGCACAGGGGCATTGAACGCCCCCGCAGACAGTCGTGAGCGCATCGGCCCGAAAATCGCAATCGATTTTCGGAAAGCACGATGCGCAGATTCAAAGACCTACAGCGTCCTTTGTGCGGCCCGCTTGCCATTCCCCTTGTGGGGGAGATGCCCGGCAGGGCAGAGGGGGGTGCTGCCCTGGCAGCTCAGGGGCAACTCTGTCATCCGTGGTCCCCCGACTGCGATTCCCTCGGATCATGTCTTGCGCAAGTCGAGGCCTTCCAGTTCTTGAAACGGCGCAGCGGTTTTAGCGCATGCAGTGCCGCTTTACCTGGGCACACGGCGGACTCCCGCGTGTTCCGCGAAAAGTCCGCGGCTCACCTGCCGCCAAGATGGCCGCAAACAGGCGCCGTATCATGGCAAACTCTTCCCCTCTGGCGACGCGGAATAGAACTCCGTTGCTATAATTCACAAAAATTATAGATTTAGACGATGACATCTGAAACGGCTTCGACGGAGGTCTACGATGCCGGATAAAAGAGTGGTCGGAATCTCGGGAAACATTACGCGCCCGTCCAAAACAAGGACTTTCGTAGATCATATCGTTCATCGGCTTGCGCTGAGTGTCGGAGCCTCGGCACAGACATTCGACATAGAAGACTTCGGCCATTCTCTGCCACATGCAAGGCGGTTGGACGATCTCGCTCCGGAAGCGCGATACATCGTCAACCAGGCGATCACGGCCGACGTGCTGGTCGTTGGCTCTCCGACGTTCAAAGGCAGCTATACCGGACTGTTCAAGCACTGCTTCGACCTCTTCGATCCCTCGTCGCTACGCGGCAAGCCGGTCATCCTTGCGGCAACCGGCGGCGGCGAGCGTCATTCGCTGATCGTCGAGCACCAGCTGCGCCCGCTGTTCGGCTTCTTTGAAGCACTGGCAATGCCGACGGCAATCTACGCGTCGGACAAGGATTTCGAGGAGGGCGCCCTGATCTCGGAAGCGATCCATGCGCGGGTCGGGCTGGCGGTCGACGAAACAACGCGCGTGCTGGGACGCTCCGACCGGCGGAGCATCGCCGCTTAGCGCGCCGCGCTGGACACAGGACATCGTGAATCAAAACGCCATTCATGGCCGATCGGCTGAAAACCCTCGGAGGGCTCAATGACCAGAAAGATCAAACTCGGCGCCTTTCTGCCCGGCGGCGGCCAGCATATCGCCGCCTGGAGACACCCGGAGGCTCCGGCTGACGGGGCGACAAGTTTCGAGTTCCACAAGAAGCTCGCGCAGACGACCGAACGTGGCCTGTTCGACGCCTATTTTCTAGCGGACAATCTCTCCGTCGGGCTCGGGGGGCGTGAAGGCGGGAACGCCAAGATTGCGGGGTTCGAGCCGGTCACGCTGTTTGCCGCACTCGCACCGTTCACGACGCATCTCGGCTTCATCGCGACCGCGTCGACAACCTACGAGGAGCCCTATACGCTCGCCCGCAAATTCGCGTCTCTCGACCTTCTCTCCAACGGCCGGGCGGGGTGGAACGTGGTGACTTCGGCGGGTGATGAGACGGCTCGCAACTTCAACAGGGAAACGCAACCGACCCATGCCGAGCGCTATGAGCGCGCCCATGAGCATGTCGAAACGGTGAAAGCCCTCTGGGACAGCTGGGAGGACGACGCCTTCATCCGTGACAAGGCGACCGGCCGCTTCTTCGACGCCGGACGTGTCCACGATATCAATCACAGGGGCAAGCATTTCTCGGTGAAGGGGCCGCTCAACGCACCTCGCCCGATACAAGGACACCCCGTCGTCGTCCAGGCGGGACAATCCGAAGACGGACGCGGGCTCGCGGCTGCGACGGCGGAAGTGATCTTCACCGCCCATCAGAATCTCACTTCCGCCCAGGAGTTCTACCGGGACATCAAGGCGCGTGTCCGACGCGCAGGACGCAACCCCGAGTACGTGCTGATCATGCCAGGGGTCGCACCCTTCGTCGGCCGCACGGAGGAAGAGGCGCGCAGCAAGTACGAGCGGCTGAACGAGCTCATCGTTCCAGAGGACGGCGTCGCCCTGCTCAATGGGTTGACCGGCGGAACGCTCGACCTGACGGGATATCCGCTCGACGGTCCGCTGCCCGTCAGCCAGGAGACCGAAGGCATGAAGAGCCGCCAGGCGCTGATCCGCAAGATTGCCGACGAGCACGGCTTCACGATCCGGCAGCTCTACCAGTGGATCGCGACGGCGAGAGGTCACTACACCGTCGTCGGCAGCGCCGAGCAGGTCGCCGACCAACTCGAGGAATGGTTCCGCAACGAAGCGGCGGACGGGTTCAACATCCTGCCGCCGTGGCTTCCCGGGGCGCTTGACGACTTTGTCGACCTGGTGATCCCCGAACTGCAGCGCCGGGGGCTGTTCCGGACCGCATACGAGGGCCGCACGCTTCGCGAAAACCTCGGCCTCCCCAGACCGGAGAATCCATGGACGCAATCGCGCGGAGCCGTTCAGGCCGCGGAATAAAACGCCAAAGGAGGGCAGGCAGATGAGCTTGCAGGACGTCGACAGATCAATCCTCGCCAACCGCGGCGCCGGTGGCGTCAAAGCGGAAGAATATCTCCAGCGGGCCAGCGTAAAACTTCGAAACTGGCTGTCGCGCTACGGACTTCTGGCTGCCTTTCTCGTCTTCTGGCAAGCCGCCAGCAGCAGCGGTTGGATCAATCCGGCCGTTTTCCCGCCGATCGACGCGATCCTTTCTGCCATGTGGAGAGGCGTCTTCGGCGGAGCCCTGCTCGACGATATCGCCATCAGCCTTCAACGATCCGGCCTGGCATTCGTTGCTGCCGTCGCGGTGGCGATACCGCTCGGCCTGTTCATGGGGCAGGTGCGCCCGATCGAACAGGCGCTCGATCCGATCCTTCAGCTCTTCAGGCAGACATCGGCGCTGGCGCTTTATCCGGTGTTCATCCTGCTGCTCGGGCTCGGCGAGGCATCCAAGGTTTTCGTGATCTTCTGGGCGACATTGTTCCCGCTGCTCTTGAACACGATCAGCGGGGTCAAGGAAGTCGATTCGAAGCTGATCGAAATGGCGCGTGTCTACGGAGCGTCCCGTCCGACCGTCTTCCGGCGGGTCGTCCTGCCCGGAGCCATTCCCGCCATCTTCGTCGGCCTGCGGCTGAGCGCCACCACCGCGCTGCTGTTGCTGATCGCCTCAGAGATGATCGGCGCCAACAAGGGCGTCGGCTTCCAGGTCATGAACGCTCAGTACAACTTCCAGATACCGCTGATGTTCGCGGCGATCTTCATCCTCGCCGGGCTCGGGCTCATCGCCAACTACGCGCTTGTCTTCGCGCAGCGCCGCCTCTGCCGCTGGAGTGATGTTTCGATCTAGCGGAGTGCTCGACATAAACTCTCCAACCAGGAAAGACGAACAAATGACCATCTCCATTCGCTCTCTCGGGCTTGGCACCCTGTTTGCCATCGGTCTCTCCGGATCTGCGACGGCGCAGTCGCCCGACCAAGTGACCTTGCGCTACCTTGCCAGCCATGGCAGCATATCGGCGCACGAGCTCGCAGCCGAACTTGGCTACTTCGACGGCACGGGCATCAAGCTCGAGAACGTCGGCTATGCGAGCGGCGGTCCGGAGTCGCTCTTCGGGCTCGCATCCGGCAGCGTCGACATAGGCTCCGCGGCGACCGCGGCCGTCATCAACTCGATCGCCAGCGGCAATGATTTTGTCGCCGCCTATCCGACCAACGGCATCAACGAACAGGTCAAGAGCATCTTCTACGTGCTCGAAGACAGCCCGATCAGATCCATCGAGGATATCGCCGGCAAGACCATTGCGGTGAACACGCTCGGCGCCCACCTCGACTACGCGGTACGGGAAGCGCTGCACAGCAAGGGCTTGCCGCAGAATGCCGCCAACCTCGTCGCCGTGCCGGGACCGCAACTGGAGCAGACGCTACGCTCGAAGCAGGTGGACATCGCTGCGGTCGGATACTGGCAGGCAACGTTCAACGGCCAGATCGTCGACAATGGCGGCGTACGCGCAATCTTCGACGATACTGACGTCCTTGGCGAGATTGCCGGTGGCTTCGCCGTTCTTCGTCGCGACTTTGTCGAAGAACACCCGGAAGCGGCCAGGAGCTTTGTCGACCAGTCTGCACGTGCGGCCGACTGGTCGAGAGAGAATCCGGAAGAAGCCCGGGCGCTGCTTGCAAAAATTCTTGAAAAACGCGGTGAGAATGGCGCACTCGCCAAGCACTGGACCGGCTTCGGGTTGCGGCCGGGCGCGCGTGCGACCGAACGAGATCTCGATTTCTGGATTGGCGTTCTCGAGCGCGAGGGCAGCCTGCCCCAGGGCAAGTACAAGGCGTCCGATCTTCTGCTCCAGACCACCGCCAGCGCTGCGGCAAACTGAGGTCCAGCCATGGGAGATGTCCAGACTTTGAAAAAAGGGGAGATCGCGCTGCGCGATCTCTCGAAATCCTTCCAGATCGGTGGACGTTCGCTCAGGGTTCTCAGGAACGTCAACCTGGATATCCGCTCGGGCGAATGCCTCGCAATCGTCGGGGCCAGCGGATCGGGCAAGACCACATTGCTGCGCATCCTGGCGGGCGTCGAGGCCGCGGACGCCGGCAAGGTGCTGATCGACAACAAGCCGATCGCGGGCGTTGGCAGCGAACGCGCCGTCATCTTCCAGGAGCCACGCCTGCTTCCCTGGCAGACGGTTCTCGAGAACGTCGCGTTCGGGCTGGAGGTCAGGGGTGGCCATGCGCGTCACGCCACGGAGCGCGCGCGCCATTACATCTCCCTGGTGGGACTGGCCGAATTTGCGGATGCCTATCCCAAGCAGCTCTCGGGCGGGATGGCGCAAAGGGTCGGTATCGCGCGAGCGCTGACGGTCCGGCCGGAGATCCTGCTGCTTGACGAGCCATTTGGCGCGCTCGATGCGATGACCAAGCTGACGATGCAGGAGGAGCTGGAGCGAATATGGCGGGATGAGAACGTGACGATGGTTCTCGTCACCCACGATCTTGAGGAAGCGGTCTACCTCGCAGATCGCGTCCTGGTTCTTCCGAAGAGCAAGGACAGCAACCCGAAGATCATCGAGATCGATCTCGCCCGGCCACGTGATCGCAGCGAGCCGGGTTTTGTCCGGTACCGCAAGGATCTGCTCCGCGAGTTCGGGCTACACTGAGCGGGCTACTGCATGTTTCGTTAAATCATAGCCGATCTAAGGATAAAAACATGCGGCAATTCAAAGTGCTGCAGCGTCCTTTGCGCGTCTGATAAGACGCGCGGCGCTGTAGTCTTATGCGGCCCCTTCCACAGGGCATGGGGACGTCCATACCAGGAGCGTTTCACAGTCCGTTGGAATTGTGAAACGCTCTAACTCTTTGAAGCGGCGCTATCTGGGACGGAATGCCGAAGCCGATTCGACGTTCAAGACGTCATCGACCCTCGCGGGCTGTGTGTTCATGAATGTGGAAGTCGGTGATCCGTCACGAGACCGAGCGCCCCATGACGGATGTGAGGGCGATGAATACGGCCTAGTAGGGGATTCGAATGCTACCCGTCTCGCTCGCGGCAAATTCAGGCTCGGGATAGGCGCCCTGCCATTGAGCATAGGTCGTGTTGACGTCACCTGTACCGGTGCTTGCACATCCAGAAAGTGCCAAGAGCGCTATCGCTGCAATCAGAAACTTAAGAGGCATGGTATTCTCCTTTCGCCGGAGATCGCCCAGGCCTCAAGGGCCAGCTCTAAAATGTTCCCTCAAATCATCTTCGATGGCAAGCGGTCCTGCACACCTGCAAGCAGTCTTACCGATTGTTTTTTCAGCTTTTCCAAGCGGCAGGGTGGCCACGATGGCAGGCCAACCGGAAAGGTGCTGGCGACGGGCGCCTGAGGACGTGCAAAGCCCTTCGTCAAACTCGGTGGAACTGGCATCCGCCGCTCTATTTCGGCGGTTCGTCCGACGGTCGGGCAGCAGGTGGCGGCGCAGCATTGACAAATACCTGGCATGGGGAGAGCCTCCCGAGGGCGTGGCGAAGAAGATCGCCGGGGTGCCCTTGCCGAAGCGGAGGGACGCGAGGTGACTTTCGTAAGCGGGGGGTGCCCCACGGTCGGTGTGATTGGCGGCGGTTTTACCGGAGCGGTCGTCGCGGCAACTCTCGCACGCGACAAGAGCATGGAAGGATGGCAGATCGCCGTCTTCGAGCCGCGCGAACGTCTCGGTTGCGGTCTTGCTTATGACACAGATGATCCGGCGCATCGCGTCAATGTGCCGGCCGGGCGCATGAGTCTCGATCCGGACGACGCCGACCATTTCATCCGCTGGATGGAGCTTCGCGGCGAGCCGCGCGACGACAGGGATGCACAGGCGGCGGACGGCTATCTCTATCCGCGCCGCGGCCTTTTCGGCCGCTATGTCGCGGATGCCGTGGCGCCGCACCTCGGCAACGGCCGCATCGTCCACCACCGGCAGAGGGTTATCAGCGTTGAGCGGCGTGGTGGAGATTGGGAAATCCGGGGTGACGCCGGCACCACGCTTCGCGCCGACATACTGGTGATCGCAACCACCCATCCCGCCCCTGCGGCACCGGCGGGCATCGACAGCGTGTTGCAGGGGCACCCACGCTATGTGGCGGATACCACGGCGCCTGGGGCTCTGGCGGCCATCCGCCCTGACGACCACGTCCTGATCATCGGTACCGGCCTCACGGCGGCGGATGTCATCGCTTCCTTGCGCACCACCGGGCGGACCGGGCCGATCACCGCCTTTTCCCGGCGCGGCCTCCGCTCGGCCGGGCACGCGGCCCAAGCCCAGGAGCCCTATGGAGACTTCACTGGGGCGCCATCGCGAACGGCGACAGACCTGCTGGTGCGCGTACGGCGGGCTGTTGCCGACGCCGAGGCTGACGGCTTTTCGTGGCATGCGGTCTTCGATGCACTGCGCAGCCAAGGCGGAGAGATCTGGCGCGGCCTGCCACTCACGGAACGGCGGCGGCTGATACGCCATCTGCGCCCCTTCTGGGACGTTCATCGCTTTCGCATCGCGCCGCAGATCGATGCTATCGTCAGAGCAGGACTGCAGTCGGGCGGCATCCGCATTCTGGCGGGCCGGATCGATCGGCTCGAGAGAAACGGCGACGAGATCGCCGCGACGTTCCGGCGGCGCCACGGAGCCGGGATCGAGCACTGGAGTGTCGATGCCGTTGTGATCACGACGGGGCCGGCACACAAATCCGTCTTGAAGAGCCAGCCCTGGCTCGAAACGCTTTCAGCCGACGGCTACCTGCAGCCGGATGCCGTCGGGCTTGGCGTTGCATGCAGCGAGACAAGCCGGGCGCTCGACAGTGAGGGCCGGGAGATGGAGACGCTTTTCATCGCCGGACCGCTCGCCCGCGGCACCTTCGGGGAACTGATGGGGCTGCCACAGGTCAACGACCACGCCATCTTCGTGGCGGAACAGGTGGCCGCACTTGCTCGCGGGCAGGGAGCCGCGAAGGCCGCTCCTTCGCGAGACGACGGATTAGAGGCATCGCGGGCTGCGTCGACAAGTTAGATCATTTCACTGATTCATTGAAACAGTGAAATGATCTAACTCTTTGAAACTACGCAATTCCGGACGGAAAACCGTTACACACTTTTCCTGGAATTGCTCTAGGCTCCAGACTCAATTGGTCCACCAGATGATGATAGCGGCGATGTGGACGGCAGCCTGGAAGTTTGTGGCGAGCTTGTCGTAGCGGGTGGCGATCCGCCGCCAATCCTTGAGACGGCAGAACATCCGCTCGATGACGTTGCGCTGGCGATAGGCCGTTGCATCGAAGGGATGGCGGCGCTTTCTGGTCGGGTTGTTGGGAATGACCGGAATGGTGCCGCGTGCGGTCAGATACTGGCGCAGGGCATCGCTGTCGTAAGCGGTGTCGGCGGCGAGGAAATAGGCGGGTGGCAGGTGCTGGAGTAACGGCACGGCGGCGCGCACATCGCCCATCTGCCCCGGCGAGATCTGCAGGCCGAGCGGCCGGCCGCGCCCGTCTACGACGGCGTGGATTTTCGTCGTCCGGCCGCCGCGGGAGCGACCAATCGCCTGCGTCTGCGCCCCCCTTTTCCACCAGCGGCGGAGCGATGGACCTTCGCGGTGGTACTGTCGATCATCTGCATATCGCATGGACTGGCCGCGACCAGGGCCGAAAACAGCTTCTGCCACAGGCCGCGGCCGGCCCAGCGATGAAAGCGGTTGTAAATCGTGGTTGGCGGGCCATAGACGGCCGGGCAATCCTGCCAACGGCAGCCGACACGCAACACATGGACAATGCCGCTGATGACGCGGCGGTCATCGACCCGGCGCGCACCGGGCCGGTTCTTCGGCAGCAGCGGTTCGATCACGGACCATTGCTGATCACTTAGCCAGAATTCGCTTCCCATGCCTCACCTCCGTCATTTCGGAATAGAATCATGGAAATCAAACGCCATCAATAGGCTGATTGAGTTTTAACCCTAGACCAGGATGCAAGCGGAAGACCGCGCACAATTTTCCTCACCCCCTGAGCGTTTGATCGCTGCCTTGATGCCGAAAGCATGGGGCAAGCGCGGCCGGCTGCAGTCATTGCCTGCGGCGGAGCCAGCGGGTATTCCGATTGTCGGAGAGAGAATCGACGCGCCGGCCGCCGGCAGCGCGAAGGGAACGAACCGTTGAATGCAACGATTTACCGGTCCGCCATCAATATCGCCGCGCTGGCCGGCCTCTATCTGTCGATCGCGATGCTCATTCCCGCATTTGTGGATCTCGTCTATGGCCATCCGGACTGGAAGGTGTTCGCCGTCTCGGCCTTTCTGACGGGCGGCCTGTGTCTGTTGACGGTTGCCGCCACCCGCGCCGGGCCTCCGCCGTTCAACAGGAAGATGGGTTTTCTTCTCGTCAATCTGCTGTGGTTCGTGGCTTCGCTGGTCGGAACGGTGCCGTTCTGGCTTTCCTCGCTCGATCTCGATTTCGCCGAGGCGCTGTTCGAGGGGGTTTCGGCAATCACGACCACCGGGTCGACCGTCATCGTTGGCCTCGACAACGCGCCGCCGGGCATTCTCGTCTGGCGCTCGCTGTTGCATTGGCTGGGCGGGATCGGGATCGTCGCGCTCGGCCTCTTCGTAATGCCTTATCTCAGGGTCGGCGGCATGTCCTTCTTCAAGATGGAATCCTCCGACACGACCGACAAGCCGTTTGCGCGCATCGTCACCTTTACCCGTGCCTTCGTCTTCGTCTACGTGCTTTTTACGCTCGTCTGCGCCGTCACCTACGGCGCGCTCGGCATGAACCGCTTCGACGCGATCAATCATGCCATGTCGACGATCGCGACCGGCGGTTTTTCCACCCATGACGCATCCTTCGGCCATTACAACAGCCTGCCGCTGTTGTGGGCAGCATCCTTCTTCATGACGATCAGCAGCCTGCCGTTTTCGATCATGATTGTCCTTGTCGTCCGAGGCCGGCTGGACACGCTCAGGGACCCCCAGATCATCGTCTTCCTGTCCTATTTATCTGCCTTCGCCATTGCCGCGACCCTCTATCAGCGGCTGGTCAACGGCACCGACATGTACGCTGCGCTCGCGCATTCGTTCTTCACGGTCTCGTCGATCCTGTCGACGACCGGCTTTGCCAGCGACGATTACATGCTGTGGGGAGAGTTCATCGTGGCGCTGGCCTTCGCCGCCACGTTCATGGGCGGCTGTTCCGGCTCGACCGCCGGCGGCATGAAGGCCTATCGCTTCATCATCATCTTCAAATCCATCCGAGCCGGCCTTTACGGGCTCCTGTATCCGAACGCGGTATACTCGGTGCGTTATGGCACGACGGTCGTCGACGCGGACCTGCAGCGCGCCGTCTTCCTCTTCTTCTCGACCTTCATGGTGATATGGGCTGCCGGCAGCCTGGTGATGGGAGCCTTGGGCTATGACATGGTGACAGCGGCATCGGCCGTGGCCACGGCGCTTGCCAATGTCGGAGCGGGGTTGGGGCCGATCATCGGGCCGGCGGGCAATTTTTCAACGCTGTCGGATCCGGCGCTTTACCTGCTCTCGCTGATGATGTTGCTCGGGCGTCTTGAGGTGTTGACCCTGCTCGTCATTCTGACGCCGGTCTTCTGGAAGAATTGAAGCGCGATCGGATGGCGTCAGCCACCTAGCTGCTCGATGCAGAAGCGCAGCGTCGCCGCGGAGGTGGCGACGGCCTTGTCGGCATCGAGGGCGTAGTCTTCGTTCTCGATGCTAATCACGTCATCATAGCCGACTTCCCGCAGCGCCGTAAGGATCTCCAGCCAGCCCCGGACCGGCGTGCCGTGGCCGAGCGAGGCGAAATTCCACGACCGGCCGTGAGCTGGCACCACGTGCTTCGGATCGAGCAGGCCGTCGATGCGGGCCCGCGGCTCGATGCGCGTGTCCTTGCCGTGGACATGGTAGATGCAGTCGTCGAGTGCGCGGATCGCCGAAACCGGATCGCCGCCCATCCAGATCAGGTGGCTCGGATCGAAATTGACGCCGACGGCCGGGCCGACGGCGTCGCGCAACCGAAAGAAGCTCTCGACATTGTAGACGGCCTGCCGGCCATGCAGCTCGACGCACAGGCGGAGCCCCTTCCTCTCCGCCGCTGCCGCAAAATCCTTCCAGAAGGGAATGACGCGCTCGGACCACTGCCATTCGAGCATCGCCATCGCTTCCGGCGGCCAGGACGAGGTGATCCAGTTCGGACAGGCGTCACCGGGCCCGCCCTCTGGCAGTCCGGACATCATGACGATGCGCCGGACTCCGAGCAGCGGCGCGAGATCCAGCGCGTCATAGACGAGCTTCATGTCTTTCGCCCCGCTCTCGCCCGGATGCAACTGGTTCCCGGAACAGTTGAGCGCGGAGATTTCGAGATTGCGGTCGCGCAGCATGCCGAGAAGCCGGTCGCGGGCCGTGGCATTCGCAAGCAATTCGGCAATGTCGACATGCGGCGCGCTCGACCAGCCGCCGAGACCGTATTCGACACAGGCGAACCCGAGTTCCACGGCGCGGTCCAGGCATGCTTCCAGCGAAAGCGCAGCGAAGCCGTCGGTGTTCAGGCCGATTTTCATCTGTTCCTCCCGCCGACGCGATCGCCGTCAATCGGCGTGCGAAACCTTCGCCGGCGTGCCGGAATTCGCGGCGAATTGGATGGCGTCGAGGATCTGCGCGGCGCGCAGGCCGTCGAGCGTCGATCCGTTCTGCATGGGACGGTTTGCGGCGATCGCTTCGAGAAATTCGTGGATCATGAACCCGAATACCTCCGCATAGCCGATCGCCACGCCGTCATGGGGAACGGGCAGCAATTCCGCATAGGGAAGGGCGGGATTATTCGCGACCAGCGCAAAGGGCGATTGTCCGCTGCCGTCGAAGCGCGCGATTTCGTAATGGGCCGGCGTGCGGGAATTGTAACGCAGGGCACCCCTCGTGCCGGTGACCGAAAAGGAAAGCGTATTGCCCGCGCCGACCGCCACCCGGCTGGCAAGAAACATGCCCTGGCAGCCGTTGTCGAACCGAAGCAGGGCGGACATCACATCGTCGTTGTCGACGGCTCTGCTTTCGCGGCTGAGGGCAACCTTGTCGTGGCCGATGCCGGCGGCTGCCGGCAGAAAGCGCTCCTTGACGGAAATCGTGCCGATGGCGCCGGCGATCTCGGAGACT
Organism: Sinorhizobium mexicanum; assembly: GCF_013488225.1. Lineage (NCBI taxonomy): Bacteria > Pseudomonadati > Pseudomonadota > Alphaproteobacteria > Hyphomicrobiales > Rhizobiaceae > Sinorhizobium > Sinorhizobium mexicanum. The sequence goes on along the minus strand of NZ_CP041241.1, from coordinate 1,785,850 downwards.
TCTCCACAGAGAAAGCGGGCCGTGTCGATGGCATGAGTCCCGACGTCGAGCAAGGCACCGGCACCGGCGCGGCTCTTCTCGTACCGCCAGCTGTGCGGCAGGTCGGGATCGGCGGCATATTCGCTTTCGTACTGGACGAGAAGGTTGACGAGATCGCCGATTCCCCCGGCCGCGATGATGTCTCGTATCGCCGCAACGGCCGGAATGCGCCGGTAGTTGAAGACCGTTGCGGAGACGGCCGGCGACGCGATCGCGGCGCGATGGATGCGCAACGCCTCCTCGGCATTGAGGGCGAGCGGCTTCTCGCAGAGAACGTGCTTTCCCGCGGCAATCGCCGCGAGCGTCACCTCCGCATGCAGCGCATTCGGCAGGCAGACACTGACGATGCCGATTTCGGGATCGGCAATAACCGCGTTGAGGTCGGTTGCCGTCTTCTCGAAGCCCCAGGTCGCGGCGAGGCGGCCGGCGAGCGCCTCGTTGCCATCGCAGGCCGTAGCAAGCCGAAGGCCGGCGATGCGGTCCTTGAAACGCGGCAGGTTCGTTCGGTAGCCGAATGCGTGCGCGGCACCGATCATGCCGGCACCGATGACGGCGATGGCGTTCCCCTTCATGGTCTCCTCCCGAGAAGAGATGTAGCAGAACCGCACGATCAGCGTATGAGAGCGCCCCGACCACGTCAATCGACGTCGTTTCAGGGCTGCTTTAGAGGAGAGCATGCCGGAAAGGGACTGTGCCAGACTGTCCAGGAGACTCGTTACCTCGACCCTGCGACGAACCAAAGGTAGTACGGGTTGTTCGGGTCGACGCGCAGCAACAGTTCCATGTCGCGTGCCCACTCCGCGCGATAGCCGGAATAGGCGTTGAGCGACGCCTGATAAAAAAGCAGCAAGCGGTTTTGCGATTCCATGATCGCTTCGGCGAGTGACGAATCGGCGCCGAGAACGGGCGGCGCGGTTCTGAGTTCGATGAGTGCGGGAAGCGTGCGTTGCAATTCGTCCGGGCGGACCCAGGCGGCATATTCGATCCGTGGCCGGTCATCTGTCACCGGCAGGGCGGTCGCCGCATAGCGCTCGAGGCCCGCGCGGTCGGTTATCCAGGTGGCAAGGAGATCGGCCGGTCCCGCAATACCGACTTCGCGTAGTGCAGCAGCGACTGGGGGTTGCTCCATGCGCGCAGAGATTCGTGCCGCGTCGAGCTTCTGGGGTTCGACCGTACCCACAAGCAGCATCTCGTGAAGTTCGGTCGACCAGAGCGAAGCATGCGGAAAGGCGTCGAGGAAGCTGCGCACCAGCGCGCGCGTATCCTCATCATTCTGCGTCGCCAGCGGCAGCCATTGTGCAACGATGCCATTTGACGCGAGGCGCGCCCGCGCCAGCCGGTAGAAATCCGAGGAGTAGAGATTGACGACGCCGGCGGCCGAAGGTGGCGGCGGCTCGAGCGTGATGAGATCGTAGGATTCCTGACTGCTCAAGAGTTCGCGCCGGCCATCGCGCAGGCGGATGTCCAGCCGGCTGTCGTTTGCCGCATCGTTGTTGCCCGTGAAGAGGCTCGCGGCGCGCACCACCGAGGGCAGGAGTTCGGCGGCCACACGCCGTTCCAGGCCCGGGTAGGAAAGCAGCGATCCGGCAGTGATCCCGGTGCCGAGGCCGATGACGAGCGCCGACTTCGGTTCGCCCTGGTGGATGATCAAGGGGAGGAGTGCCTGCAGCCGCATGTAACGGAGCGACGGCATGGCGTCGCCGGTGTTGGAAACGCCCTGGATGTAGAGGCGGCGGAACCGCTTTTCCGGCTGCCCCTGTTCGATTACCGCGATGGTGGCGCCGAGGCCTTCCTCATAGGAGACGATCGAGCCCCGCGCGGTCGTCAGCAGCGTCGCCAGCCGGTCCGACGGCACGGTAGCGGCTGTGATGAGCGCGATCGCGCCGAGCGCGACGGCCGCTGCGCGCGGGCCCACCGCTGCAGGCGGGCGTCCGCGCCAGATGGCCACGACGCCGATTGCCGCCGCGAGGAGTGCCAGGACCGAGAAGCTGCGGATGATACCAAGATTGGGGATCAGCAGGAAACCGGTTCCGATGGTGCCGACGATGCCGCCGAGCGTGTTGACGGCGATCACTCGGCCCGTGTCGCGCCCGACATGCGCCGGGTCGACCGCAAGCCGCAGGGCGACGGGAAAGGCGGCTCCAAGCAGCAGGGTCGGCACGAATATGATCGTGACGGCAGCGACCAGGAAGCGGGCGCACATGCCGGCGAAGATACTGCCCGTCAGGCCTGCGACCGCCCCTTCCGGCGCCGCCTGCCAGACAACGAGCCAGGGGCCGAGAACGGCAAGTTCCGCGAGTGCGACAACACCGGCCGAGGTGATCAGGAGAGCGAAGGTGGCCCACGGATCGGTGAGCCGGTCGGTGCGGCTTGCGAAAAGAGCGGAGCCGAGGGCGAGGCCTGCGAGATAGGTCGCGAGCACGACCGAAAAGGCGAAGCTGCGGGTGGAGATGAACTGCACGATCGCCTGCGACCAGGCAACCTCATAACCGAGAGCGATGCCGCCCGCCACCCCATAAAGCACAAGAGCCAGGCGAGACCCGCCTCCAGTGGATTTGGCGGCCCCGACGGCGGACCGCTCGGGCGCGCCGAACAATCGTCCGCTGACGAGCGCGATCGCGGATGCGAACAGGCTGAGACTGGCTGCGGCCACCGCGGTGCCCCGGATACCCAAGGCCGGAACAAGAAGGAATGATACCGCCAGACAGCCTGCGATGGCCCCGAGCGTATTGGCTGCATAAAGCCGACCGCCCTTCGAGCCGACGCCATCCCGGGCGGGCTCAAGCACGCGCAGCAGCACCGGCAGCGTTCCGCCCATCAGCATCGCGGGTGCCGCCACGAGCAGCGTCAGCAGCAGCCAGGCGACGGGAGCGCTTCGATCTTCGAGGAAGACGAAAAGAGGTGCGACACGCGCAAGGGCGAAGGTAACCACAAGCCCGAGAAGCGCCACGCCCGCTTCGAGCAACGCATAGAGGATGAGCGGCCGCGCTACGCGGTCGCCGAGTCGACCGATGAGGAAGCTGCCGAGCGCCAGGCCGAGGAAGAAGGCGCTGACACCGGTGCTGACGGCATAGACGTCGATGCCGGTGACGAGCGAAAGCTCCTTGATCCACAGCACCTGGAAGATCAGAGCAGCGGCGCCGGAAAGAAAAAGCATCAAGCCGGCGACGATCGTAGCCTGCATGCGTGCCCGCTCCCGAATGCCGTCCTCTCGCTTCCGGGTCGTGGCATCGATCGCCTGCGCGGCGGGGATGTTCTTCATCGTCGCTCCGGCCGTTCGTGAACTCCTGCATGTTTCCTTAAGTCGTATCCGTTTTAAGGATAAAGACATGCCGCAATTCAAAGAAGTGCTACCGCATCCTTTCGCGCGTCTGAATAGACGCGCGGCGCTGTAGTGACGGCGCCCCGTATGGTTCGGCGCGCCGGTACTCTTCGATTATTGAGCCGGCTGTGCCTTGCTCATGATCTCATCGATCTTCTTGTGAACATCTGCCTCCACCTGGTCGATCGAGAAACTGGCCGGTCGCTGGCTCGGCGGATACTCGACGAAAGTTTCGAGGAAGGTAGCGGCCTTGATGGTTGCGTCGGCAAAGAGATAGGCATTTTTCGTCCGCCAATCATTGTACTGATCCGAAACGATGTCGGCACGCTCGTAGGGATCCATGCGCAGGTTGAAGATCTTTGGAACGCGCAGGCACGTGAACGGCTCCTGCCAAACATCGAAGCCGCCGGGCTTTTGCATTTCGCAGAACACGGCCTTCCAGTTATCCCAGCGCATGCCCACAAGCTTGGCGTCGTCGTTGAAGTAGAAGAACTCGCCGCGGGCGCTCTTTGGCTGTTCACCGAGCAGATAAGGGAGTTGGTTGTAGCCGTCGAGATGGACCTTGAAGGTTTTGCCGCCGACGTCAGCGCCCTTCAACAGCCGCTCCTTGATGGAGGTGTCCCCGGCAGCGGCAAGCAGCGTCGGGAACCAGTCGAGACCCGAGAACATCTCGTTGCTGATGGTGCCCGGCTTGATCTTGCCCGGCCAACGGATCATCGCCGGCACGCGGAAGGCGCCTTCCCAGTTGGAATCTTTCTCGCTGCGGAAGGGCGTCGTCGCCGCATCCGGCCAGGAGAACTGGTTGGGGCCGTTGTCGGTCGTGTAGACCACGATCGTGTTGTCGGCGATCTTCAATTCGTCAAGCAGGTTCAGGAGCTTGCCGACATCGTTGTCATGCTCGATCATGCCGTCGGCATAGTCGTTGCCCGGCATGCCGCTCTGGCCCTGATATTCCGGCCGCACATGGGTGAAGAGGTGCATGCGCGTCGTGTTCATCCAGGTGAAGAAGGGCTTTTTCTCCTGCACCTGCTTCTTGATGTACTCCATCGCGGCGGACGTCGTCTCATCGTCGATGGTTTCCATGCGCTTCGTGTTGAGTGCACCGGTGTCCTGGACTTTGCCGTCGGCGAAAGAATGCAGGACGCCGCGTGGCGAATAGCTTTTAAGGAAGGTCGGATCGTCCTTCGGCCAATAGGGCCTCTCTGGCTCCTCCTCGGCGTTGAGGTGGTAGAGGTTGCCGAAGAACTCGTCGAAGCCATGGGCGGTCGGCAGGAAGCGGTCCTGGTCGCCCAGATGGTTCTTGCCGAACTGACCGGTCGCATAACCCAGCGGTTTGAGCGCCTGGGCAATGGTGATGTCGCGGTCCTGGATGCCGACGGGTGCGCCCGGCACGCCGACCTTCGACATGCCGGTCCTGAGCACCGTCTGACCGGTAATGAAGGTCGAGCGCCCGGCCGTGCAGCTGTTCTCCGCGTAGTAATCCGTGAACATCATGCCTTCCCTGGCGATGCGGTCGATGTTCGGTGTCTTGTAACCCGTGACGCCGAACGAGTAGGCGCTGATGTTCGTCTGACCGATGTCGTCGCCGAAGATGACGAGAATATTTGGCTTCGCGGCGTCCTGCGCGAGGGCGGGGGCCACCGACATCGAAATCGTCGACGCCAGCACCGTCCCGGCAAGCGCGAGCGCTTTCGGCTTTAGTGCCGTGGCTGCGGGAGCGGCCAGCAGGCTGCGCATAGTCTTCAAATTGATTGTCATTACGTGTCTCCCCTGAGACCAACGTGGTTCGCCCGAAGGACAAACGCAGTTTCAGTATTGGCCGGGGAAATGTGCGCGCGAACGCCTGCGGCGGTAAGTACGTAACGGTTACGAAGACCGTCACGACGTGTCTAGCTCTGCAATGGCGAGGGTTTTCGGGTCAGGCGAAGTCCGGGTTCAGCGGAGGCAGCGCCGCGGGTCTAACGGTCGCGCTCGGGCCGGAGCGCAACCAGTTCCGGCGGGCGGTCCTCAGCCCGCTTCGCAGCGCCCCGAAATCAATCCTCGTCCGATCGCCGGACGGCTTGCCGTAGAGTGCCCTTTGGTGTTCGGCGAAGAGGCGCTGCGTCGCCGCATCCGCGAAGCGGTCGAGCCAGCGTGAAAGCGGGATGTTGCCGGACTTTCGTGACCAGGCGTCGAGCGTTTGGCTGAGGCGTGTGAGATCGTGGTCCCGGCAAGTCTGTTCGATGTGGCGGAAATATTCCGGTTCCGAGTCGAGCCGGCGGCGATGCCAGGCCTCGCCCCAGGACTCCGCGCGGCTGAGCAGGCGCGCGGCGAGCCAGATGATTGCGGCGGCAACAACCGCCGCGGCGCCGACGCCTGCCCACAAGCGCCAATCGAACGGGGGCTTCTGCGGCACCGGTGCCGGCGGGCCAAGCCCCGTGTCGACCGGCGGCGCGGCGGCGACGGTCACCGCGACCATCGGCGCTTCCGCCTGCTCGATGTTTCTCGTCTGAGGATCGAACCACTCGATGTCGATCGCCGGGAGCCGATAGGATCCGGCTTGCGCGAAGACATAGGTTGCGGCGTCCTTGCGAACACCGGCCACGGGCTCGCCCCGGGGCGTTCGTTCCTCCGAAAGCGCCGGGTCCTGGACATAGACCCGAGCGCCCGCCGGCGATCCGAAGTTCGGTTCCGGAATCATCATGGCATCGAGCCCCTCGGCGCGGACGGTGATCGTTCTCACCAGCGCATCGCCCGCATGCAGGCCGCTCGCATCACGGTCGAGCGCCTGGTCGACCGTGACCTTCACGGCGGTCACGCCGGCCCCTCCTTCGGCGGTGCCAGGCGCGGCCTCGACGGTAAACTTGAGCGGCGGGAGCGTGACCTTGCCTTCGGTGAGCCGGCCTGGCACGGCGGCATAACCGAAGGGAATTTCGGCCGGCGGCAAGGTGTAGTCGCCGGCGGTCTGAGGCGTCACGACATAGCTCTTGCGGATGCCCGAAACGCTCTCGCCGTTCACGGTTTCGTTGAGGTTTACGCCGCTTCCGTCAGGGATCGTAACCACGGCGCCGGAAAGATCGAACAGGGGAAATCGCGGCGGGGTCATGAAGTAGTTCGGAACGAAGACATCGACGTCGATATGAACTTCCTGGCCGGTATAGAGCGTACCTTTCGTCGCAAGCGTCGCGCGGGCGAAGGGATCGGCGGCGGAGGCAAGACTCGCGGGCACCAGCCAGTAGGCGAGCAGGACGAGCGCTAAAGCGAAGAAGCCTGTCACCGGCCGGATCATGGCACGTCCTCCCTGGCCTCGATCGCGAACTTTCGAGCAAGCAGATCGGCTGGCGACACCTGGATGTTGCGCATCCACATGTCAGCGGTCTGCTCTCCAGCCTGAACGGTGCCTTCCTTGCCTTTCTCGCCCTTTTCGTCGATCTGGACCTGATCGGGAGGAAGGTCAGCGCCCTGTTCCTGCTGCTCCTCCTCTTCCTGCTTCTCCTTTGCCTTGTTCCGCTTTTCGGCGAGTGCCAGATTTGCCTTAGCCTCCGGCCAATCGGGGCGCAGCTTCAGGGCCTGCCCATAGGCAACGACAGCCTCTTTCGGCTTGTCGAGATGCATCAGCGCATTGCCCTGATTGTAATAGCTTTCGGCCGTGTCCTCCTGCGCAAAGGCGTCGATCGCATCCTGGAAGCGCCCGGCGCGATAGAGCGCGATGCCGCGCCAAGCAGGATCGGCGAAGTGCGCAGCAGCATCCTGGAAGTCTCCGCGTTCGAAGGCGCGGCGGCCCTGTTGGTCCCGCGTGAACCACAGGTCGCTGAAGTCGGCGGCTTCCGCCTTGCCGCCGGCAAGCGCCATGCCTGCGACGAGCAGGAAGCCGGCCCAGCGTACCGTCCAGCCGCGCCGGAACCAGAGCGCTGCGAAAAGGGCGATCGGGATCGTCAGCCACCAGCCGGCGTCGCGCCAGCGGGTGTGTCCTTCCACCACTTTCTGTGCGAAGGCAGACTGAATGCGCCGGGCGATCCAGCGGACATCGCTGTCGTCGAGCGTTACCGTCGCAACCTGGGCTTTCGAGCCGTTCTGCAGCGCCTTGAGTGCATCGATATCGAGGCGCGCGTGGACGCGCGCGCCGGACGCATCGGTGAGGTAGCCGCCGTCGGCGATCTTGACCGGCCCGCCTTCCGCCGTGCCGATCCCGAGCACCATCAGATCGTTGCGGCCCTTGTATTGCTCGAAAGCGGGAAACGCCTTGCGTTCAACGCCGTCGGTCAAAAAGAGGATGGTGCCCGGAACGGCTTCGTTGGCGAGGCCGACTTCGACGGCTTGAAGCGCCTTCGCCGTATCCTTGCCGTCAACGGGCATGATGCCTGGGGAAAGCGCAGCAAGGTAGGTTCTGACAAGCGCGGCGTCGTCGGTCAAAGGCAGCACCATGTGAGCCGAACCCGCATAGGCGAAGAGCGCCGTGCGCGCGCCCTTTCTGAGGTCGAGAATGTCCCGCACTTTCAGCTTGGCGCGTTCAAGCCGGGTCGGCGACACATCCGTCGCGTTCATCGTTGCGGTAAGATCGATGGCGATGGCAAGCGGCGCGGTATCCTCGAGGAAAGGCGGGCGTTCGCGCTCCCAGGTCGGGCCGGCCGCCGCAATTGCTGCAACGGCGATCAGCGCGGCGGTCAGGTGTACGGGGCGAAAGCGATGCGAGCCGCCGCGGTCGATCAACAGGTGGCCGAGCAGGTGCGGCGCAATCATGCCTTCCCAGCGCGAGCGGATATCGGTGCGGCGGCCGATCAGCCGGACGAGGAGCGGCGCCGCAAGCAGGGCGAGAAGCCACCAGGGTCTGAGGAAATGGAAGTCCGCGATCATCTGCCGACCTCGCTTTCCCGGCGCGTTGCACCTCTCGACGAAAGCAGCCACATGATGGCGTGATAGGCGACGACGATGAGGAGTGACGCGCCCAGCGGATAGTAGAACAGTTCGATGCGCGGCCGCCAGGAAAGCGTCTTCTGGTTTGCCGGCGTCAGTTGGTCCAGCAGCCCGTATATGGTTTCGAGCCCGACCTGATCCTGTCCGAAGAAGTAGTGGCCGCCCGTCTTCGTCGCGATTTGCTGGAGCACGCCGGTGTCTAGCTTCTGCTCTCCCTCCGCATTGGGATCGCCGATTCCGACCGCATGGATGGTGATGCGGCGCTCGCCGGCGATGTCGGCCGCCTTGTCCGGCGGCATCTTGCTGGCGGTGTCGTTGCCATCGGTCAAGAGGATGAGAACCTTGTCGGGCGCTTCGCTCCGGTCGAACATCTTGATGGCGAGGCCGATGGCGTCGCCGAGCGCCGTGCGGGGGCCGGCCATCCCGGGCAGCGAATCGGCGAGTATCGCCCTTACTGTCTGATGATCGAGCGTGAAGGGCACGAGCGGATAGGGGGCATCGCCAAAGGCGATGAGGCCAAGGCGATCGCTCGGCCTGCGGCCGATGAAGTCGGCGACCACCTTGTGAACCGCATCGACACGGGCCTCAAGGTTTCCGTCGGGATCGCGGAAATCGCGCGTGTCCATCGACTGGGAGAGGTCGATGGCAAGCATCAGATCGCGCTGCGGCTCGGTCTTCTCGATCGGCGGTTCGATGAATTGCGGGCGTGCCAGCGCCAGCACGATCAACCCCCAGCAAACCGGTGCGATAAGCTTCTGCCCGAGATTGGATCGCGGCACCACCGAACCTTCCGTCGCGCCGACACCAGCCGCATCGGTGATATCCTTGAAAAAGGGGATGCGGACGGCCGGCGTGTGCTCACGATAGGGCGGGAGAAGCCACCAGACGAGGAACGGCAGCGCTAGAAGAAAAAGCAGCCAGGGATGGTCAAGCACGTACATCGTGGCCCTCGATCCATTGCCGGGCCGCGGCCGCGTAGGCTCTCGCCCTCTTCTCATCGGTCAGCCCCAACGCGTCCTCGCCGCGATACTCCGCCTCCTCGAAGAATCGGGTGAATTCGGGCGAAAGGCGCGCTCCGCCCGAGCGCGCCGCGAGAAAACCGACCCAGAGCGGTCCATTCAGATCCGCGACGGTTTCGCGCGGCCAGGCGGCGAGCGCCACGCGTTTCAAAAGCGGAGGCAGCTGGGCAAGCGCCATGCCGCGCGTCGCTGGGTCAGCAAGATACTGTTCGATCCCGGCAAGCTCGGAAAGCGCCTCGCGGCGATAGCGATTGGTGGCGCGACGGCGCAGCCACAGCCATAACGCCGCGGCGACAGCCGCGAGAATGATGGCGCCAAGCACCGCCCAACCCCATGTCTGCGGCAGCATCGAGACCGGCGCCGGCAGCGCGACATCCGCCAAGTCCCGCAACGTTGCTGCCAGGGCAGGATCGGTTGTAGCGGGGGCGGCCGGTTCCATCGCTACCGCCTCCTTTGCCGCCACCCGAGCTGGCCCAGAAGACGGCGGAGCTGCGGCGCGACTTCCTCGGCGGCCGAGAGCGGCAGCATCGGCAGGCCCATTTCCCGCTGCCAGGCGCGGAGCGCCCGACCGCGCTTGCGGGCGAAGCTGTCGATCGCTTCGCGCACGTTTCCGCGCCCGAGCTGCAGCTCTGCCTGAAGCGCGCCCCCGCTGACGACGAGGTCTCCCTGGCGCGGCAGTTCGAGCAGGAACGGATCGTAGATCAGAATGACGACGACATCGTTGTGCATCGACAGATTGAGCAGCGTCTCGCGCGTGTCGAGGCCATAGCCGTCGAAGTCGCTGATCACGATGATAAGGTGATCGTGCTTGGCAATGGCGGCGACGGTCGAAAGCACGAGATCGAGCTGGTCCGCTCCCCGGGCAGTTTCGGACGCAGCGTGAAGCGACGTGTTGTGCCTGGCGATCGCGTTCGCAAAGCGGATGACAGTCTCGCGGCTCCGATGCGGGCGGACCTCGTCGACCGCTTCGTCGCCGAACACGAAGCCACCGACGCGGTCGCCGAGCGCCATGACGCGCCAGGCGCAAAGCGCCGCGGTCTGTGCCGCCGCCACGGATTTCATCGCGCGGCGACTGCCGAAAAACATGTTCATTCGCTGGTCTACGACGATCAGCGCCGGCCGGTCTTTCTCCTCGTCGTAGACACGGACGGCTGGCCTGCCGGTGCGCGCCGTCACACGCCAGTCGATCATGCGGATGTCGTCGCCGGGCAGATAGTCGCGCAACTCCTCGAAAGAGAGACCGCGCCCGCGCATGCGCGATTCATGGCGCCCGGCGAGCAGGCGGCGGACAGGTGCCTTGCGCAGGAACGCCAGATCGCAGGCTGTCGCTTCCAGTCCGATGAGTTCTTCGACAGAGGTATAGACGCCCGAACCCGCTTCGCTGCGCGTCCGCGTGATGCCTTTCGATCGGGCAAAGGCCGGTATGGATATGCCCATCGCAAGTCTCCATCCTGGATCACGTTAAGTCAGAGCGGGATGCGCCGAAAACCGCACACACTTTTCCTCATCCCGGTCTACAGCGCCGTGCGTCCATCAGGACGCACAAAGGACGCTGTAAGTCTTTGAATCTACGCATCGAGCTTTCCGAAAATCGATTCCGATTTTCGGGCCGATGCGCTAGGCCACCGCCACCTGCTCAACGATCCTGTCGATGACCTGGTTGGCGGAAATGCCGCCGGCATGCGCCTCGTAGGAAAGCACGAGGCGGTGCCGGAAGACGTCGTGGACGGTGGCCTGCACATCGTCCGGCGTAACGAAGTCGCGTCCCTTCAGCCAGGCATGCGCGCGTGACACCTTGTCGAGGCCGATGACGCCGCGCGGGCTGACGCCGACCTGGATCCATTTGCCAAGCTCGTTGTCGAGCTTGTCCGGATAGCGCGTCGCCATCACCAGGGCGACGATGTAGTTTTCGATCGCCCCCGACACGGTGACGGCGGAAATCTCTTCGCGGGCGGCGAAGACGGCGTCCTGTGCCAGCTTCTCAGTCGCGTGGCCGTTGGCCCTCGTCGGGGTCTCCTCGGAACGCACGAGCCGCATGATGTCGGCTTCCGACTTCGCGTCCGGATAGTCGACCTGCACATGCATCAGAAAGCGGTCGAGTTGCGCTTCGGGGAGGGGATAGGTCCCCTCCTGCTCGATCGGGTTCTGGGTCGCCATCACCAGGAAGAGATCGGGAAGGCCGTGGCTCTTGCCGCCGACGGTGACCTGACGCTCCTCCATCGCCTCGAGCAGCGCCGACTGCACCTTCGCCGGCGCGCGATTCACCTCGTCGGCAAGCACCAGGTTGGCGAAGACCGGCCCCTCCTGGAAGCGGAACTCGCCTTTCCCGCCTTCGGTGAAATAGATTTCGGAGCCGGTGATGTCGGCCGGCAAAAGGTCGGGTGTGAACTGGATGCGCGACAGCCTCGCGTCGAGGTTCTTGGCCATGCTCTTGATGGCGCGTGTCTTGGCAAGACCCGGCAGTCCTTCGACGAGCAGGTGGCCGTTGCTGATGAGGCCGAGCAGCAGGCGTTCGATCATGCCCTGCTGGCCGACGATCGCCGCGCCGATCCGCTTGCCGAGCTGCTCGATATCGTCGCGCGCACCCATCAGACTATGCCCCTTCGTCCAATTGCGACCGGTTTTGCTTTCATTATCATAGAGCTTAGCGAGCCGGGAACGGATCGGAAGAACGTAACAGTAACGAAGGCCGGGGGAAGGTTCAATTTTGGGCGTTTGCTCAGTCGCTCGTGACCTTCGTAACCGTAAAGTACTTGGAGCGCCGGCGATCGCGCCTAGAGTAGGTTGGCGAGATCGGATTATCTACCGCAAGGTCGATGAGGTGACACATGAACATTCCGCTCGATCGATCGGCGGGCGATGAATCGCCGATGGCGATCTCCGCCCGCGAACAGGTCTGGATCGAAGGCGGTACCTTCGTCATGGGATCGGACCGTCACTATCCTGAGGAAGCGCCCGCGCATCCAGCGAAAGTGGACGGGTTCTGGATCGACGTCGCGCCGGTTACCAACCGGCAGTTCGCGGAGTTCGTCGCGGCGACCGGCTATGTGACGCTCGCCGAAAGCCCGTCCGATCCAAAGGACTATCCGGGCGCACCGGCGCATATGATGAAAGCCGGATCGGTCGTTTTCGATCCGCCAAAGCGGATAACAAGCCGTGACCCCGCGCAATGGTGGAATTTCAAGTTCGGCGCGAACTGGCGCCGGCCCTATGGGGGCCTGAGCAATCTGCGCGGAAAGCTCGACCACCCGGTCCTCCAGATCGCCTATGCCGACGCCAAGGCCTATGCGGCCTGGGCGGGCAAGGATCTGCCGACCGAGGCCGAATGGGAGTTCGCCGCCAAGGGCGGCCTCGAAAGCGCGGAATTCGCCTGGGGTGATGAACTTGTTCCGGACGGCCGGTTCATGGCCAACACCTGGCACGGCGTGTTTCCGATCGAAAATCTCAAGCCTGATGGCTTCGAGCGAACGTCGCCGGTCGGCAGCTTTCCGCCGAACGGCTACGGGCTTTACGACATGATCGGCAACGTCTGGGAATGGACGAATGACTACTGGTCATCTGCTCATCCGGCACCGGCGCAAAGGGCCTGCTGCATTCCCGCCAATCCGCGCGGAGGCAGCGCCGAAGAAAGCTTCGACCCGACGCAACCGCAGATCCGTATCGCCAGGCGGGTGGTCAAGGGCGGATCGCATCTCTGTGCGCCCAACTATTGCCGGCGCTACCGGCCGGCGGCGCGCCATGCACAGGAAGAGAACTCGGCGACGACCCATATCGGCTTCCGTTGCGTCCGACGGCCATAACGCCCCGGAACGTCCACTCGAGGAGGGACCATCATGGTCGCAGATGCCAGAGCGGGAATGTCGGCTGTTGCAACTGTCCGCATCGGTGATCGCGGGGCACCGCTTCTCGCGACCTTCTTCGCACTGCTGGCGCTGGTCCTTGCCATGCCGGCGGCGTTCGCGGCGGATGCACAGTCAGCCGACCTGCCCTCGTGGAACGACGGCGACGCGAAGTCGGCGATCGTCGATTTCGTCACGCGCGTAACGACGGAGGGCGGGCGCGATTATGTCGCCGTGCCTGACCGCATCGCCGTCTTCGACAATGACGGCACGCTCTGGACGGAGCAGCCCAACTACTTCCAGGCGTTGTTCATCAACGATCGCGTCAAGGCGCTCGCGCCGGAGCACCCGGAATGGAAGGACAAGGAGCCCTTCGCATCGCTGTTGAAGGGCGACATGGCCGGCGTGGCCGCCTCGGGCGAGAAGGGCATTGTTGAACTCGGCATGGCCACCCATGCGGGCATGACGACGGAGGCGTTCAACAAGATCGTCACGGACTGGTTTGCGACGGCAAGGCACCCGCGGTTCGACCGGCCGTACAACGAGATCACTTTTCTGCCGATGCGGGAGCTTCTCGATTACCTCAGGGCGAACGGGTTCCGGACCTATATCGTTTCCGGCGGCGGCATCGAGTTCATGCGGCCGATGACAGAGGAGATGTACGGGATTCCGCCCGAGCAGGTGATCGGCAGCAGCATCACCACCAGATACCAGCTTGAAGGCGACACACCGGTCTTGATGCGTGAACCGACGGTCGACTTCATCGACGACGGTCCGGGCAAGCCTGTCGGGATCAACAAGTTCATCGGCCGCCGTCCGATCTTCGTCGCCGGTAATTCCGACGGTGACTACGAAATGCTTCGCTGGGTGACGTCGGGCCCCGGAGCCCGCTTCGGCCTCATCGTGCATCACACCGACGGCGAGCGCGAATGGGCCTATGACCGCCAGTCGCATATCGGCAAGCTGGACAAGGCCTTGACCGAGGCTCCTGAGCGCGGCTGGCAACTGGTCGACATGAAAGCCGACTGGAACCGCATATACGCCTTCGAGAAATAGCAGGGCTGCGCGCCTTTCCAATCCCGATCGGGTTCCATTTCGACGATGCGTGTATTGCGGGTGGCGGCGATCGGCTGAGCCCGCCGCGTGAGGCGTCCTGGCCAGAACAGTTCGTATCCGTGTTACCGTTACGTACTTCCATGCGGACCGTTGCATCGGCCATCATTTGTCTCAGGGAAACATTTGGCAATGGTGGTGTGTCGGCGTCCCTCGATCCACACGGCCTTCTGGCAACCGGTGCGGTGCGCTGCACTCGCCAGACCGCCATGCAGCGTATGCCAGGGAAATGGCTCAGGACGACCCAAACGCAGCGCAGATTGGTGGATGCCAATGTCCGGCGAACACAGGCAGCGAGGATTGCTGAAGCTGATGCTGAAGTTGCCCGCGCTCCGGGGCAAGCTTCAGTTGCTGAGCGCAAGGGATCCGTCGCTTCAAAGTCTTTTCGAGGCCTATGACGAAGCGACCTCGATGCTCGACAGACAGCGCAGCAGCCAATTGCAGGACAGAGCCGTCCTTACGGAATACGAGCTGATCTGCCGTGAAATAGAAGAGGAGGTCATCGCGATCTGTCTCTTCAATGAAGATCAGGACATGCCCGGGTCCTGAAACACGATGCCCTCACGGCTGGAAGTCAGCTTCCCCGCACCCAGTGATCATCGGCTATTCAAGATGATGTGATCGCGATACGTCCTGATCTTTATCAAGAATCCGCTTCCCGTTCTGGTAGTAACGGTCTAATGTTCTTTCCGCAATTGCACTCCCTTGCCGTTTGCCAAACAACCGGATGAGAGCGATGGGCGCCGGAGAAGACAGCGAACACGTCGCGCAGTGCATGGTTGCCGAGAGCGACGTGCGTGTCGAGACTGAACGACTGCTGGACGACGCTCGCTTTCACGCGACGGAGCGCCACAGGAAGCTTCTGAAATACCTGGTCGACGAGTTCCTCGCGGGGCGCTCGGCGACGGTGAAGGCCTATTCCATCGCGGTTGATGTCTTCGGCCGGCCCAGTTCCTTCGATCCGAATGTCGACCCGATCGTTCGCGTCGAGGTCTCCCGCCTGCGCGCGGCGTTGGCTCGATATTATGAAACCGTGGGGCAACAGGCGCCGCTCAGGATCGAGCTTCCGCGAGGCAACTACAGACCGCAGTTCATAGCACTTTCGGATGCGCGGGAGCCTGTTCAACTAAAGGGTGTGCAGCCGTTCGAGTCCGGGACGCAGAATGAAGCGCAAGAGACGCCCGCGCAACCATCGCGGATCGTCCGCCTGGGCCTCTTCGCCGCCTGCGCCGGCCTCATGGTCACGGCTGTCGCCGCGCTCTATGGCATTGCCACGGGCCATTTCGGCTGGCCGCCTGCGCTTTCCGTGAAACCGACGATCATCGTCGATGTTCGGGGAGAGCCCACGGCTGCACCGGCTGTGTACCGGCTTGAAGAGTCGCTCGTGCATGCGCTGTCGCAATTCTCCACGGTCAGGACGTTCACGCAGCCGCGGCGGACGGATGTGGATACGGCAGCGGTCACGGGAGACATTTCGACCGTGCATCCGCTGCAGCCGAAGAGCAATGCCTACAGGCTTTCGGTGACGCATGGCGACGCGGCCGGTCACGAGGGTTTCTCCTGGCAGGTCATCGACATGCGGACCAACGAAACGCTGAGGTCAGGCGTCGCGGAAGCCGTGAGCGGAAACAGGAATACGTCCCGGGAACAACGGGATCTCGTCACCAAACTCGCCCGCGCGCTTGCCGGCGATCAGGGGATAGTCACCAGCCTCGAAGCCGCACGCCAGCTCGCAAATCCTTCCCTTGGCTATGGCTGCGTGCTTCTCGCCGATATTGCGCTCGCGCGCGCCGACAGCGAAAGCATAGTTGCCGCACACAGTTGCCTCGAGCGGTCGTTGACCTACCAGGAAAACGATGCCGAGGTCTTGGCAAGCCTTGCGACGGTTCTCGTTGCGGGGGCGATGGGCAATTCCTCGGTCGCCACCGAGAGGGCGCTGAAGCTCGCCGACAGAGCAACGGCACTCGCGCCGCAGTCCAGTCAGAGCTATGCGGCGCAGATGATGGCGCGCTTTGCCGCCGGCGAAACCGAGGCCGCATTTCTTTCCGGCCGACGCGCCGCGTCGCTGAACCCGCTGGACGACTCCGTCCTCGCCCGGCTCGGTTATCTGTTGTTCGTCAGCGGGCGATGGCAGGAAGGTGTGAAGCTTGCGCGCTCTGCCGGGCAGAACAACGAATATGTCCAGCGGGCCGCTGTGCTGACGCTGGCATTGGAAGACTACAGAAATGGCAACTACGGCGAGGCGTTGCGGCGGGCGCGCCAGCTGGCGAGCCCGTCGGATATTACGGTCAGCATTCTGAGGATCGCGGCCGCGGGGCAACTGGGCCTTCAGGAGGAGGCAACCAATGCCACGGAGGAATTGCGCAGCCACGTCGAAAGGTTCGAGCCCGTGTTGCGCCGGCAGATGTGGGCGCAGCATTTCTCTCCCGAGCTGGTAGGGCTGATCGAAGCCGGCTTGCGCAAGGCGGGCATACGCTTGTCGAGCGGCTCCTGAGACGACGCTTTGGCGACGGCCGGAGGCGATCGGACGCCTGCGCGGCCGCCGCTGTGAGCCAGCGGCATCGGGCGAACGCTGCGGCGCGACTTCCACGGCAGGTTGCGGAACGCCTTACCCTTTCGGCAGTTCTGGCCTATATTAGAGGGCGATCAAATTTAAGCATTTGGATCGCTTCGGCGCAAAAAAATCATCGCGGTCCGAAGGAACTCAGAGGTTGTGGCGGCGAATGTCCCGAATCCTGATCCTGCTCATGGTATTGATACCGGCGTTCGCGTTTCCTGCCCCGTCGGCATCCGGCGCCGAGCGCCTGGCGATGGTCTTGCATGTGAACGGCGCGATCAGCCCGGCGACTGCGGAATATGTGACGCGCGGCCTTGAACGGGCTGATGCGCGTGGCGTCTCCCTCGTCATATTGCAGATGGACACGCCCGGCGGGCTCGACACGTCGATGCGCGACATCATCCGCGCCATTCTCGATTCGTCCGTGCCGGTTGCCAGTTTCGTGGCGCCGAGCGGAGCGAGGGCGGCGAGCGCCGGTACCTATATTCTCTACGCCAGCCATGTCGCGGCGATGGCCCCGGGTACCAATCTGGGTGCCGCGACACCGATCGCAATCGGCGGCGGTCTGTTCGGCGGCGGCGACGAGGGCGACAAGGGCGGTCCGGGCGAGGCTCACAAGCAGAGTGGCGCAAAGCAGCCGGCCAATGCTGGTGAAGCGAAGATGATCAACGATGCGGTCGCTTATATCCGCGGGCTCGCCGAACTGCGCAACCGCAACGCCGATTGGGGTGAGCGCGCCGTGCGCGAGGCTGCAAGCCTCTCGTCGACGGCAGCCGTCCGCGAGAAGGTCGTTGATTTCACCGCCGTCAACATCGAGGACCTGCTGAAGCAGGCGCATGGCCGCACGGTTCGTGTCGGCCAGGCGGACATCCGCCTCGACACGGCGGGGCTCGCCGTCGAGGAGGCTCTGCCCGATTGGCGAACCCGCCTCCTGTCCGTGATCACCGATCCGAATGTCGCCCTGCTTCTGATGATCGTCGGCATCTATGGATTGATCTTCGAATTTCTGACACCCGGAACGGTGCTGCCCGGCACGATCGGCGGCATAAGCCTTCTGCTCGGGCTCTACGCACTCGCGGTGCTGCCGGTGAGTTATGCCGGCATCGGACTGATCATCCTTGGCGTGGGGCTGCTGGTGGCCGAGGCCCATGCGCCGTCGTTCGGGGCGCTTGGGCTCGGCGGCGGGGTCGCGCTGGTGCTGGGCGCCGCCATACTGTTCGACACGGACGTACCGGGCCTGCAGGTCTCCTGGCCGGTCCTCGGCGGCGTCGCCATCGCAAGCCTCGCCTTCAGCGCTCTCGTTGCCCGGCTTGCCTACATCTCGCGCCGGCACAAGGTTGTCACCGGTGGGGAGCAGATGATCGGCATTTCCGGCACCGTCGATAGCTGGACGGGCGGCACGGGCTACGTCATCGCCCGCGGCGAACGCTGGAAGGCGGTCAGCGGCGAGTCGCTCGCAGTCGGGGAAGACGTGACGGTCATAGACCGCAACGGATTGACGCTGAAAGTCGCGCGCAGCGCGGCGCAAACCTAGGGCGATTTCAGGAAAGCGGCAGGGAGAAGGTCATGGACATAGTCGGAAGTCTCGCCCCGTTCATCGCGGCGCTTGTGGTACTGCTCATCGTCATTGCCTACGCGATCAGGATCCTGCGCGAATACGAACGCGGCGTCATCTTCACACTGGGCCGGTTCACCGGGGTGAAGGGGCCGGGGCTGATCCTGCTCGTTCCCTATGTCCAGCAGATGGTGAGGGTTGATCTGAGGACGCGGGTGCTCGATGTGCCGAGCCAGGATGTCATCTCCCATGACAACGTTTCGGTCCGCGTCAGCGCGGTCATTTATTTCCGCGTGATCGACGCGGAAAAATCGACGATCCAGGTCGAGGACTTCATGGCGGCGACGAGCCAGCTCGCCCAGACGACGCTGCGCTCCGTGCTCGGCAAGCACGACCTCGACGAGATGCTGGCCGAGCGCGACAAGCTCAACGACGATATCCAGAAGATACTGGACGTCCAGACGGACGCCTGGGGCATCAAGGTCGCGACCGTCGAGATCAAGCATGTCGACATCAATGAATCGATGATACGGGCAATCGCACGCCAGGCGGAAGCAGAACGCGAACGGCGGGCCAAGGTCATCAACGCCGAGGGCGAACACCAGGCGGCGGCGAAACTGCTCGAAGCGGCGGAAATTCTCGCCCGGCAGCCGCAGGCCATGCAATTGCGCTATCTCAGCACTCTGAACGTGATCGCCGCCGAAAAGAGCTCAACGATCATCTTTCCGTTCCCGATGGATCTGGCGAACATCCTTGCGGCCAAGGCGGGCGGTTCTTCGCAGTAAAGCAGTACGCTGCTCTGGTCCTAATCTCTCGGCAGACCCGCCGGCCGCAACTGTTTCTTGAGCGCGGCGATGCGGAAGATGGCATTGGCGGCGCCGTAGCCACGATAACCGCGTCGCTCCACGATCTCGAAGAAGAAACCCTCGCCATAGGTCGGGCTGTAGAGCTGGAAGTACTCCCCGTGCTCGTCGCGGTCGTAGAGAATATTGGCCTCCTTCAAGCGCTCGATCAGGTCCGGCTCGAGGGCGAAGCGGGCTTCGATGTCGTCATAGTAATTCGGCGAGATCGGTAGCGCGTGAAAGCCGTTTGCCCGCAAGGCCTCGGCGGCAGCGAAGATATCGCCCGTGGCAAAGGCGAGATGCTGGACGCCGGAGCCGAAGGTCTCGGCGATGAAGTGTCCGGCGAGCGTGTTGCGGTTTTCGGCGCCGTTCAGCGTGACACGCAAGGAACCTGCGTCATTCTCCACCACCTGGCTGCGCACCAGTCCGGCCGGGTCGATGATGTCCACCATCGGCGTCTTATGCACGTCGAGCAACGAGCCATAGAAGAGAAGCCAGGTCAGCATTTCCTCATATCTGACGGTTTGGGCCACGTGGTCGACGGAGGTCAGGCCGGCCGGCATCGTTGATCGGTCATCCGCCACCGGCTCGAATTCGATCTCCCAGATGCGCGCGAGCTCGGACTTTTCATCGAGGAAATAGATGATGCCGCCGCCAACGCCACGGATCGCCGGCACCGAGAGCTCACCGGGGCCGACGGCCTGTGCGAAGGGTTCAGCGCCGAGCGCCTTTGCGCGCTCGACCGTCGCCGCGGCGTCACCGACCATCAGCCCGAAGGCGTAGGCCGACGTACCGTGGACCAGGTAGGAGGCGTTGGCGAACCCCTCGCGCTCCGTATTGATGACCAGATTGATTGCGCCCTGGCGATAAAGCGCGACGCGTTTGCTCTTGTGCTTCGCCGTCTTCTCGAAGCCGAGCGTTCTGACCAGTACCTCCAGTTCGGCCGCCTGTTCCTCCTCGGCGGCGAATTCGATGAAGGCGACGCCCTTGACCTCCGCAGGCGCCGGCATCGCAGGTACCGACAAGGCTGTGTCCGGTTCGGCGCGCTTGACCTGGTCGCCGAGATAGATCAGCGAGCGGCGGCCGTCGACCGCGATGGCCCCGGCATTGCCGCCGCGGAACTGGTCGTTGAAAATTTCCAGCGACAGATAGCCGTCATAGCCGGTCGCGGCGACGGCGCGCATGAAGTCGATGACCGGAAGATCACCTTCGCCGGGCATGTTGCGGAAATGCCGGCTCCAGTAGAGCAGGTCCATGTTGATAAGCGGCGCATCTGCGAGCTGGATGATGAAGATTTTTTCCTTCGGGATCGACCGGATCGAATTGACTTCGATCTTGCGGGAAAGCGTGTGGAAACTGTCGAGGATGAGGCCGACATTGGGGTGATCGGCACGCCGGACGATCTCCCAGGCGTCGCGATGATCGTTGATGTGGCGGCCCCAGGCCAGCGCCTCATAACCGACCCTGAGGTTCCGCTTCGCCGCCCGCTCGCCGAGCTCGCGGAAATCGGCCGCCGCACGGTCGAGGCCCCCTTGGGCCGCCGGCGAAACGTTAGAGCAGACGAGCACGAGATCCGTGCGAAGCTCCTGCATCACGTCGAACTTGCGTTCGGCACGGTCGAAGGTTCGCGTGCGAAGCGGTTCCGGCATGCCCTCGAAATCCCGGAACGGCTGGAACAGGGTGATATCGAGGCCGAAGTCGCGCGCCATGCGACCCACTTCCCGCGGGCTTTCGTCGAAGGCAAGGAAATCGTTCTCGAAGATTTCCACACCGTCGAAGCCGGCTTTGGCGATCGCCTGCAGCTTGTCCTTGAGATCGCCGCTCAGAGAAACGGTGGCTATCGAGGTCTTCATCATCCTGTCCTCGCTTCTAGATTGCGTTGGCCAAAATCAGGACTGCGTGTGTTGGTACCCCCCTCTGCCCTGCCGGGCATCTCCCCCACAAGGGGGGAGATCGGCAAGCAGCGGGCTCCCCGTTTTCTATCATCGACCGTGCCGGCCTCGCTGCGGGAGGTGGCAGTGGTGCCGTCGGTGCATCCCTGATCTCCCCCCTTGTGGGGGAGATGCCCGGCAGGGCAGAGGGGGGTGCCGCCATGCTGAGCCATGAGATCGTCATCCAGTCATCGACCTAAAATGCATGAGCATCCGTGCCGCATCCGGCTCGAGCCCAGTGAACAGGCGAAAGGCGCCGACTGCCTGGAACACGGCCATGCCGCCGCCGTCGAGCGTGCGGCAGCCGCGCCGACGCGCCTCCTTCAGGAGCGCCGTTTCCAGCGGGAAGTAGACGATCTCGGCGACCCAGTGCCGTTCGTCGAGGAGCTCAGGGTCGAGTGGCAGCCCCGGATATTTCGTCATCCCGGTCGGAGTGGCGTGGATAAGACCCGATGCGTCCCGCATCGCGGTGGCAAGATCCGTGCCGGCCACAATGTCGGCCTTGGGAAAGATGGGCGAAAGCATCTCGGCAAGCGATTGCGCGCGCTCCGCCTCGCGGTCGAAGACGGTAAGCCGCCGCAAGCCGAGCGAAAGGGCGGCGTAGGCCGTCGCCACGCCCGCGCCGCCGGCGCCGAGCTGCACGGCCGCGCCGAGGTCCGCATCCGGCAGGCCGCGCCGGAAGCCTTCGGCGAAACCCCACCAGTCTGTATTGTGGCCGTAGCGCCGGCCGCCCTTGAGCACGACGGTATTGACCGCGCCGAGCCGCCGGGCGTCGGGGGCGAGCTCATCGAGAAAGGAAATGATTGCCTGTTTGCAGGGATGGGTGATGTTGAGTCCAGCAAGGCCGCGCCGCTCGGCATCGGCGATGAGACGCGGCAAGTCATCTTCCGTTGCGCCGAGCGCATTGAGATCGATCAGCTCGTATTCGTAGCGGAGCCCCTGCGCCACGCCCTCCGCCATGTGCATCGCCGGTGTCAGCGAGGCCTGGATGCCGGAGCCGATCAAGCCGGCCTTCAAGGATCTTACGAGCGTATCGGTCATGGTTTCCCGTTCCATGTGTTTTCCGCGCCGACAACGTTGCGGCGCTCATGAAGCCGGCCCGCCTTCTGCATCAGACGGGCCGGCGGCTTTCTCCCGTTACTGGCCGCGCACGGCGCCGATTTCCTTGAAGAGGGCCTGCACCGTCTCCTGGCCGATGTCGGCACTGAACTTGTCGATCATCGGCTTGACGGCGTCGCGCAGGCGCTGCGTTTCCTCGGGGCTGAGTTCGCTGACCTCCATGCCGGTCTTGCGGATTTCCTCGAGTGCGCCGGCATCCTGCTCGCGCGAGACCTTGCGCTGGAAGTCGCGTGCTTCGACCGCCGCCTGCTTCAGGACAGCCTTCTCCTCGTCATTGAGGCCGTCCCAGAACTTCTTCGAGATCAGCACGATCTGCGGGTTGTACTGGTGGCGGGTCAGCGTCATGTATTTCTGCACCTCGTAAAACTTCGCATTGAGGATGTTGGCGGCCGGGTTTTCCTGACCGTCGACGGTTCCCGTTTCGAGCGCGGTGTAGAGCTCTGTGTAGGGGAGCGGCACGGCGTTGGCGCCGAGGGAGTTGAAGAGCTCGACCGGGATCGGCGACTGGATCGTGCGGATCTTCAGCCCCTTGATGTCCTCGAGCTTGGTTACCGGATGGCGGTTGTTGGTGAGATTGCGGAAGCCGAGCTCCCAATAGGCGAGGCCGACGAGGCCGGTGTCGGACAGGCGCTCCATAAGGCCCGTGCCAAACGGCCCGTCCATGACCTTGTCGGCCTCCTCGCCGCTGTTGAACAGGAAGGGCAGGTCGACGGCGCCGAACTCCTTGGCGTTGCTTGCGAGAATGCCGGCATTAAGCACCGTCATCTCGATCACACCGCCCTGCAGCGCCGAGACGGTCTGGACGTCGCCGCCGAGCGTGCCGCCGGGGAAGAGCTTCACATTGATCTTGCCGCCGCTCTTCTCGTTGACGAGTTCGGCGAACTTCTCCATGCCGGTCACCTGCGGGTGGCCCTTGTTGTTCGCCGAGGCAAATTTGATCGTCTGGTCGCGGATCTCGGCCTCTGCCGGTCCGCTCGCCAGCAGCGCCAGGGGCAGGGCCAGACCCAGTGCCAGTTTCGTCATTCTGTTCAACATGTTTTCCTCCCGGGTTGGGCCGGTGTTCAGGCCGGCCTTGTTGACAATGAGTAGAGCCAGCCCGTCAGTGCCCGAACCAGGCGACCGGGACGGTCACCAGTTGAGGAAACAGGACGAGCAGGAAAAGGACGATCAGTTCGGCGATCATGAACGGCATGACGCCCTTCATCAGGTCTTCCATCGACAGCTTCGAGACGCCGCAGATGACGTTCAGGACCGTGCCGACAGGTGGAGTGATGAGGCCGATCGAATTGTTGATGATGAAGAGCACACCGAAATAGACCGGGTCGATGCCGGCCTGCTTGATGATCGGCATGAGCACCGGCGTCATCACCAGGATAGTGGGCGTCATGTCCATGGCGGTGCCGACGACGACGATCAGAACCATGATGGCGACGAGGAGCGCCGTCTGGTTGTCCATGAGCGGCTCGACGAGCGCGGCAAGCGCGCCGGGCACGTCGGCGACGGTGATCAACCAGGCCGAGACCGCCGCGCAGGCGACCAGGAACATGACGACGGCGGTGATTTTCGCTGCCGCGACGAAGACGTGGAAGAGTTGCGACGGCGGCAGTTCGCGATAGATCACCATCGAGACGAAGAGTGAGTAGACGGCCGCCACCACCCCCGCTTCCGTCGGCGTGAAGACGCCGAACTTCAGCCCGACGATAATGATCACCGGCAGCATGAGCGCCCAGAAACTGTCGACGAAGGCCTTGAGGCGCACGGCGCCGCTCTCTTTCGGCGGCAGTTCGAACTGCTCCTTGCGCGCAACGATGAGCCACGTGACGCAGAGCGCGGCGGCGATCATCAGCCCGGGGAAGATGCCGGCAAGGAAGAGCTTGGTGATCGACACGCCGCCGACCACGCCGTAAAGGATGAAGCCGATCGACGGCGGGATGATCGGCCCGATGATCGAGGCGGACGCCAGCAGCCCGCCGGCGCGCGCCGGATCATGGCCGCTTTTCAGCATCATCGGCAGGAGGAGGGCGCCAAGCGCCGCCGCATCCGCGACCGCCGAGCCCGAAAGGCTCGAAAGGATGCAGGCCGCGAAGATCGCGACGAAGCCGAGGCCGCCGCGGATATGGCCGACCATCGCCATTGCCAGCGCGACGATGCGGCGGGAAAGGCCGCCGGTGTTCATGACCTCGCCGGCGAGCAGGAAGAAGGGAACCGCCATCAGCGGGAAGCTGTCGGCGCCGTTCAGGACGTTCTGGGCGACGATCTGGGCGTCGAACAGCCCGAGGTAGAGCATCAGCGCCACGCCGCTCAGGATGAGGGCGAAGGCGATCGGTACGCCGAGTGCCATGGGTCCGAGAAGCGCGCCAAGAAAGATGGTGACCGTCATCGCCGCCTCCTCAATGCTTCGGCGAGAGCTGGCCGAGCACGGGCTCGGGCAGCTCGCCGAGGGCTGCCTCATCCTCGCTCTCGCGCACGAGATCGGCCGTCGTCACGTCGATGCGGCCGGTCGCGATCGCGAAGGCGTCGGAAAGGAGGATCAGGAAGGCAGGGATGCCGAAGGCGAGACCGGCGCCATAGAAGACGGCCATTGGGATGCCGGTCGCCGGCGCGCCGACATGGAGGTTGATCAGCGTCTGCGTCCAGCTGCCGCTGATCACCAGCCAAGTGGCATAGAGCATCAGCGCATGGCCGCAAAGCACGGCCGCCTTTGCGGCAAACGGCGGCAAGCGCTTGATGAGGGAGTCGACGCCAAGATGACCATGCTCACGCATGGCAACGACGGCGCCGAGAAAGGTGAGCCAGACGAAGAACATCCGCGACAGCTCCTCGGAAACCGTGATCCCCTGGTTGAAGGCGTAGCGCAGGACGACGTTGCCGAAGACAAGCACGACCATGCCGGCGAGCAGCAGCGCGATCGTCACCTTCAGCGCGAAGAAATAGAAATCGATGATGCGGGCCATTCGCTCCTCCCAAAGCGATAGGGCATACCGGCGGCACGTCGCGAGGACGCGTCAGTGGCAGGCCTCCTCCTTCCAACGCGCGGCCGTTCGCCGGCGGCCGGCCGCGCTCCTCAGCGCGGTTCGGCAGTGGATTTATAAAATGTACTAACTAGTTCGAATGTCAAGCGGCGTGCTATTGAAAGAGGATGATAACGTGAATATGACTTGAGGCATTGCTCTTGCGGGGCACAGCTTCGGGTCGAAAATCGGCAGATGATTTTCGACCAGGCAGGCAGTCTCGGATCGCGAGACGAGGCGTTTCGGGCATTCATCGAGGCGCGTGGAAACCGCAGGAAATAGGCATGATGATTCAATGGCCTGTCGGGCCGGGAAGCAGTGCGGAAATGGCGGAGCGGCAGGGGAACGGCAGAAAGAACGACCCGCAGAGAACGCAGGAGGATATCCTTGCGGTAGCGACGGAAGAATTTTCGACGCACGGGCTGGCCGGCGCGCGGGTGGATGCGATTGCCGAGCGCACGCGCACCTCGAAGCGGATGATCTACTACTACTTCGGCAGCAAGGAAGGGCTCTATCTCGCCGTGCTCGAGCGCTCCTACCGCAGGATCCGCACGCTCGAGGCCGATCTCGAACTCGCCAACCTGCCGCCGGAAAAGGCGCTCCGAACTTTGATCGAGACCACCTTCGATCACGACGAAACCAACCCGGATTTCGTTCGCCTGGTCAGCATCGAGAACATTCACCACGCGGCGCACATGCTGCGGTCGGAAGCGATCCGCGAGCTCAATGTCTCGGTCATCCAGATGATAGAGGCCATCATCACGCGCGGTCTCGCCGACGGCACCTTTCGCCGCGAGGCCGATCCGATTGACGTCCACATGCTGATCAGCGCCTTCTGCTTCTTCCGCGTCTCGAACCGCTACACCTTCGGCACGATCTTCCGCCGTGATCTCTCGGAAGAGGCGACGATCGAACGGCACCGCACGATGATTGCCGATGCAGTCATCAGCTACCTGAAATCGCCGGAAGGTGGCTCTGCGTCCACGTAACTACAGCGAAATCCGATCTCGTTGGACGTCGTGAGAATGGTGCGGGCCGCATCTCCGAGCTGCTCGGGACGGCACCCCCCAATGCTTTCCGATGCGTTGCAATCTGATCGGATCCTGCTCTAGCTAAGGAACGAGGACGGCCGCTCCGCTGAGCCTCCCGGCGCGAAGGTCGGCAAGGGCACGGTTGGCTTCATCAAGGGGATAGACAAGGGTGTGCGTCTTGACGCCTGCTTCCGCAGCGATTGCGAAAAACTCGCGGCCATCCCGGCGGGTGAGGTTGGCGACGGAAACCAGCTCGCGTTCACCCCAAAGTACAGCGTAGGGCATGGCGGGAATATCGCTCATGTGGATGCCGCCGCAGACCACGCGACCGCCCTTGCGCACTGCTTTCAGAGCAGACGGAACGAGGTTTCCGACCGGCGCGAAGATGATCGCAGCGTCGAGCGGCTCCGGCGGCGGCTCGTCCGAACCGCCGGCCCAATGCGCACCGAGATCGAGGGCGAAGCGCTGTGCCGCCTTATCGCCCGGTCGGGTGAAGGCGCAGACCTGCCGGCCCTGCCAGACGCAGATCTGGGCGATGATATGCGCGGCTGCGCCGAAGCCGTAGATCCCGATCTTTCTGCCATCGCCGGTCCGCTTCAGCGAGCGCCAGCCGATGAGCCCCGCGCAGAGAAGGGGCGCAAGCGCGACCGGATCACCGTCGGGATCGAGATCGAAAGCATAGTCCGCATCCGCGATGACATCGGTGGCAAAGCCGCCGTCGCGGGTATAACCGGTGAACAGCGGATCGTCGCAAAGGTTTTCGGCGCCCGACCGGCAATAGAAGCAATGCTGGCAGGTATGGCCGAGCCACGGAACCCCGACGCGCCGACCAATGCGCGGATCGACGCCGCGCCCGACCGCTTCGATGATGCCGACGATCTCGTGCCCCGGAACAAGCGGCAGCTTCGGCCGCGGCAGGTCGCCGTCGACCACGTGCAGATCGGTGCGGCAGACGGCGCAGGCCTCGACGCGCAGCCGGATCTCGCCGGCAAGCGGCTCCGGGAGCGGCAGATCCACCGCTTTCAACGGTTCCCCGATCCTCTCAAGGACCATCGCGCGCATCGGCTCCAGTCTCCTTGTAGCTCGCTCGGTTCGAAATGCGGCCCGGCAATGATATCCTCTCAGACTAGCCACGGGATAGTCTGCTGCCGTTGCATCGGAATGCGCCTATACGCCATCGACCCCGGAAAGATCGCAAATGCCGAAAAGAAGCGCAGGCATCCTGCTCTACAAATACGACAACGAGGCACTCTTCGTCTTGCTCGTTCACCCTGGCGGTCCCTTCTGGAGCAACAGGGACCTTGGCGCCTGGTCCATTCCAAAGGGCGAATATGGCCCCGACGAGCAGCCCGAAGCGGCGGCGCGACGCGAGTTCCTTGAGGAGACCGGCATTGCAGTGAATGGCGCCGTCGCGTCTCTGGGCGAGCTTCGTCAGAAAAGCGGCAAGCTGGTCACCGCCTATGCCAGCGAGAGCGACCTCGACATCAGCAAGATCCGCAGCAATCTGTTCGAGATGGAATGGCCGCCGCACAGCGGCAAGACACAGGCTTTTCCGGAGGTCGATCGTGCCGGATGGTTCAGCCTGCCGGACGCGCGGGAGAAGATAAACGTGTCCCAACGGCCATTTCTCGATCGCCTCGAAGCCTCGTTGTCGCCCGAATGACCTTCAACGATTGGCGATGTGCGCGGCCCGTGTCGCGGCTGCAACGGTCAGGCCGGCCGCAATATGGACATTGGCGAGCCCGTCGACTTTGGCCAGCCCCTCGGTTTCAGGGCGATAGCGTTCGGCCTGCACCCCCGGCACCATCTCGACGGGAATGCCTTCGCTTTCCAGTCGTTGGATTTCCCTGCGCATCGCGACCGAGTGGGTGGGGTCACCGGATTTGAGGCGCACTACGCGCTTACCCGCCAGGACCAGCTCAACCACGGCATCGTGGATACTGCCGGCGCCATCGGCGGCGAGGCCGTCCGGCGGACCGACGAACTGGCGTTTCGCTTCGCGGCGGGAAAGTTCGAGCACGTCGTTCGAGATCGGTTCGTCGAAGAAAATGACGTCGGCCGCCTGCAAGGCACGAATAGCCCTCAGCGTCAGAAGTTCGGCATCGCCCGGGCCCGCGCCGACGATCGAGACGCGGCCGATGGCGGCGCGGGTCGCGGAAAGGCAATCCAGCTCCTCCATCAGCCGCGTCTCGACACCCTCCCCCGGTGTCTCCAGAAAGGCGCGATCGACGAACCGCTCCCAGAAGGTGCGGCGCGCCGCGCCGGGATTGAGCCGCGCGTTGACCCTTTCGCGGATCGCCTGCGCGATCGCTGCCCAACCCTTGATTGCCGGCGGCAGCAGGGCCTCGATCCGACGGCGGATCGCTTGCGCCAGGATCGGCGCCGCGCCGTCGGTCGAGATCGATACGACGATCGGCGAGCGATTGACGATGGAGCCGAATTGGAGCTGGCTGAAGGCCGGCTTGTCGATGACATTGACGGGAACGCCGGCGGCACGTGCCGCATTGGAGAAGCCCTCCGCTTCCGCGTCGTCGTCGCAGTCGGCGATCGCAAGCGCGGCCCCGAAAAAGACGCCGGGGTGCCAGATCTCGTCGTGATGGACGAGGCGGCCGTTGTCGTGGGCGGCGCCGCGTTTCATGAGAGCGAGAAAGACGTCGCTCAGCTCGGCGCGGGGCGCGTGAACATGAACCTCCGCGCCGCAAGCCGCCAGCAATTCGGCCTTCCAGGCGGCGGCGTCGCTGCCGCCGGCGACCACGACGCGCTTGTTCTTCAAGGTCCAGAACAGCGGCAAGCTGGCAAGCGGAGCGACGCGTTGCGGCGATGGCCTTGCGGGCCGGTCATTCAGCGGCAGCGGCAAGGCATCCATCGATGATCCCCCTGATCTCTGCGCGGCAGGAGCCGCAATTGGTGCCGGCGCTAAGTCTTTCGCCGATCGCCTGGACACTGTGACAGCCGTCCCGGATGGCGGCCGTGATCTGATTGAGCCCGACGCTGAAGCAGGAGCAGACGGTGGCGCCCGGGTCTTCTCTGCCGGCGTCGGGGCGACCTGCCGCCACAGCGAAGCGCGTGCCGAGGTCTTTATGCGAGGCACGAAGCTGCGAGACCGCCCAGTTGCGGGCGACCGCCACGGGGCGGGATGCGAGGAACAGGGCGGCAAGCAGCCGGTCGCCGTCGAAAAAGGCGAGGCGGAGCTCGCTGGACCGGCGATCGGTGTAGCCGATCGGTTCGATTCCGGCCGGGATCGAAAAGGCCTCGCGACACCAGCCGATCCAGTCCGCTTGTGGCCCGGCGAAGGCAAGCTCCAGGCGCCAGCCGCCCTCGGCCTTGGCCATCGCCCAGTAGGCAGCATCGATGCCCTGGGGTTTTTCGGCGGAGACTGCGAAACCATAGGCCCGGGCGTCGAAGCGGGCAGCCCTGACGGCCACGTTCTTCGACGCCGGTTGCCCGGAAACGGGGTCCGTGATCGGCGGCACCAGCGCGTCGATACGACCCTTCGAGGCGAACTGGTCGTTCCAGTGCATTGGTACGAACAGGCTTCCCTCCGCCTGGCGCTCGGTGAGGAGCGCGCGGACAACTGTTTGTCCGTATGGGCTCTCGATTTTCACCAGATCGGCGTCCGCGACGGCAAGCTTCTCGGCATCACGCGGATGAATTTCGGCGAACGGTTCGGCGATATGGGCGGAGAGCCGGGCGCTCTTCCCGGTCCTGGTCATCGTGTGCCAATGGTCGCGCACCCGCCCGGTGTTGAGCGTGCAGGGATAGGCATCGTTTGCCGGCTTGGGGACAGAGGCATCGACGGCGACGAAACTGGCGCGTCCGCCCGCATGATAGAACCCACCCTCGGCGAAAAACCGCCTCTCCCGGGGCTGCGTGCCTTTAGGCTGCGGCCACTGGAAGGGCTTCAGATCGTCATAAGCCGCCTTGTCAATTGCTGCGTGAGCGCCGATGTCGAAATCGCGGCGGCCATCGTTTTCGAAGCCGGAAAGGGCGGAGTGTTCGGCGAAGACCTCGGCAGCGGAAGCATGGTCGAAGCCTTGCGAAAAGCCCATGCGACGGCCGACCTCAGCCAGTTGCCACCAGTCGGCGCGCGCCTCGCCGGGAGCAGCGAGGAAGGCGCGCTGGCGGGAGATGCGCCGCTCGGAATTGGTGACGGTGCCGTCTTTCTCGCCCCAGCCGAGCGAGGGCAGCAGCACGTGGGCATGGCGGACGGTATCGGTCTCGCGAAGGATGTCGGAGACGACGACGAAGGGACAGGTCTTGATCGCGGCCTCTACCGTGTCCGCATCGGGCATAGAGACAACCGGGTTGGTCGCCATGATCCAGAGCGCCTTGATCCGCCCGTCGGCGACGGCGCGGAACATGTCTACCGCCTTGAGGCCCGGTTTGCTCGCGACCGCGGGCGCGCCCCAAAAGCGCTGGACGAGATCACGGTGCACGGATTTTTCGATATCGAGATGGGCCGCGAGCATGTTGGCGAGCCCGCCGACCTCGCGTCCGCCCATGGCGTTGGGCTGGCCTGTCAGCGAGAAGGGGCCCATGCCCGGCCGGCCGATCCGCCCGGTCGCGAGATGGCAGTTGATGATGGCGTTGACCTTGTCGGTACCGGAAGCCGACTGGTTGACGCCCTGGCTGTAACAGGTGACGACCTTTTCGGTCGTCTCGAACAGGCGGAAGAAATCGAGCAATTGCGTCTGCGACAGTCCTGTCAGGGCCGAGAGTTCCGGGAGATCAAGCGCGGAAGCGGCCGCAAACGCCTCGGCGAAGCCCTTTGTGTGCGCCGAGATATAGTTTTGATCGATGGCGCCGCTCGCCGCCAGATGGGCAAACAGGCCGTTGAAAAGCGCGACGTCGCTGTCCGGCGCGAGCGCCAGATGCATGTCGGCGATGTCGGCGGTCATCGTGCGGCGTGGATCGATGACGACAACCTTCATCGCGGGGCGGTTCGCCTTGGCGGCAGCAAGGCGCTGGTAAAGCACCGGGTGGCACCAGGCGAGATTGGAGCCGGTTAGCACGACGAGATCGGCAAGCTCGAGGTCTTCATAGGCACCCGGAACCGTGTCGGACCCGAAGGCGCGGCGGTGACCGGCAACCGAGGACGACATGCACAGGCGTGAGTTCGTGTCGATGTTCGCCGAACCGATAAAACCCTTCATCAGCTTGTTGGCGACGTAATAGTCCTCCGTCAGCAATTGGCCGGAGACATAGAAGGCGATCGAATCCGGGCCATGCACGGCAATGGTTTCCGCGAAGCGGCTGGCGACGAGATTGAGCGCTTCGTCCCAGCCGGCGCGGCGGCCGCCGATCTCCGGATGGAGCAGGCGGCCGTCGAGATCGAGGGTTTCGGCAAGCGCCGAGCCCTTGGAGCAGAGCCGGCCGAAATTGGCCGGGTGCTCTGGATCCCCCTTGACGCTGACGGCTCCATCATCGTCCATGCGGCCGATGACGCCGCAGCCGACGCCGCAATAGGGGCAGGTGGTTTTGACCTCGCAAGCCATGCCTATTCCGCCGCTGCCAGTGCCAGGCTCTCGAGCGCAATGAAGAGCGCACCGTTGTCGTTCTTCACCGGGATCGTGCGGACCTCGCCCTCGTCGGCGCCGAGTGCCTTGCCGGTTTCGAGCGAGATCACCCAGTTGTGCAGCGGGCAGGTCACGGCAGTGCCGTGGACGATGCCCTGCGAGAGCGGCCCGCCCTTGTGGGGGCAGTGATCCTCTATCGCGAAGACGTCGTTCTCCGCAGTCCGGAAGACGGCGATCTTGCCCTGCGGCGTCCGCACGCAGCGCGCGCCGCGCAGAGGGATATCGGAAACATTGCCGATTGCGATCCAGTTCATCTCCATCACCTCACTCCGCTGCCTGATTGAAGCCGACCGTCGCCATCGGCCGAAACTCGTGCTTATCCTTTCCGGAGACACGCTCCGACCAGGGATCGACCTGGGCGAATTTCTGGCTGAACACGAAGCGGTCGAAATAGGCCTGGCGCTTCTCCGCATCGTCCATGATCTGGCGGCGGATCTCGTCGAGGCCGATGCGATTTGCCCATTTGTAGATGCGTTCGAGGTAGCGGGCCTGCTCGCGATACATCTGCGTCAGGGCAACGATGTGCTCCAGCGCCTCGTCCTCGGTCCTGACGAGGGCGAGGACCTCGGTGCCCTTGATGTCGAGTCCTGCCGCGCCGGCGAAATGGATCTCGTAGCCGGAATCGACGCAGATGACGCCGACGTCCTTGCAGGTCGCTTCGGCGCAATTGCGTGGACAGCCGGAAACGGCCATCTTCAACTTGGCGGGAGTCCACGAGCCCCACATGAACTTCTCGATGCGGATGCCGAGCCCGGTCGAATCCTGCGTACCGAAGCGGCACCAATCGGAGCCAACGCAGGTCTTCACGGTCCTCAAGCCCTTGGCATAGGCCTGGCCCGAGACGAAGCCAGCCTTGCCGAGGTCGGCCCAGACAGCGGGCAGGTCTTCCTTCTCGATGCCGAGCAGGTCGATGCGCTGGCCGCCGGTGACCTTGACGAGCGGGACGTCGAACTTGTCGACGACGTCAGCGATGGCCCGCAATTCCTTCGAATTGGTCACCCCGCCCCACATGCGCGGCACCACCGAATAGGTGCCGTCCTTCTGGATGTTGGCGTGGACGCGTTCGTTGATGAAGCGCGACTGGTAGTCGTCGGCATATTCGTCCGGCCAATCGCAGACGAGGTAATAATTGAGCGCCGGCCGGCATTTCGCGCAGCCGCAGGAGGTCTTCCACTCCAGCTCCTGCATGACGGCGGGGATGGTCTTCAGCTTCTTCGCCTTGATGAGGCGGCGCACGTCGTCATGGCCGAGATCCGTGCAGCCGCACATCGGCTGCACGGCGGCCGGATTGTAAGCGTCGCCGAGGGTGAGCGACATCAGCTGCTCGACCAGCCCGGTGCACGAACCGCAGGAGGCCGAAGCCTTGGTGTGGGCACGCACGTCGTCGAGCGACGTCAGGCCTTTTCCGGTGATCGTCGAGACGATCTTGCCCTTGCAGACGCCGTTGCAGCCGCAGATCTCCGCATCATCCGGCAAGGCTGCAACGGCCGCCATAGGGTCCAGCGGGGACCCTCCCTGATAGGCTTGGCCGAAAATCAGGGTGTCGCGCATTTCGGTAATGTCGGTGCCGCGCTTCAACAGATCGTTGAACCAGGCGCCATCCCCGGTTTCACCGTAGAGCACCGTGCCGATGATGCGGTTGTCCTTGAGCACCAGCCGCTTGTAGATGCCGGCGGTGGCATCGCGCAGCACGATCTCCTCGCGGCCGTCGCCATCGGCGAAATCGCCGACTGAATAGAGGTTGATGCCGGTCACCTTCAGTTTTGTCGGCGTATCGGAATGGACGAAGGCGGCGCTACGATCACCGGCAAGGTGGCGCGCGGCGACCCGCGCCATCTCGTAGAGCGGCGCCACCAGGCCGTAGACCATGCCGTCGACTTCGGCGCATTCGCCGAGCGCCATGATGTCTCCGTCAGAGGTCTGCATACCGGCGTCAACGACGATACCACGGTTGACGGCGAGCCCCGCCTCCTTGGCGAGGCCGGCATTCGGCCTGATGCCGACCGCCATCACCACCAGCGTCGCGGGGATGATGCGGCCATCGTCAAGCTCGATGCCCTCTACCTTCTCCTCGCCGACGACCCGTTTGGTGTTTGCCTTGGTGATGACCTTGATGCCGCGCTCCTCGACTGCCTTCTGCAAGAGGTAACCGGCGGCCGGGTCGAGCTGGCGCTCCATCAGTGTCGGCATGACGTGCAGCACGGTGACATCCATGCCGCGCGCCTTTAGGCCGGCAGCTGCTTCCAGGCCGAGCAGACCGCCGCCGATGACGACAGCCTTTTCACGGGACTGCGCCGCAAGCAGCATCGCCTGCACGTCGTCGAGATCGCGGTAGGTGATGACGCCGCGCAGATCCTTCCCTGGTACGGGGATGATGAAGGGCACGGAACCGGTGGCGATCACCAGCTTGTCGTAGCTTTCCGTCACACCATGGTCGGAGGTGACCGTCTTGGCATTGCGGTCGATCGCGATGATCTTGTGGCCCTTGTAAAGGGTGATGCCGTGCTTGATGTACCATCCGTCGCCGTGGATGATAATCTCCTCGTATTCCTTCTCGCCGGATAGTACCGGCGAGAGCATGATGCGGTCGTAATTGACGCGCGGCTCGGCGTTGAAGATCGTTACTTCGTAGCGCCCGGGCGCCTTCTCGAAGAGCTCTTCCAGCATGCGGCCCGGCGCCATGCCGTTGCCAACGATCACCAGTTTCTCGGTCATTCCATTACTCCGCGGCTTGTTTCTTGAGGGTCTGGGCGGACAACATCGTTCGGGCGGCGCGCTTCGCCCGGATCGCTTCGAGATGCTCGGGAGCGGGGCTGGCGCCGCCTTCGTAGGCCTCGAGGAAGTCCAGGAGTTCCTCGCGGTAGGCGTAGTAGTCGGGATGCGACAGGAGTTCCTTGCGCGAGCGAGGCCGCGGCAGGTTCACCTCCATGATGTTGCCGATCCGCGCGTTCGGGCCGTTCGACATCATCACCACCCGATCCGCGAGCAGGATCGCCTCGTCGACGTCGTGCGTGACGCAGATCGCCGTCACCTGCGTCCGCTTCCACACGTCCATCAGCACTTCCTGCAGTTCCCAGCGCGTGAGGCTGTCGAGCATGCCGAAAGGTTCGTCGAGGAGGAGCAGCTTGGGCGACAGCGCGAAAGCCCTGGCGATGCCGACGCGCTGCTTCATGCCGTTCGACAGATCCGCGGCAAGCCGATGCATCGCATCGCCGAGGCCGACGCGCTGCAGGTAATATTCGACGACGTCGCGGCGCTCCGCCGGCGTCGCGTCGGGATAGACCCGGTCGACGCCGAGCGCGACGTTTTCGCGGGCGGTCAGCCAGGGAAGCAGGGAGGGCGCCTGGAAAACCACCGCGCGATCCGGGCCGGCGCCGGAAATTTCCCGTCCGTCGAGGATGATGCCGCCGGAAGAGATCGGGTTGAGGCCCGCCATCATCGACAGGACGGTCGACTTGCCGCATCCCGAATGGCCGATGATCGAGATGAATTCGCCCCTGTTCATTTTGAGGCTGAAGCCGTCGACCACCGTCAGCGGACCTTTCGGCGTCGGATAGACCTTTCGGACCTCGAAAAACTCGACGTAGCTCTTCTCGATCGCGGAACGCGCCTTTCGGGCATAGGCATCCGGCAGCTTGGCGGCGGTAAGCTTCTGCGTGATCGGCACGACGTTGGGCAAGATGACGGCGCCGCTTTCCGCCGTCGTTCGTTCGGCGCCCAGATCCATCAGATATTCGGTGACGGCGCCGCGAAGACGGATGAACTCGGCATTCGAGTTCATTTCCGCCCGGTCGCGCGGGCGCGGCAGGTTCACCTCGAAGCTCGGCCCGAGCGAAGCATTCGGACCGGGCGTCAATGGAACGATCCTGTCGGCAAGCAGGATCGCCTCGTCGACGTCGTTGGTGATGAGGATGATGGTCTTCTTTTCCTTCGCCGAGATCTCGGCGAACTCGTCCTGCAGCTTCGAGCGGGTGAGCGCGTCGAGTGCCGAGAGCGGCTCGTCGAGCAGCAGCACGTCGGGCTGCATTGCCAGCGCCCTCGCCACGGCGACGCGCTGGCGCATGCCACCCGAGAGCTCCGCAGGCCGGCGCTCCGTCGCGTGGGCGAGACCGACCATCTCGATATAGTACTGAACGATGCTCGCCCTTTCGGCTTTGGTCTTGCCGGAATGCACTGCATCGACGGCAAGCGCGACATTGGCGCGGACCGAGAGCCAGGGCATCAGCGAATAGGATTGGAAGACGACGCCGCGCTCCGGTCCTGGACCTGACACTTCCTTGTCGCGAAAGAGCACCGCGCCGCGATCCGGCATCGTCAGGCCGGCGAGGAGGGAAATCAGCGTCGATTTTCCCGAGCCGGAAAAACCGACGATGGCAATGAACTCGCCTTCCTCGACCTTGAGGTTTACGGCCGACAGGACGTCGTTGCGCGACTTCCCCTCGCCGAAGGATTTCGAGACATCGCTCAGTTGAAGAATTGCCACGCGCGCCTCCTACCGGTTCGACGAGAAGGTGAAGGCGGACTGGAGGGCGTACATGACCCGGTCCAGAACGAAGCCGATGATGCCGATCGTGAGCACCGCGACCATGATGCGGGCGAGCGAGTCGGAGGAACCGTTCTGGAACTCGTCCCAGACGAACTTTCCGAGGCCGGGATTCTGCGCGAGCATCTCGGCCGCGATCAGCACCATCCAGCCCACGCCGAGCGAAAGCCTGAGCCCGGTGAAGATCAACGGAAGGGCGGAAGGCAGAACCAGCTTGCGGATCGTCGTCGCTGTCGAAAGCTGCAGGACCTTGCCGACATTCACCAGATCCTTGTCGATCGAGGCGACGCCGAGGGCCGTATTGATCAGCATCGGCCACAGCGAACAGAGGGTGACGGTAACGGCCGAGATCACCAGCGACTTCGGCAGCAGGCTCGACGGATCGGCGTAAAGTGCCGAGACGACCATGGTGACGATGGGCAGCCAGGCCAGCGGCGAGACCGGCTTGAAGATCTGGATCAGCGGGTTGATGGCGCCATTGATCGTCTTGGAGAGACCCGAGGCTATCCCGAGCGGCACGGCGACCAGCGTCGCAATCACGAAGCCGAGTCCAACCGTCATCAGCGATGTCGTGATCTGGTCGATATAGGTCGGCTTGCCGGTGAACACGCGATGCTTCACCTGATCGGCCTTGCCGTCGGCAACGAGCTTGGCGTTGCGTTCGTCCTGCCGGGCATAGAAAGCCGTTGCCTTGCTCCGTTCCGCGAAATGATCCTGCAGAAGCACGTTCGCCTGGCCGAAGACGGCGGCCGGGCCGGGAATGGCGCCAAGCGAGGTTTGAACCTTCGGGGCAAGAATGCCCCAGAGGGCGAGGAAGCACAGGATGCCGGCGAGCGGCACCAGCAAAACCCTGCGAATCTCGGACATCTGTTCGGCGACATTGTCGCCAGCCGCCATGCGCAGGATCGGGGTCACCCAGCCGAGGCCAAGCACATTGAGCCAGCCGGCGGCTTTATTGATCCGCTGAAACAGACGCTCTCGTCGCGCGCGTTTCAGGTCAGCCATGGTGATCGCTTGAGTCATGGATTTGTCTCATCTGTTGGAATTGTGGTCGAGGAGCCGGCGGCTTCGGGTTCCGCACCGCCGGCCCGACGTTCAGCCGCCGACGACGTCCGATCCGGAAATCGTCTGTCCGTTCTTGAGCCCGATCTTGAGCGCGTCGATGTAGGCGTTCGGCGCCTTGGCATCGAAAGTGACGCCGTCGATGAAGTCGGAGGTCGGCGCCCTGTAACCGTCGGTACCGAAGGGGAAGTCCCCCGTTTCGGCCTTTCCCTCTTCGACCAGCATCCCCGCCGCTTTCATGTAGATGTCAGGCAGATAGACGGATTTTGCTGTTTCCGCGTACCAGGCATCGTCCTTGTGCTCGGCGATCTGACCCCAGCGGCGCATCTGCGTCAGGTACCAGATGGCATCGGAGTAAAACGGATAGGTGGCGTTGTGGCGGAAGAAGACGTTGAAGTCGGGAACGTCGCGCTTGTCGCCCCGCTCGTATTCGAAGGTGCCGGTCATCGAGTTTGCGATGACGGCCGCGTCGGCGCCGACATATTCGCTGCGCGACAGGATTTCGACGGCCTCGGCCCTGTTGGCGTTGTTGTTCTCATCCAGCCATTTGGCAGCGCGGATGAGCGCCTTTGTCAGCGCAACCGTTGTGTTCGGGTACTTCTCGGTGAATTCCTTGGTCAGACCGAAGACTTTTTCCGGATTATTCTTCCAGATTTCGTAGTCGGTCACGACCGGAACGCCGATACCCTTGAAGACCGCAGCCTGGTTCCAGGGCTCGCCGACGCTGTAGCCGACGATCGTGCCGGCTTCGAGCGTGGAGGGCATCTGCGGCGGCGGCGTCACGGACAGGAGCGCGTCCGCTCTGATCTGTCCGGTGACGTTTTCCGGCGAATAGAACCCCGGATGGATGCCGCCGGCAGCGAGCCAATAGCGAAGCTCGTAGTTGTGGGTGGAAACCGGAAACACCATGCCGAGATTGAACGGCTTGCCCTCGGCCTTGAACGCGTCCACGACAGGCTTCAGGGCGTCGGCCTTGATGGGGTGGACCGGTTTGCCGTTGTCGCCGAGCGGAATATT
The DNA here is from genome assembly GCF_013488225.1 of Sinorhizobium mexicanum. Classification (NCBI taxonomy): domain Bacteria; kingdom Pseudomonadati; phylum Pseudomonadota; class Alphaproteobacteria; order Hyphomicrobiales; family Rhizobiaceae; genus Sinorhizobium; species Sinorhizobium mexicanum. Next base: position 1,747,381 of record NZ_CP041241.1, on the reverse strand, counting down.
CTCCTTCATCATCGCCCAGACCTCGTTCGAGACGGTGATGCCGTTGCCGTTCAGGTCCATGGAGAAGGGCGTCACGATATGCGCCTTGGTGCCGAAGCCGATCGTGGCGGCGAGTGGCTGACCGGCGAGCATGTGCGCTCCATCCAGTTCGCCGGTTATCACGCGATCGAGCAGTACCTTCCAGTTGGCCTGCGGTTCGAGCGTGACGAACAGCCCTTCCTCCTCGAAGAAGCCTTTCTCGTAGGCGATCGCCAGAGGCGCCATGTCGGTAAGTTTTATGAAGCCGAGCTTGAGTTCGTCCTTCTCGGGCACCAGCATTTCGGCGGACGCGAAAGAGCCGACGCCGAAATAGAGTGCAGCAGCCAAGGCGGCGAGCGAACACTTCGCGAATTTTCCGGTAGAAGGCGTGTGCATGATTTTCTCCTGTGTGCCGGCGATGGGAGGTTCGCCTGCGGTTGCGACGTTCGGGGCAAATAAAAAGGCTGCCAAACCGCAGTCCGACGCTCTGCCTCGTTCAGAGCGCGTTCCCGGTTTGGCAGCCTTGCCTTCTGCGCCCTTCATTGGACGCCGACTATTTCCAGCAGACCATCAATGGCCCTACGTTCTCCTCAAAGCAGGAACCGTGCCAGTTCGGAGGATGCGCGGATTCTCATGATTTTTCAGTGATGAACCCAAAGGGCAGTGCGCTGGTGAGAGGCGACTAAGCTGTTGCTTGAATAAATTTTGCGCAGTGCACAATAATCGAGCAACGCTCGGGTGCACTCAGCGCTGGCTCGCCAGGTAGGCGTCGAGCCGGTCCGGGTCGAAGATCCGGCCGTCGAAAAAGCCGTCGGGGCCCAGAACGAGCCCTCTTTCCGAAGCGCCAACCGGCGCCGCCACGGTCAAGGCGCCTTCGACCTTCATATTGGCGCCGGGCATCGGCGCGGCGATCGGCTTCAGCGCCTGTCGGTAGATGTCGGGCCGGTAGGTGTCGCGTGCACGCTCAGCAAGCGCGGCCGAATGCGGCGTGTGTCCCCACCGCACCATCTGGCTGTAGAACCAGAGGGCGTGGCTCTGCCAGGGAAAGGTCGCACCCTTGGCGTGCGGGACAAAGAACTCTGGAATGTCGCCTGTCGCGCCATCGCCGAGCATCAGCCGGCCGGTAAGAATCGGCATCAGCATCTTGCGTGGCAGGTCGAGATAGGCAGGGCTGCTCATCAGCGCCGCGAGTTCTTCGTGATTTGCGCTTTCGCCGCACCACATCGAACTTCGGTAGAGCGCACGCAGCAGAGCGTCCAGCGCGGGGCGGTTTTCGGCGGCGAACCGGGCCGAAACGCCGAGCACCTTTTCCGGGCTCAACCGCCAGATCGACGCCTTGGCAGTAGCAATATGCCCGGCATGCCTTGCGACCGCGACGCTGTTCCACGGTTCGCCGACGCAGAAACCGTCGATGGCGCCAGCCGAAAGCGCATCGACCATCAGCGGCGGGGGAACCACGACAATCTCCACGTGGCTTTCCGGATCGATGCCGCAGCCCGCGAGCCAATAGCGCAGTTCGTAGTTGTGGCCGGAGAAGGGGTGGACGACGGCAAAACGCAGTGGCGGCGCGCCCGCGTCGCGGCGGCGTGCGACGACCCGCCTCAGCGCTGCGCCATTGGCGCTCGGGTCGGTGCCGGGGCCGGCATCTTCGGCGACCATGCGTTCCCAAAGGTCGCGCGAGACCGTCACCGCGTTGCCGCCAAGTCCGAGCGCAAAGGGCGCCACGAGGTCCAGCGACAGCGGCGTGAGGCCGAGATTGGATGCGATCGGCATCGGAGCCAGCATGTGGGCGGCCTGGAAATGGCCGACGGCGATCCGATCGCGGATATTGGCCCAGGAGGTTTCCCGGACGAGTTGCACCGACAGGCCCTCGTCGGTGATGAAGCCTTTTTCGCTGGCGGCGACCAGCACGGCGCTGTCGAAGAGCGGCAGGAAGCCAAGAGTGATGTCGGCGGTGGCAGCCATTTACAGGTCCTCCAGCAATCCCGCCGCCAGCACCAGGCTTTGTGCGATTTCGGCTAACTTGCGGTTCTGGTTCATCGCGGTCGTGCGCAGTAGCTTGTAGGCCTCTTCCTCGCCGATGCCGCGCGACTTCATCAGGATGCCCTTGGCACGGTCGATCACCTTGCGGTCCGCAAGCTCGCTGCGTGCCTCCGCCAGTTCGCGCTCCATGCGCGAAAAGGCGTTGAAACGGCTGATCGCCATGTCGAGGATCGGTTTCACGCGCTCCTGCCGCAGTCCGTCGACGACATAGGCCGAGACGCCAGCATCGATCGCCGCCTCGATCATGCTGCTGTCGGACCGATCAACGAACATGGCGATCGGCCGCTTAACCGAGCGAGAGAGCTGGAACATGCTCTCCAGCAAATCGCGGTTGGGATTTTCGAGATCAATGACGATCACATCCGGTTGCAACCGTTCGATCACCCGTCCGACACCATGGACATCGTGCACGATGCTCACGCGGTTGTGGCCGGCATCGCGCAAGCCTTCCTCGATGATCGAGGCGCGGATGGCGTTCTCGTCAATCACAAGAATGGTCAGGTCGCGGCGGGTCATGCGTCGATCATGATGCAGTGCAGCAAATTTCGCAATATATTTGCCTAAAAAATTTGCGGACTAGCTGATTGCATTAATTTGAGGCGACTGGAGCGCGGAGTGGCTCTGAATCAGTCGAGGCTTGAACCGGTCTGCAGGCCCCTCCATCTATTTTGAACAACAGTACCAAATTGTTTCGGTCCGTTGGTTCGGCGGCGATAGTCGCCGCCGTTTGAGGATCAGATCATGGGTTTCATCGACAAGGAAATAGCGCCCGTCGACGACGGCGCGCTGACGGATGCCTATTCGCATGCAATTGCCGGCGCAGTCGACGTGGTCGGCCCGGCGGTCAGCCGCATCGAGCGGGTGGGCGGCAGGGCCGGTCATGGCTCGGGCTTCGCCGTTTCTTCCGACGGGCTGGTCGTGACGAACAATCACGTCGTTGGGGATTCCAGGGCCGTTCGCATCACGACACCGGATGGCTTCGTGACGGAAGGTCGTGTGCTTGGTCGCGACGTCGACACCGACATCGCACTCATACGAGCGAACTCGGGCGTCGGCGCCTGGGCGCGGCTGGCGGATTCGAAGCGGCTACGGCGAGGCCACATTGCCATCGCCATCGGCAATCCGCTGGGCTTCGAGTGGACCGTCACGGCGGGAATCGTCTCGGCGCTTGGTCGCTCCATGCGGGCGGCGAACGGACGCCTGATGGACGACGTGATCCAGACGGATGCCGCCCTCAATCCCGGAAATTCGGGAGGGCCGCTGGTCTCGTCGGGCGGCGAAGTGATCGGGGTCAACACCGCCGTGATCCAGGGCGCGCAGAGCATCGCCTTTGCGGTCGCCTCGAACACGGCGAATTTCGTGATTTCCGAGATCCTGAGATACGGCCACGTCAGGCGGGCCTATATCGGCATCGCCGGCGATACCATCGAACTGCCGCGCAGGATCGCCCTGGCGGCGGGAACCGACCGCACCACATCGGTCCGGTTGAGAAGGCTGGAACCCGGGGGCCCGGCCGAGCGCGGCGGTCTTCGGGAAGGCGATTATATCCTGTCGATCGACGGCAAGCCCGTCGGCGGCGTGGACGACGTCGTCAGGCTGATGGACGGCGAGAGGATCGGTCAGGCGACCGAATTCCTGATCTTTTCAGTGGCGGGCAAGCTCGAAAAGAGGACATTGGTCCCGGTCGCTCGATCGTGAGCGGCCCGCGCCGATTGCCAACGAGTCCGAGGAGCTGGAGCGGATCCCAGTGGAAGCCGCTCCAGCTCCTCGCCCCTCTAAAGATCATTTCATTGTTTCATTGAAACAGTGAACGATCTAACTCTCTGAACCTGCGTAGCTTCGCCCTATGCCGCCGTTGAGTGCTGCCTGCTCTCGGGCAAGCATGCGTTGGTTAGCAGCGGCCCAAGCTGCCCAGAGCCATCAGATCGACCGTCGGAAGAACGTTCTTGTCGCTGATGTATTCGACTTCCTGGAGCAGGGAGGCCAAGGCCAATTCCAGGCAATATTGCACGCCTTCGACGTTCAATGTCTTGGCGGAGTCTCGCGCGTAGCTGACGAGGCGGGCAAGGGCCAGAAGTTCCTTCTCCTTGTCTTCCACGTCGATAGGTAGCTTGATGGATTGCTGCATGATTTTCCCCAGTGCCACTCGGGGGTCACTGCGACCCGCTTTCGCCAGCGAATATAGCGTGACTTCGGCGCCGTGGGCGTGACACGAGCGTGACACACGCTGAATGGGAAATGCAACCGATCCTACGTCTCAGGTTGATTAAGCAAAACCTTCCACATACTTGTCGATTTGAAAGCCCAGCCGGGTCTCTCGCCGCGCCGTTCGGCCGGCTGAGTCCGTACCGCGTCGAAAAGCGCGAGGGCGTCGGCGCGCTTCTGGTCGACCATCTCCTGCTGCAGCCTAGCGGCCAAGGCGGCGCGATCGCAAGCCGCCCGAAGTTCTGCACCGGCAATGATCGCAGCCCATGTGCGCCGCTTGTAGAATATCTGCCCGGCTGCCGCCTCGATCTGCGCCGCATCCGCAGCCGTAACCGAGCCGCCTTGCCTGAGGCGCGCGAGCGTTGCGCGCACATTTACCAGCGGGACCGTCAGGGGCGCATAGCCGAGCTCGGCGGGAGCGTGAAGCAGGGCCACATCCGAGTCGTCCGTGAGCTCGCCTGCGGCATACTGGCGATATATTTCTCCGATCCCTACCATTCCGAAGGGCGCACATTCAGCGGCGCGCAAGGCACCCATGCTCGCCGCGCCAAAGACCCGTACGCCTTGCGAAAGAGCGAACAGGATCTCCTTGTGCCAGACCGGCGCCACATGTTCGAAATTTCCGTCGACAAGACCGATGACCGTCGCGCCGGCGCGTGCGGCGCGCAGGATATCGCCCTGCATCGCCGGTGGATCGACCGCGAAAGCCGCACCGGCGAGTTCGCGCGCATCGGGGACGGTCGGACCGACGAAGACGATCTTCATGCCACCTCCAATGCCCAGGAAAGCGCCCGTGTGCCGAAGCGGCGCTTGCGCTCGCCGTCCGGGTTTTCCAGGTCCGGCGCGAACACTTTCACAACCGCAAAGGGCAGGCCATCGCCGAGCAAGGGCACGGAAATGACGGTCCCGATGCCAGCCTCCCGCAGCCGCTGCAGGACGAAAGACAACAGCGCGTCTGGTCCCCCCGTCGGGGTGGCATCGACGCGCGTCGGCGCTTGCGGCACAGCCTCGAACAGTTTTTGCGTCAGCTGCGGCAAAGGACGAACGAAGGTCTCCGGATAGACATCGTCGCGCGCGCCGCTGATATAGGTGAGCCTCGATTGGGCCGCTTCGGTCACCGCGCGGATGGCCGCTCTGACCGCATTCGGATGTGCCCCGTGTCCGACCGTGACATGGTGGAAAAGCGGCGCCTTCGCCGTGAGGATGTCTTTCCCGGCCACGACCGCGGTGAAGCTCGGTATGCCGACATCGCTGGTGATGTCGAAAAGGCGCAGTTCGAGTTCGGCTGCGGCAAACCTCACGGCCATCGCATCGAGCACCGGATCGCCGAGCGCCTGCGGTGCGACGCAGCGTCGAAGCCTCGTTGCCAACGGCGTGAGGCGCCACAGCACCTCCGCGTCCCGTTCGATCCGTTCCAAGAGCCCATGCAGCGTCGCTTCCGTCTCGGTGTTGCCGGAGGCGAGGCCATCGGACGATTGCCAGAACCGGCAGTTCTCGACCGTCCTGTCGAGCAGGGCGGCCTCCAGCGGAACCCATGTCGGCGCACCTCCGTCAAGGTTGCGCCCGAGAACCCACCGGATCGGCTCGTCGTCGCCAAGATCGGCTCGCGCGCTGGCGATCAGCCCCGGCAGAGACAGGGCCTGATCGCCTTCGGCCAACAGATCCCCGCGGCGCGCAACCCTCGTCGGTACGCGCGGCGCGCATGCGACGGCGCGCTCGAGCGCCTCCATGGCGGCCGAGACCTTTGCGTCGATGTCGGTTATACCCTTGCCCTGATTGATAACCAGCGACGTCGAATTCGGGGACACGGCATTCCAGACCGGTATGCCGATGCAATCCAGCCCGGTCAGCCGCGCGAGCCGCGTGATGCCGAACTCCGGCAAAAGCGGCTCGATCCGGCCGAAGGTTGTTTCGGCGGCGCAGATCCGATCGGAATAGCGGATTGACTCGGACATGGCTTTGAAGAGACGCGTTGGCGACAGCCCTTTGGCCCGCTGCCCGTCGCGCATGGCCGGCGGCTAGCCGTCCATGAAACCTCCGAAAACGGCGTCGGCAGAACTTGCCGCTGCTGCCAGATTGACGGTTTTGACGACCGTGGACCCGGCCTTACGCAATGCGTCGGCGTCCGCCAGCGCGCCCTGCTTGGGCGGGTCGATCCTGGTGACGGTCCCCGCCTTGAGATCCGCGAGCCACAAATGATCCTCTCCGGCAACGCCGAAAACAACAACTTCAGCCATCTATTACCCCCTCTTGCTCTCGCGCGGAATTGCGCCTCAAAAACCCGCCTTCTTCAAACCCTCGCGATAATGTTCCTTCTGCCATTCCTCGCGGAAGGGCACGATCGCCATCCACCTGCCGAGATCGAAATCCGGATGGACATCGAATGTCTTGCGCACGAACTGGCGTGCCTTTCTGCGGTCGCCCAGCATGCCCCAACTCGCGGCCGACAGCCGGTCGGCTGGTGTGCGATCCCGCATCCGGTCGATGTAGGCGAGAGCCTGTTCGTAGCGGCGAAGAGAGTAACTGGCACCGGCGGCGGTCCAGAAATATTCGTCCGGAGCGATCGGGTTGAGGTCGATCGCCGCCTCGATTTTCTGCAGGCCCTCTCCGGGCCTTGAGGCCTGCACGAGGGTATCGGCGTAGCTGGCGATGACATTGGCATAGTGCGGGCTGAGCTCTTCCGCCCGGTCGTGGAACTCTACGCTTTCGTCGAATTCGCGGAGGTAGAGCTTGACGACGCCGAGCTCCCTGTACCCGGAAGCAAGCGTTTCGTCCGCGGCCACGGCCTCGCGCGCATGGCTCTCGGCGAGCATCAACAACTCGCGATCGTTGCGCGCCGTCAGCAGCCATTCGACGAAATAGCTCCGAGCGAGCCCGCTCATGGCTGGAGCGAAGTCCCTCTGGCCGCCAAGTGCTTCGCGGAAGCTCTTGCGCGCCCGGCGGATCTCGGGGAGGTTGAGGTGCTTGAGATAGCGCTGGCCGAGAAGATAGCTGCGATAGGACTCGCCGTTGCGCTCGTAGGCGTGCCGGGCGGCTTCGTTCTGCTCGACCTGGCTTGCGATCGCCGAGGCGATCTGGTGCGCGATACCTCTGCGCGACCGCATCAGCCCATCGCCGACGAGATTGAACCGGTCGGCCCAGATGACTTCGTCGTTCGCAAAAAAGATCAGTTGCGCAAAGAGGCTCTGGCGGTCACCCTCATCGGTCAATCGCGTGTCGAGGATATAGCTGATGGTGTGCCGCTCGTAGGTGTTGGCCTTGTCGGCCTGAAGGCCGATCTGCGCCGCGGTATAGGGCGCGATGACACTGACCGACCGAAGGGCGCAAAGGCCGATTGTCACGTCCTCGATGAGCGAGCTTGCAAAGATCGCCGCGGCGCTATCTGCGCGCTCGGCGTTTGGCGGTAGCAGCACGAGGCGCGGCGGCTTTCTCTGGTGTTGGTCGTCCCTGACGAGGACCTCGACGGGCGCGGAGGGCTGGTTGCTGGCGATAGGCACTGACAGGCTAACGCTGTCGAAGATGACCTGCGCGTCATGGTGCCGCCCTTCCGATTCCAGCGCGCTCTTCAAGATCGCCCGGACTTCCTCGTCCGACGGGCTGCGTTCGAGCAGTCGCATTGCCGCCGACTTGAGAAGTTCGCGATGTTTGCCCGCGGCGGCGGGCGCCGCGGCAAGCAGGCTTTCCCTGAGCAGCGACATATGCCTCTCGCGCTGGCGGTTGATCCAGGCATCGAGCGCCCTGCCGTGCGATCTTGCATCCTTCAGGAAATCGTCGCGCAGCACAGTGGCAATGCGGCAGAAGCGAGCCAAAGTGTCGCCGCCTTCATCGTTCACGGCATCCAGATCGCTCGTCAAGCTGCCGGCATTGACTAGGATCGACGACTGCGAAAAGGTCAGAAAGGTTCGCCCGAGTTCCGTCTGCTGCGCGGTGATGCGGGAAATTGTCTTGCGCAGGTTGACATAGGCCTGACTGGGCTCGACTCCGTCCCAGAGCAGCCTCGCAGTTTCCGCCCGGGATTGCTCGCGATGGCCGTTGGCAATCGCAAGACACAGTATGAGCAGACCCTTCTCGGGGAAGGCGACTTCGCGGCCCGCTTCGTTAAGCAGGCGCAATCGTCCCAGAGTCTGCAACCTGTAGGTCATGCGGCCCCTCGCTGACGGTAAGGCTATTTAGTATCTAGTCTAGCCGTGCAGAGGCTCTGTGCGACGCGCTCCAGAGGTGACGCTCGTCGACGACTCCGTATCCGGTGCCTGCGCCATGGCGGCAACGAGCGAGATGATCTTCTTCCGCAACACCGGATCGGCAATCTTCAGGAACGCCCTGTTGAGCGCAATGCCTTCCTTCGACGCGACGAAGGAAGAAATCTCGTTCGATTCATGCATGTCGCCGGCACTGTCTCGTCCTGACGCCTTGTCATCTTCGCGTTGGAAAAAGAAGCTCGGGTGGACACCCAAAATATCCGCAATCGCCTGCAGACGGCTCGCGCCGATGCGGTTTGTGCCCTTTTCGTACTTCTGTACCTGCTGGAACGTGATGCCCAGGCCATCGGCCAGCTTCTCCTGGCTCAGCCCCACCATCAGCCTGCGCATTCTGACGCGAGAACCGACGAAGGTATCAATCGGGTTTGGATCCTTCTTATTCATCGCAGTGATTCTCCTCGGAACGGTTCGATCTCATCCATATAAGTTTGCTCGAATAAATGGTGTGATGCAATCAGGACGCGCCAGAATCCATGGACTGAAACACATTTTGTGATTGTGTTTGGGTTTCTATTGTGTCGCGCACAAGGCGTCAGACAAACCGTGTCGCGCTCGATGCGAGCGCGGTTATGCCGAATGCGATCAGCAGAAGCCCGGAAATGCGCGACACCCAAGCGGCGAAACTATCCGGGAGCCGTCTCTTGGCGAGCGCGACGCCGCCGCTCAAGAAGAACCACCAGGCGAGCGAACCGAGAAAGACGCCCGAGACGACAATCGCGCCCTTTATCCCTTGGCCCACCGTCGAAAGCCCGAGCCCGGCGAAGATGGCGGCGAAGGACAGGATCGTCGTGGGGTTGGCGATCGTCAGGAAGAAGGTCGCGGTCGTCGTATGAATGAGATCGCGCGCGTCGATCTCGGCGGCCGTAGCAACCGGTTTCGGCGCCAGTCCGCGCCAGCCGAGCCATATCATGAACAGGCCTCCCACCAGGCCGAGCGGTGTCGCGATTGCGGAAAGCGCAGCAGCGAATGCCGCAAAGCCGACCGCCGCGAGCATCGCGTAGGCCGCGTCGGCGAGCGCGGTTCCAAGGCCGCCCGCGACGCCGGCCCAAAAGCCGCGCGTCAGCGTACGGCTGATGCAAAGCGCGCCGATCGGCCCGACCGGGGCGGCAATGGCGAGGCCGAGCAGGAGGCCTTTTCCGAAAAGCAGTACGGACATGTCTATCGGACCTCCGGTCCAGTGAAGAGGTTATCGGCAACGGTCGAAAGCGCGATGACGGTCTCGCTGCGGGCGAGGTATCGCCGTGCTTTCAGCTCGGAGAGAAACGGCTCGATATCGCTGAGCGTCGGCATGCGGACCTTGACGCAATAGGACCATGCGCCAGTGACGTGATGGCATTCGGCGACAACCGGGTGTGCCGCCATGAACGCGCGGAATTCGGTTTCATCGGCATCGGCCGAAAGGGCGATCCAGACAAAGGCGAGAACGTCGAGGCCAAGGGCGCGATGATCCACGTCGAGCGTAAAACGGCGGATCGTGCCACCGGCAACGAGCCGGCGGATGCGCTCGTTGACGGCGGAGGGCGAGAGGTCGACCGCCGCACCGATGTCGGTCAACGACGTTCGGGCATCCTCTGCAAGAATTCCAATGATTTTTCTGTCTGTAGCGTCCATTTCAGAAAAATACGTGGAGATTTATAAAAATTCAACGGCTTTTTCTGTCATCGTCCCTTTCGAATAGAAAGCCAGCGGTCAGCGGATGCTTCAGCGGCCGGCCATGGCGCTTGCCCACCAACAGCGCGGAAGCTATGAGCGGAAGCGTAATCGCTTGCCCGCAGACAAGGATGCCAGGTTCAGGATGATGACCGACAAGAAACACCGACCCGCGGCGCCGGCGCACCGATTTCCAGGCTCGCTCGTCGTGATGGGCGTGTCGGGAAGCGGAAAATCGTCTGTGGGCGAGCGCATCGCAAAAGCCTATGGCTATCCCTTCATCGAGGGGGACGCGCTGCATCCGCCCGAGAACATCAAGAAGATGTCCGACGGCGTTCCACTAACGGACGATGACCGCTGGCCATGGCTGGCGGCGATCGGCCGGAAGCTCGCGGAAAGCTCCGGCCCGGCCGTCGTTGCCTGCTCGGCGCTCAAACTCAGCTATCGGCAGAAGCTGCGTGAAAGCGCGCCGGAGGAACTGGCTTTCGTCTATCTCCATGGAACCGAGGCGGTGTTGGCGGAGCGGATGCAGCATCGCACCGGCCACTTCATGCCGCCGTCGTTGTTAGAGACCCAGCTCGCGACGTTGGAAGATCCGACCGGCGAGGCGAACACCGTAGCGATCGATATCGACCAACCGCTGGCTGCAATCGTCGATGAAGCGCTTGCCGCTCTCGGCAAGATGTAGCCGCACGCGCTCATCGACCGTCTCGAATCGCGGTTGCCGATTGAACGAGGGCACGCCAAGCGCGAAGCATCGATCTGCCGCATGTGAGCCTTCCCCTTTCCAAATCGTGCTGCGCCGCCCGGCTCTTTGGAAGGAAATTAGCCAAGCGCGATGTTATCGTTCGCGACAAGGGCCGTGCGGCGTTACGATGCGGTGAACTAATGCGACCTTTGCGCGTCAGGATAGACGCGCGGCGCTGTCAGCGACCGTGCATCGAGGAGGATGCCCGCGAGGCCTGTTTCTGCCGGCGATGAGGAGATCGCTGCCGGGGACATGCGGAGGAGAAAAAGACATGTATCATGGTGGACTGAGTTTCGCCCTTGGCGATGACATCGACGCGTTGCGCGACAGCCTTCGCCGGTTTGCGAGCGAGCGGATCGCGCCGCTTGCGGAAGAGACGGACCGGAGCAATGCCTTTCCCGCGCCCCTCTGGCGGGAGATGGGAGAGCTCGGCGTGCTCGGCATCACCGCCGACGAGGCCTATGGCGGCGCCGGCATGGGATACCTCGCCCATTGCATCGCGATGGAGGAAATCAGCCGCGCCTCCGCCTCGGTGGGCCTAAGCTACGGTGCCCATTCCAACCTCTGCGTCAACCAGATCAACCGCAACGGCAGCCCCGCACAAAAGGCCAAGTATCTGCCGACGCTGATTTCCGGCGAACATGTCGGCGCGCTCGCCATGTCCGAACCGGGTGCGGGCTCAGACGTGGTCTCGATGACGCTGAGGGCTGACAAGCGTGGCGACCGCTACGTGCTGAACGGCAACAAGATGTGGATCACCAATGGTCCGGACGCCGACGTGCTGGTGGTCTATGCCAAGACCGATCCGGCTGCCGGCCCGCGTGGCATCACCGCCTTCCTCGTCGAAAAGGGTTTCGCCGGCTTCTCGACCGGCCAGAAGCTCGACAAGCTCGGCATGCGCGGCTCCAACACCTGCGAACTCATTTTCAGAGACTGTGAGGTGCCGGAAGAAAATGTGCTCGGCGCGGACGGTCGCGGTGTCAACGTGCTGATGTCCGGCCTCGACTACGAGCGCGTCGTGCTCTCGGCCGGGCCGCTCGGCATCATGGCGGCTTGCCTCGATGTCGTCGTCCCCTATCTCCATGAGCGCAAGCAGTTCGGCCAGCCGATCGGCGAGTTCCAGTTGATGCAGGGAAAGCTTGCCGACATGTATGTGACGATGAATGCGGCGCGCGCCTATGTCTATGCGGTGGCGGCTGCCTGCGACCGGGGCGAAACCGCGCGCAAGGACGCCGCCGGCTGCATTCTCTATGCGGCCGAAAAGGCGACCGCATTGGCGCTCGAGGCAATCCAGGCGCTCGGCGGCAACGGCTACACCAACGACTATCCGGCCGGCCGCCTGCTGCGTGACGCCAAGCTCTACGAGATCGGCGCCGGCACGAGCGAGATCCGCCGGATCCTGATCGGGCGCGAACTGTTCGCGGAAACAAAATAGACGAACGGCGGCTGCCGTTCTTCGCGCATCTTGGTCAAATCCCGTGCCTGGGGGCTTCATGACAATTTTGAGATCGCATATCTCGGCATCCTCGGACCTCTACAAGAGCAACCGTGCGGCGATGACGGAGGCCATCGCGACAGTCGAGGAAGCGGTGCGGATGGCTGTCAACGGCGGCGGCGAAACGGCGCGGGAGCGCCATGTCAGCCGCGGGAAGCTGCTGCCGCGCGACCGGGTTGCTTCCCTGATCGATCCGGGCACGCCCTTCCTGGAGGTCGGCGCCACCGCGGCGCACGGCATGTACAATGGCGACGCGCCGGGCGCCGGGCTGGTTACCGGAATTGGCCGGATTGCCGGGCGCGAATGCATGATCGTCTGCAACGATCCGACCGTCAAAGGCGGCACCTACTACCCGATAACAGTCAAGAAGCATCTGAGGGCACAGGAAATTGCCGCCGAAAACCGGCTCCCCTGCGTCTACCTGGTCGATTCCGGGGGCGCCAACCTGCCCAACCAGGACGAGGTTTTTCCAGATCGCGAGCATTTCGGCCGGATCTTCTACAACCAGGCCAACATGTCGGCTGCCGGCATCCCGCAGATCGCCGTCGTCATGGGATCCTGCACGGCGGGCGGCGCCTATGTGCCGGCCATGTCCGACGAGGCGATCATCGTCGAGGGGCAGGGCACGATCTTCCTGGCCGGCCCTCCGCTGGTGCGGGCGGCGACCGGCGAAGTGGTCTCGGCCGAGGATCTCGGCGGCGCCGACGTCCACACGCGGGTGTCGGGCGTTGCCGATCATCTGGCGCGTGACGATGCGCATGCGCTGGCCCTGGCGCGGCGCGCCGTATCAGCCTTGAACCGCGAAAAACCTTCGTCGGTGGAACTTCGTACGCCGGAGCCGCCGCTCTACGATCCAGAAGAGATCGCCGGGATCGTGCCGGCCGACCTCAGAACGCCCTATGAGATCCGCGAGGTGATTGCCCGGATCGTCGACGGTTCCCGTTTCGACGAATTCAAGGCCCGTTTCGGAACCACGCTCGTCTGCGGCTTCGCCCATATTCATGGGATCCCGGTCGGCATCGTCGCGAATAACGGCGTGCTGTTTTCGGAATCGGCGCTGAAGGGGAGCCATTTCGTCGAGCTCTGTGCCCAGCGCAAGATCCCGCTTGTTTTCCTGCAGAACATCACGGGCTTCATGGTCGGCCGCAAATACGAAACCGAAGGCATCGCCAAGCATGGCGCCAAGCTGGTGACGGCGGTCGCCACGGCAAAAGTGCCCAAGGTCACCATGCTGGTCGGCGGATCTTTCGGGGCCGGCAATTACGGCATGTGCGGGCGTGCATTTTCACCGCGCTTTCTTTGGACCTGGCCGAACAGCCGCATTTCCGTGATGGGTGGCGAACAGGCTGCCGGCGTTCTCTCGACGGTGCGCGGCGAAGCGTTGAGACGGGCCGGCACGCCGTGGAGCGAGGAGGAGGAGGCGCGCTTCCGCCAGCCGGTGCTCGATCTTTTCGAGCGGCAAAGCCATCCGCTCTATGCCTCGGCACGCCTTTGGGACGACGGCGTCGTCGATCCGCGAAAAAGCCGCGACGTGCTCGCACTGTCGCTGTCGGCCGCGCTCAACGCGCCGATCGCGGATACACGTTTCGGATTGTTCAGGATGTAGGGGAGGTGGGCCATGAAACGCGACAACATCAATGCGATCAACGCACCGCAGCCGCGTGGCGGCTACTCGCAGGCCGTCAGCATCGAGAATATTCAACGACTGCTCTTCGTCAGCGGCCAGATACCCATGACCTCCGATGACGTCTTGCCTGAGGGTTTTGAGGCGCAGGCAGGCCAGGTCTGGCTGAATATCGACGCCCAGCTCAAGGCTGCCGGCATGACCAAGGCCAACATCGTCAAGGTGACGACCTACCTCGCCGACAGGAACCACACCCTTGCGAACCGTGAGATCCGCAGCGACTATCTCGGTGCGCTGGCACCGGCGATGACGCTGGTGATTGCCGGGATCTTCGATTCCGGCTGGCTCCTGGAAGTCGAAGTGGTGGCGGCAGAATAGAAGCGGAACCGAGGGGCATGTTTTCCAAACTCCTGATTGCCAATCGCGGCGAGATCGCTTGCCGCATCATTCGCACCGCCAGGCGGCTGGGCATCCGCACCGTTGCCGTCTATTCGGATGCGGACGGCGACGCGCTTCATGTGACGCTCGCCGACCAGGCGGTGCGGATCGGCCCCGCGAACGCCGCCGAAAGCTACCTTTCGATCGACCGCGTCATAGAAGCCGCGAGGGCCGTGGGCGCTGACGCCATCCATCCGGGCTATGGCTTCCTGTCCGAAAACGCTGATTTTGCCGAAGCCGTCGAGGCCGCCGGCATCGTTTTCGTGGGCCCGCCACCGGAAGCGATCCGGGCGATGGGCCTCAAGGATGCGGCCAAGGCGCTGATGGAGCAGTCCGGTGTGCCCGTCGTGCCGGGCTATCACGGCGAACAGCAGGATCCTGAGTTCCTGGCGGCCAGGGCGGCGGAAATCGGCTATCCGTTGCTGATCAAGGCGCGCGCCGGCGGCGGCGGAAAGGGCATGCGGCGCGTCGAGCGACGAGAGGATTTCGGTTCGGCGCTGGAAGCCGCGCAGCGGGAAGCTCAAGGATCCTTCGGCGACGCCGGCGTTCTGATCGAGAAGTATCTGACCCGCCCTCGCCACATCGAGGTCCAGATTTTCGGAGACCGGCATGGCAACATCGTTCATCTTTTCGAGCGCGACTGCTCGTTGCAGCGGCGGCACCAGAAGGTGATTGAGGAGGCGCCGGCGCCGGGCATGACCGCGGAAGTGCGCCGCGCCATGGGGGACGCCGCCGTCAGGGCGGCGCATGCGATCGGCTATGTCGGCGCCGGCACCGTCGAGTTCATCGCCGACGTGACCAATGGCCTCTGGCCGGACCAGTTCTATTTCATGGAGATGAACACGCGATTGCAGGTAGAGCATCCGGTGACCGAGGCCGTCACCGGAATCGATCTTGTCGAATGGCAGCTGCGCGTCGCAGACGGCGAGCCGCTGCCGAAAAAGCAGGGCGAGATCGGTATAGACGGCTGGTCCTTCGAGGCGCGCATCTACGCCGAGGATCCGACCCGCGGCTTCCTGCCGGCGACCGGGCGGCTGGCGCACTTGAGTTTTCCGGACAGCAACGTGCGCATTGACTCCGGCGTGACACAGGGGGACGCGATAACCCCCTTTTACGATCCGCTGATCGCCAAGCTGATCGTGCATGCCGGAACACGCTCGGCGGCGCTTGCGCGGCTGCAGGCGGCCCTGAAGGAAGTCCGGATCGGCGGAACGGTTACCAATCTCGATTTCCTCATCAAGCTGACGGACGAGCAGGATTTCCGCGCCGGCAGGCCGGACACGGGGCTTATCGACCGAGCGGTCGAGCGGCTGGCGGCACCGAACGATCCGGACGACGAAGCATTGGCGCTGGCGGCAATTGTCTCCACGGGCGTCCTCCAGCCGATGACGTCCGCCGATCCCTGGGCCTCGCTCGGCTACTGGCAGATCTGGGGCGATGCCCATCGGACGATTTCCATCGATCACGCGAGCGGGCGCGCGGCCGTCACGCTCGCGTCGCGCGGACGCGATCAGTTCGCCGTTCGTGCCGGTACGAGCACCCTGCCGGTACTCGTGCTCGAACGCTTCGAAAACGGTGCGCGGCTGGAAGTGGCCGGGCAGAGGCGAACGCTTCGCTTCCTTCGGCAGGGCGAGACGCTGACATTGTTTCTCGATGGCCGGAACCTGGTGTTTCACCTGCCGGATGGGTTGGCCGGCGGACATGGCGGGGAAATTGCTGACGACGAGCTCGTCGCACCGATGCCGGGGCTCGTCAAGATGGTCCGTGTCGGCGCGGGCGAGGCCGTTGCCAAGGGCCAGCCGCTGGTGGTGATGGAGGCGATGAAGATGGAGCTGACGCTTTCGGCCTCGCGAGAGGGGACGGTCGCGAGCGTGCACGTGGCCGAGGGCACGCAGGTCAGCGAGGGTACTGTCCTCGTAACGCTCAGTGAGGAGGCCGCACAGTGACATCGTCGGCAAGCGAGCACGTCACGATCGTCGAGATGGCGCCGCGCGACGGCCTCCAGAACGAATCCCGGCTTGTCGATACCGATGACAAGATCCGGCTCGTCGACCTGCTCTCCGATTGCGGTTTCGAGCGCATCGAGGTGACCAGCTTCGTCAGCCCGAAATGGGTGCCGCAGATGGCCGATGCCCCGGCGGTGATGGCCGGCATCGCGCGGCGCCCGGGCATTCGCTACGCGGCGTTGACGCCGAACATCCGGGGCTTCGAGGCTGCCCGCGCCGCGAGCGCCGACGAGGTGGCGATTTTCGCCTCGGCCTCCGAAAGCTTCTCTCAGAAGAACATCAACTGCTCGATTGCCGAGAGCATCGAGCGCTTCCGTCCTGTCGCGGAGGCAAGCCGGCACCATGGAATTCCGATGCGCGGCTACGTCAGCTGTGTCGTCGAGTGCCCTTACGAGGGACCGATCGCGCCGGAGGCCGCCGCCCGCGTCGCACGCCTTCTTTCCGAACTCGGCTGTTACGAGATCAGTCTCGGCGACACGATCGGGCGCGGCACGCCGGAAGCCGTTGATACCATGCTGGCGACGGTGCTCGGCGACATCCCCGCGACAAAACTTGCGGGTCATTTCCACGACACGTCCGGCCGGGCGCTGGAAAATATAGCTGTCGGCCTCGACCGGGGGCTGCGGGTGTTCGACGCCTCGACCGGAGGGCTCGGCGGTTGCCCCTACGCGCCGGGCGCCGCCGGTAACGTCGATACGCTTGCGGTGAATGCGTTCCTGCAGACGAAAGGATTTTCGACCGGGCTTGACGCCGAAAAGCTCGATCGCGCCGCGGCCTTCGCCCGATCCCTGAGGAGTGCTGCATGACTGAGCAAACGATCCGGTGCACGGTCGACAAGCGGGGCATCGCCCGCCTGACACTGGCCCGTCCACAAAAGCACAACGCGTTTTCCGCCGCGATGATCGGCGAACTCACTGATGCGGCGGTCCGGCTTGGCGATGACAAGGCGGTCCGTGTCGTCATTCTCGACGGCGAGGGGAAGAGCTTTTGTGCCGGCGCGGATCTCGATTGGATGCGCCAGCAGTTTGACGCGGACCGGCAGGAGCGGATCGCCGAAGCGACGCGTCTGGCGATGATGTTCAAGGCGCTGAACGAGATGCCGAAGCCGCTGATCGCGCGGGTGCATGGCAACACTTTTGGTGGTGGTGTCGGGCTGATGAGCGTGTGCGACGCCGTCGTCGCGGCGGCGGGCGCAAAGTTCGGCCTGACGGAGGCGAGGCTTGGACTGATCCCGGCGACGATCAGTCCCTATGTCGTTGCCAGGATCGGCGAGGGAAGGGCGCGGCCGCTGTTCATGTCGGCACGGATCTTCGGTGCCGAAGAAGCGCTTGCCGCCGGTCTTGCGACGGTCGTGGTCGACGATGGACGCCTGGACGCCGCTGTCGATGCGGAAATCGCACCCTATCTTGCCGCCGCGCCACAAGCCGCCGGACGGGCCAAACGGCTGGCGCGATCGCTTGGCATGCCGATTACGGATGCAGTCATCGCGGCGACGATCGAGCAGCTTGCAGACACCTGGGAAACGGAGGAAGCCCGGGAAGGAGTCTCGGCTTTCTTCGATCGACGGACGCCCTCCTGGCAGTAATGAGCAAATGCTGCGCTTGAAATGATCGCGGATTGAGCTTACTTTATCTGTGTATTGATCAAATCAAGATCGAGTTTTGCCATGGTCGCCCTCAACCTGGAAATTCCCGCCGCCCGCTTCGGGGAGGATCACTCCCCGTTTCTGTCGGCGCGTCTCGTCGCCGACCGTCTGGGCGTAACGCTTGCCGAACTCGCCAAGCTGATTGGCGTCGCGCGGAACACGCTGACGGCCAAGACGGGTGCCCGCAAGGTCGATAGCGCATTGAGCAAGGTCGTCCGCATCCTCGCCATGGCTTCCGAAATGGCGGGTGACGAGGCCCGTGCCGTCATCTGGTTCAAGCACCAGCCGATTCCCGGCTGGGCCGGAAAGACGGCGTTCGATCTCGTCGGCGAAGGCAAGGCCGACAAGGTTCTCGCTTACCTGGAAGCTGTTCGCGCCGGCGTCTACGCCTAGAGCGGGATGAGGAAAAGTGTGAGCGGTTTTCCGTCCGCATCCCGCTCCAACTTAGAGCCGCCTGCCGAGCCGATGCCGCTCTGGCGCGCCTTCGTGCCGCGGTGGGCCCATGTCCCGCTTTCCGGCGAAGGCGCGGCGCGCTTCGGCGGCAGATGGAATCCGGTGGGCATGCCGACGATCTATGCCGCGCGCGAACTTTCGACGGCCTGGGCGGAATACAATCAGGGTTTCGTGCAGCATCCGGCGCTGATCGTGCGGCTCGAGCTTTACGATGCGCTGCTTGCCGATCTCACGGACGCCAATGTTCTTGCGGAGCTTGGCCTGACGGATGCCATCCATCGATGCGAATGGCGAGACGGCCTCGACAGGGGCGTGGTGCCGCAAACCCACGAGGTGCAGGCGGATCTCTCGGCCCGGGAGTTTCATGGCGTGATCTACCCGTCTTACATGTCGCCCGGCGGCACCTGCGTCGCGCTCTGGCGCTGGAACGGCGCGGGTGGGCCACGCCTTGAGGTCATAGATCCGGAAGGCAGGCTGCCGAAATCGCCGGCCTCCTGGCTCTAGAGCGGGATGACGAAAATATGCGCGGTTTTCCGTGCGCATCCCGGTCTGCGCAACGCCTATTTGGAGGACGGTTCCGCGGTCTTGTTGAGGCGATATTTGAAGTCGCAATGGGATGCGCCCTGCATCACCGTCTGGGTGCGCTCCAGCTTGATGCGCGGATCGTAGCCCGTGCAGAATACGCCGTCCCGGTTACAGGACAGAAGATGCCCGATATGCCCGAGACCCATTTCCCGATAGGTCTCGGCGTAGCGACAGCGCAGCACATTGTAATGGAACTCCTCGTCCGTCGCGCGGACGACCTCGATCGTCAGCGCGTCGTCCTGGGTCCAGAGATCCTGCAACTCCTGAAACGTCCGCAGACTGGTTCCGCCGGGCGTTTTTGCGGCAAAGGCCTTGCCGGCGTCGATGGCAGCGCGGGTGATCGCGGTATCGATGATGGATTGGGCGAGCGCCTCACCGATCTTCTCGCGCATGACCTCATAGATCGGCGCGATGATCCCCGCCTCGATCTTGCGTCTGGCAAGAATGCCGAGCTCTCCGTCCATTGCCGATCTGGAGTCGCTTTGTTCGTCGGTCATGTGCCGGTCCTTTCACTGGTGCAGGCGCCGCCTCTTTGCGTTAGCGCAGCACTTTGCCGGGATTGAGGATGCCGTTCGGGTCGAGGGCATGCTTGATACGGCGCATGACGTCCAACTCGGCCTCGCTGCGGGAGTGGTCGAGGAAGTCGCGCTTCAAGGTGCCGATCCCGTGTTCGGCAGAGATCGATCCGTCGTAGGCGGCGACAAGCGGGTAGACGATCGCATCGACCTGATGCGCGGTCTCCTGAGCCGCGTCCGGAACGGAAAAGGCGATATGGAGATTGCTGTCGCCGACGTGGCCGAAGAAGGAGACATGTGCCGGGGGGAACCGGGCGGAAAGCGCCCTGCCGCATTCCTCGGCAAAGCGGCCGATATCGCCGATCGGCAAACTGAGATCGAGATTGACGAGGGAAGGCAGCAGCCTGTCCATGGCATGGCCTTCACGCACGCGCCAGAAGGCCTGGGCCTCCTTCTCCGACTGGGCGACCAGCGCATCGCCGATCAAGCCGTCTTCAAGGGCCTGTCCGAGGAAGGCCTCAAATTGCTCGCGTTCGCCGTCCTGTCCGCGGCTGTCCTGTTCGATGATCGCGGCGAAGGCCGGAGAGGTTTCGAAAAATTGCCGTCCTTCCGCCTCGCAATTGAAGCGGAAGTAGCTCTCCCACATGGCTTCGAACGCGGAGAGACCGGAAAGCGCCCGCTGAGCGCGCTTCAGCAAGGCGACGACGTCCGCGTAGCTGTCGAGCGCACAAAGTGCCGTCAGCCGTCCGGCCGGCAACGGGCGCAGGCGCAGCACGGCGCGGGTGATGATGCCGAGCGTGCCCTCCGAACCGATGAAAAATTGCCGGAGGTCGTAGCCGGTATTGTTCTTGATCATCTTGTTGAGCGAAGAGACCACCGTGCCGTCGGCAAGCACGACCTCGATGCCCAGCACATTGTCACGGGCGACACCGTTGCGGATGACGCGGATACCGCCGGCATTGGTGGCGAGATTGCCGCCGATCTGGCACGAGCCGCGTGCGCCGAGATCTATCGGGAGCAGGAAACCCGCATCTTCGGCCGCGCGTTGCGCGACTTCAAGCGGTGTGCCGGCAAGTACGGTCATCGTCGCGGCCGCCGCGTCGATCTCCTCGATGCCGGAAAGCCGCTCCATCGATATGACGATGTCGCAGGCGGCGGGGTTGGCGCCGCCGGCGAGTCCTGTCATGCCGCCTTGCGGCACCACGCTTTGACGATGGCCGTCGCAAATCCTGAGTGCTGCGGCAACCTCCGCCACGCTTGCGGGGCGAAGGACGGCCTTGGGCAGGCTGCGTCCGGTAAGGCTGGCGTCGCTGCGATGGCGTTCCGCGATCCGGTCGCCGGTCAGCACGACCGCCTCGCCGAGCGATCGCGTCAGATCTTCGATAACCGACATTACGTGCCCGTGCGCGCCAGTTCGCCGGTGGGAATTTCGACCCTCGGCTTGACTTCCGGCAGCGCTTCGTCCTTGCGGAAGAGCTTCCATTTGGTCGGCCTGAAGGCGATGCGGGCGTGATCGGCCGCGGTCGCGCGCTCCGGCGGCAGCTCGATCTCCACGGCCGGGTGCGTACGGCCGAGATCGAGTTCGAGATGGCGCGTTCCGGCCACGCGGCGGCTGCCTGTCACGAGGCCAGCCAGACAGCCGCCGCAGCCATCGATGAGCTCGATGTCATGCGGGCGGAAGTAGAGGGTGGCCGAACCGTCGGGTTCGCTCGCTGCGCGCAATCCGATCGGTCGGTCTTCAAACCAGATTTCGCCACTGGAAAGCGTCACGTTGAGGCAATTGGACTGGCCGATGAAGCCGTAGACGAAAGGCGAGACCGGATAGTCGTAGATTTCGTCGGGGGTTCCGACCTGTTCGATCGCGCCATTGCTCATCACGACGATGCGGTCGGCAAGCTCCAGGGCTTCCTCCTGGTCGTGGGTGACGAAGATCGTGGTGTGGCCGGTTCGGTCGTGGATCTCCCTGAGCCAGCGTCTCAACTCCTTGCGCACCTGGGCGTCGAGCGCTCCGAAGGGCTCGTCGAGCAGCAGCACGTTGGGCTCGACCGCCATGGCGCGCGCGAGTGCCACGCGCTGGCGCTGGCCGCCGGAAAGCTGGGCCGGATAGCGCTTTTCGAGGCCGGAGAGCTGCACGAGATCGAGCAGATCGAGGGCCCGGCGGCGGATTTCGGCGGCCGGCGGCCGACGGTTGGCAGGCCGTACCTTCAGCCCGAAGGCGACGTTGTCAAGCACCGTCATGTGCCGGAAGAGGGCATAGTGCTGGAAGACGAAACCGATGTTTCGCTCCTGTACGCTCTTCTTCGATGCATCCTCGTCGCCGAAGAAGATCATGCCTCCGGTCGGGCTCTCGAGTCCGGCGACGAGCCGCAGCAATGTGGTCTTTCCCGAGCCGGACGGGCCAAGCAACGCGATTAGTTCGCCGGACCGAATATCGAGCGACACGTCGTCGAGCGCCGGGAAGCGGCCGAATTCCTTGCGTATGTTCTGGACGCGGACTTCCATGGATGTCTGGACCTTTCAATGCCTGCGGCTGGCAGCGATCTCGTCGCTGTATCGAAGTTCAAGTGCCGTCTTCAGGACGAGCGTTACCAGCGCCAGGAGCGCAAGGAGCGCCGCCACTGCAAAGGCGGCGACGAAATTGTACTCATTATAGAGGATTTCCACCTGCAACGGCATGGTGTTCGTTTGGCCGCGAATATGGCCGGAAACGACGGAGACGGCACCGAACTCACCCATGGCGCGGGCGTTGCAGAGAAGTACGCCGTAAAGCAGGCCCCATTTGATGTTGGGCAGCGTCACATGCCAGAAGGTTTGCCAGCCGGTGGCGCCGAGCGACAATGCCGCTTCCTCGTCGCTGGTACCCTGTTCCTGCATCAGCGGGATGAGTTCGCGCGCGACGAAGGGGAAGGTGACGAAGACAGTTGCAAGCACCAGCGCAGGCACGGCAAAGAGGATCTGGATGCCATAGCGTTGCAGGATAGGGCCGAGCAGGCTGTGCGACCCGAAGAGCAGCACGAAGACAAGGCCCGAAATCACGGGCGACACCGAGAAGGGCAGGTCGATCAAGGTCGTCAGGAACGCCTTGCCCTTGAACTCGAACTTGGCGATCGCCCAGGCGGCCGCCACCCCGAAGACGAGATTGAGCGGCACGGCGATCGCGGCAACCAGCAACGTCAGGCGAATGGCGGAAAAGGTCTCCGCGTCACGCAGCGCCGAGAGGAACTCCGCCGGTCCCTTGCGGAACGCCTCGATAAACACGGTGGCAAGCGGCAGCAGCAGGAAAAGCGCGACGAAACCGAGAGCAACCACGATCAGCGTCATGCGTGCGAACCGCGTCTCCGAGGTCGCCGCCCTCACCAGATTTGATGGCGCCGCAATCGACGCGGAACCGACATCATGCGCCATAACCGTATCTCCGTCTGCTCCAGGACTGGATCGTGTTGATGACCAGCAGCATGATGAAAGAAAGGAGCAGCATCACCGCGGCGATCGCGGTTGCCGCCGGATAGTTGAACTCCTCAAGGCGAATGATGATCAGGAGCGGCGCGATCTCCGAGACGTAAGGCAGGTTGCCGGCGATGAAGATGACGGAGCCGTATTCGCCGACGCCACGTGCAAAGGCGAGCGCGAAGCCCGTCAGCCCGGCCGGAAGAAGGCCCGGCAGCAGAACGCGGCTGATCGTCTGAAAGCGGCTGGCGCCAAGCGTTGCGGCCGCTTCCTCCACCTCCTTGTCGATTTCCTCCATGATCGGCTGAACCGTTCTGACCACGAAGGGCAGGCCGACGAAGACGAGGGCCACGACGATGCCGGCGGGCGTGAAGGCGATCTTGATGCCGAGGGGTGCAAGAAGCGAACCGATCCAGCCGTTCGGTGCATAGAGCGCCGTTAGCGCAATGCCGGCAACCGCGGTCGGCAGCGCGAACGGCAGATCGACCATGGCGTCGATGACGCGCTTTCCGGGAAACCGATAGCGAACGAGCACCCAGGCAAGCACGACGCCGAAAAAGAGGTTGATTACCGCGGCCACGAAAGCAGTGCCGAAGCTGATCGTCAAAGCGTTGACGGTCCGCTGGTCAGATGCCAGGGCGAAGAACTTCGACCAGCCAAGGCCGCTCGAGCGCCAGATGAGCCCGGAAAGCGGAATGAGTACGATGAGGGTGAGCCATGTCAGCGTGACGCCGAGCGCCAATCCGAAACCCGGAATGACGCTCGGCTGCCGAAACTGCCATCGCCTGCTGCTGCGAAAGGCCATGAAATATTATTGTCCCGGCTTGTAGATCTGGTCGAAAATTCCGCCGTCGGCGAAGAACTTCGGCTGAGCTTCCTTCCAACCGCCGAATTCGTCAATAGTGACCAGCTTCACATCCGCAAAGCGCGCCGTGTCCTTGGGGTCCGCGAGCTCCGGCTTGAAGGGCCGATAGTAGTGCTTGGCGGCCAGCTTCTGGCCGACATCGCTGTAGAGGTAATTCAGGTAGGCTTCGGCCACTTTTCTCGTGCCCTTGCTGTCGACGTTGCCGTCCACAAGTGCGACCGGCGGCTCGGCCTTGATCGAGATCGATGGCGTCACGATCTCGAAATTGTCTGGTCCAAGTTCTTCAAGCGAGAGGTAGGCTTCATTTTCCCAGGCGAGCAGCACGTCGCCGAGGCCCCGCTGGACGAAGGTTGTCGTCGCGCCGCGTGCGCCCGTGTCGAGAACCGGCACGTGCTTGAACAACTGCGCCACATACTCCTGCGCCTTGGCATCGTCGCCGCCATTGGCGGCCCGTGCCCAGGCCCAGGCTGCAAGGAAGTTCCAGCGCGCACCACCCGAGGTCTTCGGGTTGGGGGTGATCACCTGGATGTCTTCCTTGACGAGATCGCCCCAATCCTTGATGCCTTTGGGATTGCCCTTGCGAACGAGGAAAACGATGGTCGAGGTGTAGGGAGAGCTGTTGTTTGCGAAGCGGGTCTTCCAGTCGGCCGGAATTTTCCCGCTCTCCTTGGCGATCGCGTCGATATCGGCTTCAAGCGCCAGCGTCACGACGTCTGCCTCGAGGCCGTCGATCACCGACCGCGCCTGTTTGCCGGAGCCGCCATGAGAGGTCTGGATCGTCACCGTCTCGCCGGTATCGGCCTTCCATTTTTCGGCGAAGGCCGCATTGACTTCCTTGTAGAGCTCCCGAGTGGGATCATAGGAAACGTTCAGGATCGTTGTATCCGCTTGAGCGAGGCCAATGGAGCCAAGCTGCAGGCTGCCGACCACAAGCGCTAGTTTCATCATTCCGGTAAGTCTATTCGAGCCCATATCGCCCTCCATCCTTTGCCAGATAAAACTATCAATTTAATCGACTACTACAACGCAAACTTATGATGCTCCGCACGCCGTTTGTGAAATGTTCTGTCGCCAATGTGGCGTTTGCGGAAATTCTTTGCTCGCTTGGTTCTCCTGTCCGGGTCTCCGGGGCCGCAAGATAGCACGACATTTTAGAGCGGCGCCATATATCGCGGCCGTCGGCTTCCGTCCTTATTGTAGGGGGGTGGAATGTCAGGCCACTTCCGGTTGCGGCAAATGTTCCGATCCGATGAGGGCGCCGGGCTGCTCTATGACGCGTGCGGCGACCTTTGCGGCGAACGCCCCGGCGTCCCGAGTGGGCTGTCCCCGCAGATGCATCGCCAGGAAGGCCCCGTTGAAGCTGTCGCCGGCGCTGGTCGTGTCCCTGACCGGGTCGGCGGGATGGGCGGGTACATCGATGTGTGATCCGGTATCGCCGATCGTTATGCCGTTCGCGCCGTCCTTGACCACGACAAGCTCCGCGCCGAGTTCGCGGTAACGGCTCACCGTCGCTTGACGATCAGCGTCGCCGAAATAGCTGCGCTCGTCGTCGAAGCTCGGGAAGACCATCGTCGCCACGCGCGCGCCGTCCGAAACCACGGCGCACATCGTCTCGGTGTCTTGCCACAGCCGTGGCCGCAGGTTCGGATCGAACGCGACGATCTTTCCCAATTCGCGTGCCCGGCCGATTTCGTCCAGCAGGCGGGCCCGATCGTCGGGCGAGAGGATCGCGAGCGTGATGCCGGAGAAATAGATGAGTTCGGCGCTGTCGATCGCCGCGCGCAGCCAGTCGCGATCTTCGGCCAGAAGTCTCGCCGCAGATGTTTCCCGCCAATATTGGAAGCTGCGCTCGCCGTCCTTCAGGTGGATCATGTACATGCCGGGATTGCGCCCCTCGATGCGGCGCACGTGATCGCTGGCGATGCCGGCGCCGCTCATGAAGGCGAGCATTTCGTCGGAAAGCCTGTCCGTTCCGAGTGCCGTGAAGTAGCTTACCCGCCAGTCGTCGCCGAGAAAGGCGCGGGCATACCACGCCGTATTGAAGCTATCGCCCGCGAAACCCTTCTTGAGATGGCCGTCGCCGGCCTGTGAAAGTTCGATCATGCATTCGCCGATCGAGAGAAATGTCTTTGGCATCGGGTAATCCCATGAGTGAAGGGGAGGCGTCGAGAAGAGAAGGTACGAAGCGGCCCTCGTCCACGTATCCTAGAAAAGATTTCGGGTGCAAATCTAGATGTGAATCGAAGAGATTTGCCATTCGTACCCCCATGGCCGCTTTGGGCGCGCTCGGCCGAGGCGGGGGCGCTCAAACCTACGTCACACAGACATCTCTCGTCTGCCTCCGGCGGCAAGAGCGTGATACGCTGGTTCGAGCTTCAACAGTCCGAGGCGTCACCCGCCCGAAGGGAGATCATGTCCGGTTCCGATGGCAGTATTCTCGATTATCTCGGGATATTGGCCGTGTTTCTGCTTGTCGGCGCGAATGGCTTTTTCGTCGCCGCCGAGTTTTCGCTCGTTTCAGTCCGCCGCAGCCGCGTGGCGGAACTGGTCGCGCAAAAGCGCATGAACGCGAGCGCGCTCCAACATGCCGTCGATAATCTCGATGCCAACCTGGCGGCCACCCAGCTTGGGATCACGATATCGTCCCTGGCGCTAGGATGGGTCGGCGAACCCGCGCTCGCCCATCTGATCGCGCCGTTGCTGACGGTCTTGCCTGCGGCCTGGGCATCGGTCGGATCGCACGCGATCGCCGTCGCGGTCTCCTTCATCATAATCACGGCGCTGCATATCGTGCTGGGCGAACTGGCACCGAAGAGCCTGGCATTGCAGCGCAGCGAGGGCACGGCGCTGGCCGTCGTCCGTCCGCTCGCGCTGTTCCTGTTTCTGCTGCGCCCGGCGATCCTCTCCCTTAACGGCCTCGGCAATCTCGTGCTTCGATTGGTCGGTCTGCGCCCAGGTGCCGGCGAGGCATCGCTGCATTCCCCGACCGAGCTGAAGCTTTTGGTGGCCGAAAGCCAGGAAGCCGGGCTTCTCGATGCCGCCCAGCAGGAACTGGTGGAGCGGATCTTCAGCATCGGCGATCGGAGGATTTCCGACTTCATGACGCCCCGGATCGAGATCGACTGGATCGACGCAGACGACAGCCAGGAGGAGATCCTCAGGACGATCAGGGAATGTCACCACGAGCAGCTTCTGATCGGCAGGGGCAACATCGACTATCCGCTGGGTATGGTGCTCAAGAAGGACCTGCTCGACCAATTGCTCGACCATCGGCCACTGGACGTCCTTGGTGTTATTCGGGAGCCGCTGATCCTGCACGAATCGACGGCCGTCTTCCGCGTGCTCGAGAAATTCAAGAGTGCCCCCGTGCGCCTGGCCGCCATCATCGACGAGTACGGCAGCCTCGAGGGGATCGTCACCCAGACAGACCTGTTGGAGGCAATTGCGGGCGACCTGCCGGATACGGAAACCGTCGAGCCCGACATCGTGGTGCGCGAGGACGGCAGCATGCTGATCGAGGGCATGATGGCCGCGCACGATGCCTTCGAGAGGCTGGGCTTCCACGATCGCCCGGAGGGCGACTTCCACACGATCGCTGGCTTCGCACTGCAGGTCCTTGGCCATCTCCCGCATGTGGGCGAGAGCTTCGATTTCGAGGGCTGGCGCTTCGAAATCGTAGACATGGACGGCATGCGCATCGACAAGCTCCTGGCGTTGCGGATTGGCTGACATTCCCGTTTTGCCGTGTCCGGACGTCGCTGTTCGCGCCGATAGGCGGACGCTCTTCAAGGCTCGGATGTTCATGCGGTTGCGTAATGTGTATCTGATTTTTTGATATAAAACAAAAATGTTGATTTGAAAAATCATACAGATTAGCTTCGGGCAAAATCGAATTCAACCAACGAGGAAGCCCATGCGAGCGAAAGCCACACTCAACCGGGAATACACGATCTCGACCGTCGACAAGCGCGTCTATGGTTCCTTCCTGGAGCACATGGGCCGGGCGGTTTACACGGGCATCTACGAACCCGGTCATGAGCAGGCCGATGCGGATGGCTTTCGCCGTGATGTCCTCGAAATGGTGCGCGATCTCGACATGCCGATCGTGCGTTATCCGGGCGGCAATTTCGTTTCCGCCTACCGGTGGGAGGATGGTATCGGCCCGCGCGAGGAGCGCCCGGTTCGGCTGGATCTCGCGTGGCGCACGCGCGAAACCAACCAGGTCGGCGTCAATGAATTCGCCGACTGGGCAAAGCTGGCCGGCACCGAGATGATGCTGGCGATGAACCTTGGCTCGCGCGGCCTGGATGATGCCCGCAACTTCCTCGAATATTGCAACCATCCCGGCGGGACCTATTGGAGCGATCTGCGCGCCAAGCACGGATACAAGGAACCGCACAATGTGCGGATCTGGTGCCTCGGCAACGAGATCGACGGACCCTGGCAAGTCGGGCACAAGAGCGCGGCCGAGTATGGCCATCTCGCCAATGAAGTAAGCAAGGCCTTCAAATATTTCGACAAGACGCTGGAGACGGTGGTTTGCGGCTCGTCGAACGACAAGATGAAGACCTATCCGGAGTGGGAGGCAACGGTGCTCGACGCCAGCTATGACAGCGTCGACTACATCTCGCTTCACAAATATTTCGGAAACGAAGAGCAGGACACGCTCAACTACTACGCCAAGGCGATCGATCTCGACCGTTACATTGTCACCATCGGCGGCGTCATCGACTACATCAAGGCGAAGAAGCGCTCGAAGCGCGATGTGAAGATCTGCTTTGACGAGTGGAATGTCTGGTACCATGACCGCAAGCAAGATGGCGAACGCATCGCGAGCTGGGATTGGCCGGAAGCGCCGCCGCTTCTCGAAGAGCTGTACAATCTCGAGGACGCGATCTTCGTCGGTTCGCTTCTCAACGTCTTCATTCGGCGGTCCGACCGGGTGAAGATCGCGTGCATGGCGCAGCTCGTCAACGTGATTGCGCCGATCCTGACCAAGGCCGGCGGACCGGCCTGGCGGCAGTCGATCTATTATCCGCTGCAATACGCCTCGAAATACGGACGCGGGACGGCGTTGAATGTTGCCGCGTCCGGCCCGACCTACGACTGCGACGTGGCGCAGGAAGTGCCCTATCTCGATCTTTCGGCGGTCCTCCAGGAGGATGGCAGGTCGCTTGCGATCTTCGCCATAAACCGCAGCCTCGACGAACCGCTCGACCTGACAGTCAATCTGCAGGGCTTCAAGCAAGCCAAGGTCGTTCAGCACCAGATGCTGGATGGCGACGACCTCAAAGCGCGCAACTCGGTCGACGATCAAAGCCGCATCGTACCCAAGGCGGGGAAAGCACTCGCC
Source organism: Sinorhizobium mexicanum (assembly GCF_013488225.1). Classification (NCBI taxonomy): domain Bacteria; kingdom Pseudomonadati; phylum Pseudomonadota; class Alphaproteobacteria; order Hyphomicrobiales; family Rhizobiaceae; genus Sinorhizobium; species Sinorhizobium mexicanum. The sequence continues at coordinate 1,718,032 of NZ_CP041241.1, read as the reverse complement.
GTCGACGATGCCGGCACGCTCGTCGGTACGCTGCCGCCGAGATCCTATCACTTCGTTCTGCTTTCCGTTGCGTCGGCGTGAATCGGCCGCTGGTCCGGGCGGCCGGGGAGGTCGCCCGTATCATGAACGGGATCGATTCCAATGCGGTAGCGGGAGGCACAATGTCCGGAATCAAGTTGACGGGCGTCAGCAAGTCGTTCGGCGCCATGAAGGTGATCCACGATGTCGACATCGAGATCGAGCAGGGGGAGTTCGCCGTTTTCGTCGGCCCTTCCGGCTGTGGGAAATCCACTCTTCTGCGCATGATCGCCGGTCTCGAGGAAACGACCGGTGGCGAGATCAGGATCGAAGCCGAGGACGTCACACGCAAGGAGGCGTCGAAGCGCGGTGTGGCGATGGTCTTCCAATCCTATGCCCTCTATCCGCATTTATCCGTCTTCGACAACATGGCCTTCAGCCTTTCCATCGCGCGCCGGCCGAAGGCCGAGATTGAAACGAAGGTAAAGGCGGCGGCGGAAATCCTGCGTCTGACCGACTACCTGAGCCACAAGCCAAGCCAGCTTTCCGGCGGACAGCGCCAGCGCGTGGCGATCGGCCGGGCCATCGTCCGCGAGCCACGTGTCTTTCTCTTCGATGAGCCGCTTTCGAACCTGGACGCGGAACTGCGGGTGAAGATGCGCATGGAGATTGCCCGCCTGCATCGCCAGATCGGCGCGACGATGATTTACGTCACCCACGACCAGGTGGAGGCGATGACGCTCGCCGACAAGATCGTGGTGTTGAAGAGTGGTGTGGTTCAACAGGTCGGCGCTCCCCTCGAGCTCTATCGCAACCCGGACAACATGTTCGTCGCAGGTTTCATCGGCTCACCGGGAATGAACTTCCTCAAGGGGCGGGTTACGGGGAGCGACGCAACGCGGCTCGCCGTCGAACTCAACGACGCCCCGGGAGCCGCCTTCGACATCAATTCAACCGCGAGGGTCCCTGTCGGTAGCCAGATCTTTGTCGGCGTGCGACCGGAGCATGTCACCCTTGGCGATCGGGAGGGAGGAGTGCCGCTTAAAGCGCGGGCCGAGTTCATCGAGGAACTGGGGGGAACCGGCTACCTGCACGTGCTGACGGCGACGGGTGGGGAGATGACGGTCGAATGCCGCGGCGAGGAGCGGCCGCACCCCAAGCAGGAAGTGAGGCTCAGCCTGGATCTCGGCAGCTTGTTTGCCTTCGACGAACAGGGCAGGCGACTGCGTTGATATCTCAAATACGGATATGAAGCGAAAATGTGGATTGCGAGCTGAAGGTGCTCGCAAGCCGGATGCGAAAAACATCCGGACAAGGAGGCAGTGCGGCGCAATCACATCCGCCGATTCAATGAAGCATCATGGTTGTATCGAGGAGGAGACAGACGTGAAGAAGCTTTTGAAACTAGTCCTTGCGGGTGCGCTGGCGGTCCTGCCTTCGGCAACCGCCTTTGCGCAGACCGACATTACCTGGTGGGACTTCCTGAGCGGCGGCGACGGCGTGCGCATGAAAGCGCTGATCAAGGAGTTCAACGAGACCCATCCGGACATCAAGATCAATGCGACGACGCTCGAGTGGGGTGTCCCCTTCTACACCAAGGTGCAGACGTCGACGGCTGTCGGCCAGCAGCCGGATATCATGACCTATCACCTGTCGCGCTTCCCGCTGGCAATTCCGTCGGGAATCCTTCGGCCGCTGGCGCCGGAGGAACTCGCGGAAGCGGGTATCAAGAAGGAGAATTATGTCGATGCGAGCTGGAACTCGGCCTCCGCCGACGGCAAGGTCTACGGCATCCCCTTCGACGTCCACTCCATCGTCCTCTACTATAACAAGAATATCCTCAAGGAGGCGGGGTTGCTCGGCGATGACGGCCTGCCGAAGGGCCTCGACGGACTGGATAATTTCAATGCCGCCCTCGACAAGATCAAGGCAACCGGCAAGGTCCAGTATCCGCTCTCGCTGCACACCGATGAGGGCGGCTCCATGTGGCGCGTGTTCTACACGCTGCTTTCCCAACAGGGGGGCAAGTTCATCGACGGCGATGAAATTCTTCCCGGCGACGCCGGCGTGAAAGCGCTGACGACGATGGCGAACTGGGTTTCGTCCGGCTATTCGCCGCAACTGATTTCCTACGAAGCCTCGATTGCGCTCTTCACGTCGGGCAAGGCGGCGATGCACATCAACGGCGTCTGGGAGGTGCCGACGATGACGGATCTCGCGAAAAACGGCAATCTCGGCTTCGAATGGGGCGCCATCCAGATTCCGGTGCTGATGGGCCAACCGGCTACCTGGGCGGACTCCCACGCCTTCGCCGTGCCGAACAGCGACGCCAAGCCGATCACGCCGGAGAAGCTGAAGGCGGTGCTCCAGATCATCGCATGGATGAATGAGCACAGCCTTTCATGGGCCGACGCAGGGCATATCCCCGCCTTCAGGCCCGTGACCGAGAGTGCGGAGTTCAAGGCAATGCAGCCGAATGCAACTTACGCGAAGCTCGCGGATACCGCCGTCTTCGATCCCGTTTCGCCGCTCGCCGGCGTCGCTGGGCCGATCTACGAGGCAACGCAGAACTTCATCGTGCCGGCCCTGAACGGCCAGCTCGATCCCGGGGAAGCGATCGAGCAGATGCGGGAGGAGCTGAAGGGCCAGATGTAAGACGACGACGGACCAGCCAGCCTGTCGCCGGCTGGTCCCACCGGGAACAATGGAAACGGAGGACAATTGCAGTGAGGACGAGCGGGGGACGGAGCAAGAGGCTCACAGTCATTTTGATGATCGCGCCATTCGTGATCACCTACCTGACGGTTTTCGCCTATCCCGTCTACAAGATGTTCGCCTTGAGCTTCACGAATGCGCCGCTGATCGGCGAAGGCGAGTGGGTCGGTTTCGACAATTACATCAAATTGCTAAATCAGAAGCTCTTCTATACGTCGGTATGGAACACCGGCTATTTCGTGGTGCTTACTGTTGTACCGAACACGCTGATCGGGCTCGGCCTCGCGCTCATGGTGGTGCGTCTGAGAGGCTGGTTGCAGAGCCTGGTGCTGGTCCTGTTCTTCCTGCCCTACATCCTGCCGGTATCGGTCGTGACGCAGATCTGGCAATGGGTGCTGGATCAGCAATTCGGCGTTGCTCAATACGTAATCGAATTTTTCACCGGCAAGCGCATCAGCGTTTTTCGTGATCCGCTATGGGCGATGCCGATGGTGGCGCTGGTCACGGTATGGTGGACCAACGGCTTCAATCTCCTGCTCTTTATTGCCGGCCTGCGTAACATCCCCGCCGATTACTACGAGGCGGCGATGCTTGACGGCGCGACGCGCTGGCAATGTTTTTGCCGGATTACCTGGCCGCTGATCTGGCCCGTCACCGCGCTTGTGCTGACGCTTCAACTGATCCTGCAGCTCAAGATCTTCGACCAGGTGTATCTGATGACGGAGGGCGGACCATTCAATTCGACCTACGTGCTGCTCCAGCTCGTCTACCGCGAGGCTTTCCGTCTCAATCACGGCGGGCTCGGTTCCGCGGTCGCGGTCTTCCTCTTCGTGATCATCGCCAGCGTTTCGGTGCTGCAGTACCAGCTTTTGCGCGTGAGGGAGCGCTGATCCATGCAACGGAAATCCATCGGCAACATCCTGCTTCTGGTCCTCACGCTTTGCGTTGCCTGCATGTGGGCCTTCCCGATCTATTGGGCGGTGATTACCTCGGTGAAGCCGGAACAGGAGGTTGTCAGCAAGACGACGTTCATTCCTGACGTCTTCAATTTCTCGGCCTATTACTTCGCCCTGTTCGAGACCAAGCTCGCCACCTGGTATGTGAATTCGATCGTCACGTCGATCGCGGTCACCGTGGTGGTGATCCTGATCAGCGTGATGTGCGCCTATGCCTTGTCGCAGATCGTTTTTGCCGGGCGCAAACTGCTCTACGGCATCATTCTCGCGAGTTTCATGGTGCCCTCGCAGGCGCTCGTCGTCTCGCAATTCGTGCTGATGCACCGGTTCGGCCTGATCAATAGCTGGGGCGGCATCATCCTGCCGCAGCTAATCATTCCGGTCGTTGTCATCGTCTACAAACAGTTTTTCGATTCCGTACCGAAGGAACTCCGGGAAGCGGCCAAACTCGATGGCTGCGGCGATGTCCAGATCCTTTTCCGGCTCTATTTGCCGCTGAACTGGGGGATCACCACGGCGCTCGCCATCATCACCTACATCATGGCCTGGAACGCCTTCCTCTGGCCCTTCCTGGTGACAAGCTCGGAGGAAATGATGACGGTTACCGTCGGGATCACCCAGGTTGGCGATGCATTCGGCGTTAAATACGCCCGCGACATGGCGGTTGCGATCCTCGCGGCAATGCCGGTCGCGGTCGCCTACCTTCTGTTCCAGAAGCGTGTGACGCAGGCGCTGATGCTGTCCTCCGGGATAAAAGGATAATTGCGCGAGGGGGCATGCCGCTCCCTCGACAAGGAAAACAATGCGACAACTGGTGAATTTGCATGATATCAGCAGGCCAGCCAGCGCCGAGCCGGAGTTTCAGTAGCTAAGAATGGAGACGAAGCTTTTAACCGTGGATCCAATCAAGGATGTCGAGGTCGTGCAGGCCCTCGGCTCGGCCACGCGCATCGAAATTCTCAATCTCCTGCGCCTGAAGGGCCCGTTGAACGTCAACGACATTGCCGCTCATATGGCGATGCCGCAATCGACGGTCGCAACAAACCTCAAGTCGCTCGAGAAAGCCGGGCTGATCCAGACGCACACGATGAAGGCCTCGAAGGGCAACCAGAAGATCTGCTCGAGCATCTATGGCGAAATCCTGATCCGGTTCGACAACCGCACCAATCATTCGCCCGATATCGTCACCGTCAGCATGCCGATCGGCCTCTTCACCGAATTCGAGGTCGAGGCGCCCTGCGGTCTTTGCTCCGTCAACAATGTGATTGGCATGCTCGACGTTCAGGAAGTCTTCCTTGACCCGCAGCGCATGCAGGCCGCGCTTCTCTGGTTCACCCGCGGCTATGTCGAATACAAATTCCCGAACAATGCCAAGGTCAGCGGCCGGCCGGTCCGCAAGATCGAGTTCTCGGCGGAGCTGAGTTCCGAGACGCCGGCCACCAACGCCAACTGGCCGTCGGACATCTCCATCTGGATCAACGGTATCAAGGTCGGCTACTGGACCTCGCCGGGCGACTTCGGCGATCGCCGGGGCATCTATTCACCGGCCTGGTGGAAGCTCAGCGGCTCGCAATACGGCAAGCTCAAGACCTGGACCATCGACGACCGGGGGACCTGGATCGATGGCGCCATGGTATCGACCCAGACGATCGCGTCGCTTGGAATTCAGGATCATCACTCGATCCGGTTTCGCATCGGCATCGACGAGAGGGCCGAGAATCCCGGTGGGCTGAACATATTCGGCAAAGGCTTTGGCGACTTCGACCAGGACATCGTGATGACCATTCACTTCTGAGCTGCCGACGCGAAGCTCAACGTAAAAGAGTTGAGCATTCGCGGGAGCGGTCAGAGAACGCGGCCGCGCGCGATAATGGGCCAGATCGCCTTCGCCTGATTGCCTTCGACAATATGCACCGCATCGACCATGTTGGTCACCACGCAGGCGTGGTTCGGGACGATGCGCAGCTTTTCGCCGACCTTCAGCTTGATCGGACCGTCGGAGACGAGCCTGCCGTGCTCTTCCGAAAGCTGGTCGATCCTGATGTCGTCGCGTCCGAGCACATGGCCGTAGCCGGTAAGGCCGAGAAGGTCGGAAGTCAGGACCTTGCTGCCGGCATCGATGATCGCCCTGTTTTCGGCCGGAACCGAGACGACGGTCGCAAGCACCGTCAGCGCGCAATCGTCCCATGTCGCAACACCGCGGGCGACGAGCGAACGATCGTTGTAGATATAGGTTCCCGGACGGTGTTCGGTCGCGACGGAAGCACCAGCCGCTTCCATCATGCTCGGGGTGCCGCCGGAGGTAATGGTCGGGACGTCGATGCCGTCCGCTTCGATCAGTCGCTTCGCCTCGCTCATGAAGGCCTGAACGCCTTCCGTTCCTCCGGCCGGCGGATAGGTCATCAGTCCGCCGAAGTGCAAGCCGGGCGCATCGGCTATGCGCCGGGCGAGGCCTGCTGCCTCGGCCGGTGTCGCCACGCCGCAGCGATCGGCCCCGGTGTTGCATTCGACAAGCACTGTCAACGGTTCGGCTTCGCGGGCGAAACGGCCCGACAGGCCGTCGATGACGGTCGGGTTGTCGGCGACTACGCTGAGCGTCACGCGTTTGTTGAGCTCCGCGAGGCGCGCCAGCTTTTCCGCTCCGAGAATGTTGTAGGTGATCAGCACGTCCTTGATCTGCGGGCTGCCCTCGACCATCGCCTCGGCCTCGGTGACCTTCTGGCAGGTTATACCGACCGCTCCGGCTTCGAGCTGCAACTCGGCCATCTGCGGGAGCTTGTGCGTCTTTATGTGCGGCCGCACCCGAATGCCGTGGCGATCCGCGTAGTCCTGGAACGCGCGGATGTTGCGGCGGGCGATCGCGATGTCAACCAGCACCGCGGGCGTTTCGATCGGCAGGGTCATGCGGCAGGTTTCCTCTAGAGCAGTTCCAGGAAAGGTGTGTAACGGTTTTCCGTCCGGAATTGCGTGAATTCAGACGATCTACGGCAAATCATGGGTTGTGGCGAACTTGGAGCAATTCCAGGAAAAGTGTCAAACAATTTTCGTTCGGAATTGCGTCGTTTCCAGCTCATCCCGAGCCGCCTTCATGCAGGCCGCAGAGACCGGCCGCTCTCGGGATCGAACAGATGCAGCGCCGCCTCATCGAAGGAGAAGAGCTGCTGCGAACCGGTCCCAAAACGCGTGCGCGGCGGAAGGCAGGCGGTGATACGCTGTTCGCCGAGCTTTGCCGTCGTGACCAGTTCCGGCCCGGTCAGTTCCACGACCTCGACCTGCGCCTTGATGCCGGGAGCCGATGCGTCGGCGCTTGCGAGCCGCAACGCTTCCGGGCGAATGCCGACTTTGACGCGCCGGTCCTCCGCCGCAGTATTTTTGAGATCCGCCGGCAGCGGTAGCGTCTCCTCCGAGCCAACGAGCCTGAGAGCGTTACCGACAACGTCCGCGTCGAGAATGTTCATCGGTGGCGAACCGACGAAGCCGGCGACATAAAGGGTTGTCGGCCGGTCGTAGATTTCCTCCGGCGTACCGAGCTGTTCGATCCGGCCGTCGCGCATGACGGCAACGCGCGTCGCAAGCGTCATCGCCTCGATCTGGTCATGGGTCACGTAGACAACGGTCGTCTTCAGCATCTGATGCAGGCGCTTCAGTTCGGTGCGCATCTCCATACGCAGCTTGGCGTCGAGGTTCGACAGCGGCTCGTCGAAAAGAAAGACCTGCGGACTGCGCACCAGCGCCCGGCCGATGGCAACACGCTGGCGCTGGCCGCCGGAAAGCTGGCTCGGCTTGCGGTCGAGAAGATTTTCGATCTGAAGCAGCCGAGCCGTGTCGCGCACTGCCCTCTCGCGCTCGGCCGCCGGCACCTTGCGCATCTCGAGGCCGAAGCCGATGTTGCGGGCGACGCTCATGTTTGGATAGAGCGCGTAGGACTGGAACACCATGGCGATGTCCCGATCCTTGGGATGCAAGCCCAGGATCGAGCGTTCGCCGATAAGGACGTCACCGCCGCTTGGCTCCGCAAGCCCGGCGATGATGTTCAGGAGGGTCGACTTGCCGCAGCCGGACGAGCCCAGGAGCACCAGGAACTCGCCGCTTTCAAGCGCGATGTCGATGCCCTTCAGCGTTTCCACCTCGCCATAGCGCTTGTGGATGTCGCGGATTTCGAGTGCGCTCATGTCCTGGTCTCCTCAAGGAAGGCCGAAAGGGGCTTGCCATAGCTGCGCGGTAACGTGGAGATGGCTTCGGATGCGACAGTGACGCCGACCCCGAGACACTGTTCGAGCGGTAAATCCGCGGTAAGTGCGGCCAGGAAACCGGCGTTGAAGACATCGCCGGCGCCGATCGTGTCGACGACGTTCACACGAGGCGCGGGAACCGAGAACTGGGCTCCGGTCTGGTCTAGGGCAAGCGCACCATGGGGTCCGCGCTTGACGACGACGATCGCTTCGGAAGGCATCCGTGCCTTCAGGTGGCGAGCGGCCTCGCCGGGGTCGGTCTCTCCGGTCAGCGTCGTCGTCTCGACTTCGTTGAAGAGCGCGCAATGGCAGCGTTTCAGCCAGTCGAGAGTCTTGCGCTTGTTCGCCTCGGTCCAGCCCTCGAGCGGCCAGCCGGTGTCGAGCGCGACCGCAATGTCATGCGCGTCGGCCCAGTCGAAGAACGCGTCATAGGCATGCGTCAGCGCGTCGGTCAGGAATGAGCCGGCGAGCAGCGCACATCCGCCGCGAAGACGTTCGCCGTCAAGCATCGTGCGGACCTCGTCGAAGCTGAAGAGCGGCAGGTGGCCGCGCGTGGTGAAGAATGTGCGCTCGCCGTCCGGGTGGGTGATCCCGACCGACAGCGTCGTGCCCACGGCTTCGACGGGCCATTCCCGCGCCCGCCCGCCGAAGGCATCCTTCAGCCAGATGCCGAACTGGTCGTTGCCGACATTCGCGGCAATCGCGTAGTCGACGCCGAGCGAATCCCACGCAAGCGCGCTGTTGCCGGCGCAACCGCCGACGCGCAACTCGTCATGATCGACAATGATTTCCGTGCCAGCCTTCGGCCACGGCTCGGCCGGCCCGAGGATCAGGTCGATGTTGACGTTGCCGATGACTGCAAGCGGGCGCATGGCGTCACTCGCTCCGGGTGATCTTGGTGGAGCGTACCGGCGTGCCGGCATTGTCGACGCGCGCATCGGCAAAGGCGAGCATCAGCGACTGCGCGACGGGTAGCATGGCAAAGATGGCCGCCAGGCCTGCGGCCCGCCGGAAGCGGATTGTCGTGGTCCTTTCGACCGGCGGCTCACCGGAGGCATCGAACACGACCACCGGGGAGCCCGCCTCTGCCGCGGAGGTCGCCATCGCGGCGACGAGACCTGCCGTCGGATCGGCGGCGCGGAAAAGCACGACGCCGACATCCGGGCCGAGCATTTCCATGGGGCCGTGGCGAAGTTGTCCGCCCTCGAGCGAGAAGCAGGGTATGCGCGCCAGTTCGGTGAGACCGAGCCCGATCGCCTCGGCAAGGCCCTGCAGTCTGCGGCCGGAAGTAACCACGGCGCGCACTCCGGCGAGCGCGTCAAGCGCATCGTCAATCGCCGGGGTTTCCGGCTCGCGAAGGGCTTGAAGCGCGCCGGCCGGTTCATCACCGAGGGCGGCAAGGACCGAAAGGTGCAGCGCAAAACTGATCGTCAGGCTGCGGGTTGCCGCGAAGGCCTGTTCCGTGCCACCGGCGCCGATGAGCGATGGCGCGGTGCGCGCCAGAAACGAATTGCCTTCCAGCGTCAGGCCGAACGTATCCGGTGTGCCATTCGTCTCCTTGAACCAGCGCAGCACCTCGGCGCTTTCGCCCGATTGGGAGGTGATCAGAACGGTCTTTCCCTTGATTGCCAGCGGCTGGCCCAGCTGTTCGGAAAGCGGCAGTGCCACGGCCTCGATGCCGAGCGCCCGGTAGAGCGGTTCGACGGCGCGACCGACGGCGTGCGACCCGCCCATGCCCAACAGGAGTAGGCGACCCGTCGATTTCAGCGACGTGGCAATCTTCTGCGCCGGCGTCGCCGACTGTCCATAGGAGGTGATGGCATCGGCATGCTGGCGCGCCATTTCCTTGTCGATCGCGATGAGCCCGGCGGGCCTTTGCTTGGAAGCCTTCATGATCATCCTTTGACGCCGCCGCTTGTGAGCCCGGAAATCAGGGCCCGTTGCATTACGAGACCGATCAGCACCGGGGGCAGGGCGGCAAGCACACCGGCAGTAGCGATCAATCCGTAGTCGGAGACACGGCCGCCGGCGAGGTCCGCAATGGCGACGGTAAGCGTCTTGGCGCGCAGGTCGGAGGTGAAGAGCAGCGCGTAGAAGAATTCGTCCCAGGCGAGCAGAAAGGCGAAGAGCGCGGAGGTCGCCATCACCGGGGCGGCAAGCGGTAGCGTCAGCAGGCGCAGGATCTGGTCGAGCCGTGCGCCGTCGATCATCGCGGCGCTCTCGATTTCCCTTGGTATGGAATCGAAGCCCGATTTCAGCAACCAGGTGGTGAAGGGTGCGAGGATGGTGAGATAGACGAGCGCCAGGCCGAAGACGGAATTGAGCAGGCCGAGATAGGCCAGCCCCATATAGAGCGGCACCGCGAGCGCGACGGGCGGCAGCATATAGGTGGCGATCACCGCATAGAGCGACCAGGAGACGGTAGGCGTTCGCGAAACCGCCCAGGCGGCAGGAATGGCGACGGCAACCGCGGCCAGCGTCGCCATGCCGGCGACCTTCAGGCTGTTGAACAGCGAGGCGACGAAGGCGGCGCCGGCACTGTTCTCGACCGTAGAAAGCAGGGCACGGTAGCGCGAAAGATCGATTTCGTCCGGCCACCAGTTGAGCGGCTTGGCGGAAAGGTCCGCGGCCGACGAGATGCTCATGACGAAGAGCCAGGCGAGCGGCGCCAGGATGACGATCGCAAGCAGCAGCGCGCTCACATAGACGAAGGCGGTGAAGAGCGGGTTCTGGCGTTCCATCACGATGCTCCCGCGGCCTTGCGAAGCAGCGCCGCATAGGCAACCGCGAGAAGGGTCACGAGCAGCGTGACGATGAGCGCGAGTGATGCCCCGGAGCCTGCCCGCTGAAAGGAGAAGGCCTCCTGATAGACGAGGATCGAGAGCGTGCGCGTGCTGTTTGCCGGTCCGCCGCGCGTCATCACCCAGATGATGTCGAAGACCTTGAACGCCTCGATCGTGCGCAGCACCAAGGCCACCAGCAAGGGGCCCGCGAGATAGGGCATGATCACGTAGCGAAAGCGATTGACCGGGCCAGCGCCGTCGACAAGCGCTGCCGCGGTGATGTCGCGGGGAACGGCCTGAAGCGCGGCGAGCGCGATCAGCGCCACCAGCGGAAAATTCTTCCAGCAATCGGCGACGATCAGTGCGGTGAGAGCCAAGCCAGGCTCGCCGAGCCAGGAGCGATAGCTGTCGATAAGCCCGATCTGGGTAAGTGCGGCGTTGAGGGCGCCGTATTCCGGATTGTAGATCAATCGCCAGAGCGTGGCGTTGACCACCGTCGGCAGCGCCCAGGGCAGGATCATCAAGGCTCTGAGCGCCGTGCGGCCGCGAAATTGCTGGTTGAGCAGCAGCGCGGCGAGCACCCCGAGCACCATTTCGGCGGCGACGGACACGACCGCAAACCAGGTGGTCGTGATCAGCGCCCGCCGGAAGTTCGACCCGCCGAGCATTTTTGCGTAGTTGTCGAGGCCGACGAAACCGCCAGCGGTGCCGACAAGCTTGGCGTCGGTGAAGGAGAGCCGCACCGTGTCGACCAATGGCCATCCGATGACGGCGATCATGACCATGAGCAGCGGCAGCATCAAAAGCCAGGCGCGCGTTGTTATCCAGGTACCGGGCATCGGATGAGGACCCTTGCGGCCGTCCGGGCCGTTCATGCGATTCATTATGGCTCGGCCATGCCGAGGATTCGAAGAAGCCGCGGGCTTCGTTCACGTTCCGAGCGGCCGGGCCGCCCGGAACGAGATTTCGCCTATTCAGAGGCCGCTGTTCTCGGCAGCCGTCTTCAAGGCGTCTTCGGCGGAAGTCTGCCCGAGCAGTGCTTCCTGGATAGCCTGCTGCAGGGCAGTCGAGAGCTCCTGATATTTCGGCGTCGTCGGCCGCGGATACATCGCCGCGAGGCCGCGTTTGGCTGCCGCGATCAGTTCTTCCTGGCCTTTCGTCACGTTGGCGTCCTCGTAGGACGAGGCCCAGATCGGCAGGCTGAGCTTCGCATAGGCGTTCTGCGTCGGCTGAGAGGTCATGTGGACGATGTATTTCCATGCTTCGTCCGGATGCTGGCTGGTCGAGGTGATGCCGAGGCCCATCGAGCCGTTGACGGCCGAAACCTCGCTCTTACCGGCGACGCCCGGAGCCGGCACGACGCCGACCTTGCCGGCAACCTTGCTCTCCTTGGGGTCATTGGCGAGGTTGTACATATAGGTCCAGTTGAGCGCGAAGGCCGCCTCGCCGTTCTGGAACACCTTGCGCACGTCCTCCTCCAGGAATTCCTTGGAGTTCGGATTGGTGATGCCGGAGGTGTAGCTCGAAACCATGTAGTTCAGTGCATCGAGACCGCCGCCGGTGGTAAAGGCGGGCTTGCCGCCGTCGATGAACTTGCCGCCATAGGCGCTGACCAGCGTCGTATAATCGCAGATCGCGGCTTCGGCCTGCGACCAGCTCCAGGCGATGGGTGTTGCGAGCAGTCCCTTGTCCTTGATCGTCTTTGCCTGTTCGGCAAGCTCGTCCCAGGTCTTCGGCGGCGCGGTGATGCCGGCCTTTTCCAGGATCTCCTTGTTGTAGAACAGATATTTGGTATCAAGGATCCACGGCATGCCATAGCGCTTGCCGTCGTACTCGACCGTGGTCCAGGCACCCGGCAGGACACCTTTCTGCATGTCGTCGGTGATGCGGTCGGTAACATCGACCAACACCTTGTTGGTGGCGTATTCGGCTGGCCAGATGACGTCGAACAGGACGACGTCGTAACCGCCGCCGGAGCCCTGCGCCAGCACGGTCTTGTCGTGCAGTCCTTCATAGGGGACGAATTCGAGGTTGACCTTTACATCCGGGTTGGCCTTGGTGAAGGCTTCCGTCATGGCGCGAACATCGGCCTCGCTATAGGCGGCCTGAGCCATGAACAGCGCGTTCAGCGTCGTTTCCGCATAAGCCTGGCCGCTGAAGGATATTCCGACAAGGGCAGCGCCGAGCAGTGCATTGCGCGTCGATTTCAACATTGTTGCCTCCAATAACCGATCGTTTTCAGTTCCCGGCGCGGCGCATCGGCGCACCGGATGCGAAGAACCCGCCACTGCAGCGCCGCGCGTCAAACGCGCAAAGGACGCTGTAGCACTTTGCATTGCTGCATGTTTTTACCCTTAGATCGGCTACGATTTAAGGAAACATGCAGTAGCGCGGCGGCCGTCGACAAATCAATCGGAGCGTTTGCGACAGCATATCACCGTCGCCTTCGTTCCCCCGAGGTTCTTGCGACCCCTCAATAAGTCAATTGTCTTGACTTATTTCTTCGCCAATATTCTAACAGTGTCAAGCGGGATTTGTGGATGAACGAGATGCGCCCCATCCGGGCCAAGAGCGGGACCAATCAGGAAGGGACCAGCGCGCACAACCGCCGCGTGATGATCGACGCTTTGCGGTTGAACGGGCAATTGTCGCGCGCCGATTTGGCGCGGGCGACGGCGCTCACCAAACAGACCGTATCGAACATTATCGAGGAGCTCGAAAGCGACGGCCTGGTCACGTCTCTCGCCGCCGTGCGCAGGGGCCGGGGGCAGCCGTCGACGCCTTACCGGCTTGTTCCCGAAGGCGCCTTCGCGATCGGCCTGCAGATAGACCGGCATGTCACGCGCACGATCGCGGTCGATCTGATCGGCACTGTGCTCGCACGCGGCGAGGCGAACCTGCCTGCCGGTGGCCCGGCGACGGGTGTCGCGACCATTCTGGACTTGATTGCCAGGACGCGCCGCGACCTGACAGGGATCGCGCCGCAGTCGAGGGACCGCTTCGTCGGCCTCGGCGTTGCCATGCCCGGGCCGTTCGGCATCGAGGCGGACGCCGACGATCCCTGGATGATGGCGGCCTGGCAGAACTTTCCTCTCCTGGAAACACTATCGGTCGGCACCGGTCTCGACGTGCGTTTGCAGAACGACGCAGCCGCAGCCGCGACGGCCGAGAAGATGGTCGGCGCGGCGCACGGCGTCGACCAGGCGATCTGCATCTACCTTGGCTATGGCCTCGGCGCCGGGCTGATCCTCAATGGCGAGCTCTATCGCGGCGCCAACGGCAATGCCGGCGAGATCGGCATGATCTTGAGCCAGCCGCGCGCGGCGTCCGGCATCGAGCGAGCGCCGCTCGAACACCGGGCTTCCATTGCGTCGCTGAGCAAGATCCTTGGCCTTGATCCGGCCGATCCGGATCTTTATCGCCGGATCGACGAGATCGCGGGCGGACCGGACGCACGCGTCACCGCCTGGGTCGAAGACGTGGCATTCGAACTGCAGGCTGCCATTCAGGCGCTGGAGAGCATTTTCGATCCGCAAACCATTGTCCTGTGCGGCGGCATGCCGCCGGGCCTCGCCCGCCTGCTGATCGAGGCCATCCATCCGTTGCTGCCTTCGATCGCCGAGCATCGCGCAAGAAGCATGCCGCGCCTGCAACTGGGCTTTACCGACCCTTGGGCCGTGGCGATCGGTGCCGCCGCGGAGCCGATCAGCCGGACTTTTGACCCTCGTTTTTCCGCAATCCTGAAGACGCGCATCGCGGGTGCAGTCTGAACCGGCAGGTGTGTTGCTGGCCGGGATCGCCAGCGTAGCGCCTCGCGCTTCAGATATCACCGCAGCGGATCGCTTCCCCTCCATGGGATCAAGCAGGGGCAATCCTCGGGCGGTCAGCGCGCTGGGAAAAGGCTTCTAGCCGAAGGTAGCTGACGAGAATCATCTTTCGTGATGCTTGAAATATTAGCGATATAGCGTTTAAATGCTCCATCGTAATGCTCCGGCCTTATTTTTGCCGGTTGCAATCAATTAAACATTTAGACCACCGATGCCTTCAAGCGCGGCTTACTTAATCATTGCACGTATAAAAATTTAAATTTTGATAGAGGGATTGCGATATGTCTCTTTCCCATCTTCGGCGACTTGAAGCTGAAGCAATTCACGCCATTCGGGAAGTTGTTGCGACGTTTTCAAATCCGGTTGTACTTTATTCTATCGGAAAAGACTCTTCGGTCTTGTTGCATCTGGCGATGAAGGCGTTTTTTCCGTCCAAGCCACCTTTCCCTTTCCTCCATGTGGACACCACATGGAAGTTTCGCGAAATGATCGAATTTCGCGACAGGATGGCGAAGGAGCGCGGCTTCGATCTTCTGGTCCATACCAATCAGGACGGCTTGGACCAGGGCATCGGACCATTTTCGCACGGGTCGAATATTCACACGCACATCATGAAGACGGTTGCCTTGCGGCAGGCGCTCGACAAATACGGATTTGATGCAGCGCTCGCGGGCGCCCGGCGCGACGAAGAGAAGTCGCGCGCCAAGGAGCGCATATTCTCGATCCGCAATGGCCAGCACGGCTGGGATCCCAAACACCAGCGTCCCGAACTTTGGAAAACCTACAATACGCGCATTCGTCCGGGCGAGACGATGCGGGTGTTTCCGCTTTCGAATTGGACCGAATTCGACATCTGGCAATACATCATGACCGAGGACATACCGATCGTGCCGCTTTATTTTGCGGCGAGACGCCCGGTGGTTGAGCGTGATGGCATGCTGATCATGGTCGACGACGATCGCATGCCTCTTCAGCCGGAGGAGAGCGTGACCGAACGGCTTGTGCGCTTCCGCACGCTCGGCTGCTATCCGCTCACGGGCGCGATCGAGTCGGAAGCCGCGACCGTCGCCGACATATTGCGCGAGATGCTGACGGTGCGCACCTCCGAGCGACAGAGCCGGCTCATCGACCGGGACGAGGCCGGCGCGATGGAGAAGAAGAAGCGGGAGGGCTACTTCTGATGTCCTATCTTCCTACTCTTGCGCCGCTCGACATCCAGGCGCACCTGGCCGACCAGGACAACAAGTCGATCCTTCGATTTATAACCTGCGGTTCGGTGGATGACGGCAAGTCGACATTGATCGGCCGGCTGCTGTTCGATGCGAAGCTGGTCTATGAGGACCAGCTTGCCAATCTGGGGCGCGTCGGCGCGCAGCGCAGCGCGAACGGTGACGACATTGATCTCGCCCTTCTCCTGGACGGTCTCGAGGCCGAACGCGAGCAGGGCATCACCATCGATGTGGCCTATCGTTATTTTTCGACCTCGAAGCGCAAGTTCATCGTGGCCGACACTCCGGGACACGAAGAATATACCCGCAACATGGTCACCGGGGCCTCGACCGCGGCTCTTGCGGTGCTGCTGATCGACAGCCGCCAGGGGGTTCTCTCGCAAACACGACGCCACTCATACATTGCGTCGCTGCTCGGCATCCGCCATGTCGTGCTGGCAGTGAACAAGATCGACCTTGTGGGCTACAGCCAGACGGTGTTCGAGGGGATAGCGGAAGACTATCTGCACTTTGCGCGCGAACTTGGCTTTCAGAGCATCAAGCCGATACCCATCTCGGCGCGCTATGGCGATAACGTCATCGCGAACTCGGAGAAGACGCCCTGGTACCAGGGTGCCGCCCTTCTCGAATATCTCGAAACGATCGACTTCGATCGCCAGGAGGCGCAGAAGCCGTTCCGCTTTCCCGTTCAACTGGTCATGCGGCCCGACGCGAACTTCCGGGGATATGCGGGGCAGATAGCGTCCGGCAAGATTTCGGTCGGCGACCAGGTGATCGTCGCCAAATCGGGGCAGCGTACCTCGATCAGGAGCATCGTGACCTATGACGGCGAAGTTGAGAAGGCCGTGGAAGGCGAGGCGGTCACGCTGGTGCTTTCGGACGACGTCGAGGTCTCCCGCGGCAACATGTTGGCCGCGCCGGGCGCCCGACCCTTCGTCGCCGATCAGTTCCAGGCCCACATGATCTGGTTCGATCCGAGCCCGATGATCCCCGGGCGAAGCTATATCCTGCGCACGGAGACGGACAGCGTGAATGCGACCGTTACCGCGCTCAAGCACCAGGTCAACATCAACAGTTTCGTGCGCGAGGCGGCGAAGTCCCTGCAGATGAACGAAATCGGCGTCTGCAATATCTCGACCCAGGCGCCGATCGTCTTTGACGCATACAAGGACGACCGGACGACGGGGAACTTCATAATTGTCGACCGGATTTCAAATGCGACGGTCGGTGCAGGGATGATCGATTTCCCGCTGCGTCGCGCCGACAACGTCCATTGGCAGGCGACGGACGTCAACAAGGGCGCACGCAGCGCGATGAAGAACCAGCGGCCCGCGGTCCTCTGGTTCACCGGGCTCTCCGGTTCGGGAAAATCGACGATCGCCAATGCCCTCGACAAGGTTCTGCATGCGCGTGGCAAGCATACCTACCTGCTGGACGGCGACAATGTGCGCCACGGTCTCAATCGGGACCTTGGCTTCACCGACGAGGATCGGGTGGAAAACATCCGCCGCGTGGCGGAAGTGGCGAAGCTCATGGCGGATGCCGGCCTGATCGTGCTCGTATCCTTCATTTCTCCGTTCCGCGACGAACGGCGGATGGCGCGCGAACTGATGGAAAAGGGCGAGTTCATCGAGATATTCGTCGATACCCCCCTGGAAGAATGCGCACGCCGCGATCCGAAGGGCCTCTATGAAAAGGCGCTGGCGGGCAAGATTACGAATTTCACCGGCATTTCTTCGCCCTATGAGGCCCCCGAAAATCCGGAACTGCATCTTCACACGGTTGGCCACGAGCCGATCTCGCTGGCCCTCAAGATCGAGGAATATCTCGACCAGATGACGGAGGAGAAATGACGTCCTTGTGTGAGGTGCTCGAGCGCATCGCCATCGATGCCGGCGAGGCGATCCTTGGCGTCTACGACGCCGGTCCCAATGTTTGCTACAAGGCCGATCAGTCGCCCGTCACCGAGGCGGACGAAAGGGCCGAAGTCATCATTCTCGAACGGCTCTCACGATTGTTCCCCCTTGTCCCGGTGATCGCGGAAGAAGCGGTTTCCTGCGGCAGCGTTCCCGACATCAGCGGCGGTTCCTTCTTTCTGGTCGATCCCCTGGACGGCACGAAGGAGTTCATCAATCGAAGGAACGACTTCACCGTCAATATCGCGCTGATAGAGCGAGACGTCCCGGTTGCAGGCATCGTCTACGCGCCGGCCCAGCGCTGTGCCTATGTGGCAGCCAATGGCAGGGCTGAGAAGCTGCTTTTCGGCCAAGGCGGTACGATCGAGAAACGGGAGCCGATAAGGGTCAGGCCAAGGGGCGCAGTGCTGACGGCCGTTGCCAGCCGCTCGCACAACAGCTCCGAAACCGAGGCATTTCTGGTCGGGCACGGCGTCAAGGACTGCATGTCCATCGGGTCTTCGCTGAAGTTCTGCCTGGTTGCCGAAGGCAAGGCCGATGTCTATCCGCGCTTTGGCCGCACGATGGAGTGGGACACGGCCGCCGGCGACGCGGTCCTCAGGGCTGCGGGCGGTTCGGTCGTCCGCCTGAACGGCTCACAGCTGGCCTATGGCAAGAGGATGCAGGCGGATGACTGTGATTTCGCGAATCCACATTTCATTGCCTGGGCGGAAAATCCCTCGGTACTGTGAGGCCCGCTCCGCAAGACACGGTGATGGCTTCGCATCTCCGATCGGTCGCAGCGGCGTGCGCTTTTTAGGCGCCCCGCGGAATGATTTTTGTCGCCAGGTCAACGGCGCGGCGCAATTGGCGGTAGTGCTCCGGCAACTTTTGCGTTGACGAGGTGAAAGGCTTCGTTCAGTCTCGGGCTTTAAGATCATCGACGCCTCGAAGAACTTTCGCATTAGAGTTTGGTGCTGATACGAATTTTCGAAAGCACCGACATTTGGATGAGTGTCAACCCGATCGCTCAAAGGCTATTTTCATTCGTGCGAGAGTTGACGGCGCGCTTTCGGTTTTCTTTCAACGAAATGCTTATTTGGCCAGGAGGGACTCACCCAGTCGGTGACAGCCCGTTACCTGCCACACGAGATCCCAACTTGATCGGCGCATTGATGGCCACGTTCTTGAAGTACTTGCGATGTGCGGACTTGCAGGGCTGATAAATTACAGGCGCGGTCACCGCGAGGAATTGGTCGCTATCTTGCGGCAGATGGCGTTTGCCCTGGCGCATCGCGGCCCCGATGATGCGGGCATTTGGCTCGATCAGGACAACCGCGTCGGGCTTTGTCACCGCCGATTGTCGATCATCGACCTCTCCCCGTTAGGGGCCCAGCCGATGCAATCCGCCAGCGGCCGATACTCCATTGTCTACAACGGCGAGGTCTACGGATTTCTCGAACTGCGTGATGAACTGGAGGCACGCGGCTCCCGCTTTCGCGGACACTCCGACACCGAAATCCTGCTGGAGGCTGTCGAGATCTATGGCTTGGAAGGTGCATTGCGCCGCTGCAACGGCATGTTCGCCTTCGCTCTTTATGACAAGGTAGAGCGAAAGGTCCTGTTTGCACGCGATCGAATGGGAGAAAAGCCGCTTTACATAGGCGTGCACGACGGCGCTGTCGCCTTCGGGTCTGAACTGAAGAGTCTCAGAAAGCATCCATCCTTTGCCCATCCGGAATTGGATCGCGATGCCCTGGCGCTTTATCTCCGGCACAATTACGTGCCGACGCCCTATACGATATACCGGGGCATCTTCAAACTGCCGCCTGGCTGCTGGCTGAGCATTTCCGTTGATGAACCACCGCTCTCCATGGCTGCTGCCTTGGGATCGGTCCGGCCTTATTGGGATGCCTTCGAGGTCGTGGAGCGAGGCTATGCCGATCGGATCGAGTCTGCGGAAGAGGCCTTGCTGCTTCTCGACAACACCCTGAAGGCAGCTGTTCGCGAACGCATCGTCTCCGATGTGCCGGTCGGCGTCTTGCTATCGAGCGGCATCGACTCGTCCCTGGTGTCGGCGGTGATGCAGGAAGTGTCGCCGACGCCCGTAAACACTTACACCGTTCGCTTCCTCGAAGAGGACTACAACGAGGCGGATGCGGCGGCGGCGGTGGCGGGTTATCTGAAGACGGACCACACGGAAATCACGGCCGAGCCCGAAACTGCCTTCGGAATCATTTCCAGTTTGCCGGATATCTATGACGAGCCTTTCGCCGATCCGTCGCAAATTCCGACCTTAATGGTCGCAAAGCTCGCGCGAAAGACCGTGACCGTCGCACTTTCCGGCGATGGCGGCGACGAATTTTTCGGCGGTTACAAACGCTACCAGCAGATGATGGCATTCGATCGCCTTGCCAAGACAATGCCTTCGGTCGCCCTTCACGCAGCAAAAGGCGCACCGGACTGGTTGCTCGATATAGCATCAAGCCTTAGTCGATCGATGATTGCCGCGCCGCTTCGGGACGAGGTGACCGGCGGTCGCCTCCGAAGGCTCGCGGAACTGCTGCAAATCCAGGATCCGGACGACAGGTATTTGAACTTCGTGTCCCAATGGACCCGTCCAACCGATGTGGTGCTTGGCGGAAAGGAACCGAGCACGGCGTTCTCGTCGAAGAGAATTCCAGGCGGTCTCGGCTCGGTGGACAGAATGATGTTTCGCGACATGGTCGCGTATCTTCCCGACAATATCCTCGTGAAGATCGATCGCGCGTCCATGGCGGTCGGCCTCGAGATGCGGACACCGCTGCTTGATTATCGATTCATAGAATTGGCCTGGCGGTCGCCGCGGACACTTTGCTTCGCAGACAATCATAGCAAGCCGGCGCTGCGCAAACTGCTGTCGCGACGGCTGCCTGACAAGCTTATCAGCGCCAACAAGCGAGGCTTCGGCGTGCCGTTGAACGCGTGGCTTCGCGGCCCATTGCGTGAATGGGCCAGCGACATGCTATCGCCATCCCGCATGCGCCGAGACGGCATGTTCAAGGTGGAGCCAATAATGAACCGTTGGAAGGCGCATCTTTCAGGGAACCGCGACTGGGGACCGCAGCTCTGGACCGTGCTGATGTTCAATGCCTGGCTTGAACGGTGGATGGGTCTTTAGGGGATACGACCCATTCGGCGGCGCGAAGCTGTCGCTGTCCGCTATGGCGAGAGCTGCAGCCAATCGCCATCGGCCGCGATCTTTTCCACGCACGTCAACACTTAGAAAGCCGTGCGTTCGTGCGCACGCACGGCTTTCTAACACTCTGATTCTAGCCGATTTTCACGTTTTTCCGTGATGCCACTTGAAAGCGGGACGCTCTACAGCGCCGTGCGTCTTTTCAGACGCACAAAGGTCGCTGTAGCCCTTTGAATTGCTGCATGTTTTTGTTCTTAAATCGGCTACGATTTTAGGAAACATGCAGTAGAACAGCTGCCTGGTTCCGCATCGGTGCCGACGCGCGAAGCCATGCAGCTACGGGGCACGTCGGCTTACGCGAAAACGAAGTCCGCGCTGCTGAAGTTCGACACGCTCAGGTGGTTGGAGGGATCGTCGATAAGCACCGAAATGGTGCCGCCCGAGCCGTGTCCCTTGATCAGGATATCGCCGCCGGATGTTTCATAGGCGTACACGGTACCTGCCGCCCCTGAATTCGAATACTTCGTTATCCCGAGGTTTTCGAGCACGAGGCGATCAACACCGTCCTGGAAGTCCATGACGGTATCCTGTCCGGAATAGGCGGCCGCTCCCTTGAAGGCGAAGCGGTCGGCATCGGCACCACCCCAAAGTGTGTCGGCGCCGGCTTCGCCGATGAGAGTGTCCTGTCCGGCGTCGCCGCGCAGGGTGTCATTGCCGTCGCCGCCATAGAAACGGTCGTTTCCAATGCCGCCCCAAAGGATGTCGGCGCCGGCTTCGCCGCTGATGTTGTCGTCGCCGGCATCGCCGTACGCCACATCGTTTCCGCCGCCGACTTCGATCTTGTCGTTGCCGTTTCCGCCATGGGCCTCGTCGATGCCGATCTCGGAATCGAGGACGTCATTGCCGTCGCCGCCGTCGAGATAGTTGTTGCCATCGCCGCCGTCGACCTTGTCGTGGCCGATGCCGCCGTAGACCCGGTCGTTACCCGACTGGCCCTTCAGGGCGTCATCGCCGGCTTCGCCGTAGATCGTATCATTGCCGGCGCCACCGCTGACGGCCTGCTGGGTCATCTTGCCGGTGGCGGGGTCGATGCGGTTGTTGAAGCCGTCATTGCCGTCGCCAGCATAAATGATGTCGTCGCCGAGGCCGGCGTCGATCCATTCCTCACCAGCGCCACCGTAGATCTTGTCGTTGCCAGCATCGCCCTGGAAATGATCGTGGCCGTCGCCGCCTTCCATGATGTCGTGGCCGTCACCACCCTCGAGGATGTCGTTTCCGAGGCCGCCGAGAAATCTGTCGTCGCCGGCACCGCCGTCAAAGCTGTCATTGCCGTCGCCCCCGTCGGCGAAATCGTTGCCGATCGACATTTTGAAGAAGTCGTTACCGAGCCCACCGTAGAAAGTGTCGTTGCCGGCACCACCGTCGAGGTAATCGTTTCCGGCGTAACCCCAAATGAAGTCGTCACCATCGTATCCATTGATGGTGTCCACGGAATTCGTGCCATAGAGCTTGTTAGCCGCGCTGGTTCCGTTGATAGCCATAAATAACTCCTCTAGCTGTTAGCGGGGGGAGCGGGTAAAGTCGGAATAAGGCACAAAGGTGTCCCGCGACCGATCTAAATAGTATGGCGTTGATCTGATTAAGGAAAAATTTGAACATCCGGTAAAACGCGAAATTTATATCGCGGATTCAACCGATTATCGGAATTGGCGGCAAGGGGAGTTACCTTTTTGGGTGGCGGTCTAATGTTCCTTCGCCGGCGTTTTATTGTCATAACTCGGCGCCAGAGCTATTTGTAAGCTCCTAGGAAACTTGAATATTTTCGTTCGATCGCGGCGAGCGTGTATTCACTCTCGATGCGTTCGCGGGCGTTGCGAGCATAGCGCGCATATTCATTAGGGGAGAGATCGAGGATTGCGCACATCGCCTCGGCGAGGGCTTCGGGATTGCGAGCCGGCACGGCGATTCCAGCGTTTCCCGCGACGACGGCGGCATCACCGACATTCGTGGTGACGATCGGTTTGGAATAGCTCATCGCCTCGGCGATGACGTTGGGGAAGCCCTCGGTCCTGGATGACAGGACCAGGAGATCAATGCCGCGGTAAAAGCCGGCCATATCGGAGACCTCGCCTCTGAGATCCACCGACTGCGGCGGAAGCCCTGCTTCCGTCATGATCCTCATGACCTCCGGATTGTCGCGGGAAAGCCCGAAGCCGGCGGCCGCAAAGGTCGCCTGCGGGTGCGTCTCAAGCACGCGAGCGGCCGCGCGGAAGAATGTGGCGTGGTCCTTTTGTGGGTGGAAGCGCCCCGCGATACCGATCCGCCTGGCAGACGTCGCCTCGCCGGAAACGAGCGGCGGCAGTTCGAAGCCGTTTGGAATGACCGCGACGTGGCGATTGCGATAGCCGTAAGCCTCATGCAAGTCACGGGCGCGCGAACTGTTGTAGATCACGCCGGATGCCCTGGCTGACAGCAGCCGGCCCGCAGCGATCGCGATGCGCGAACTGCGTGACAGGCAAGCGGGATCGTCGAGCGATTGTCGAATATTCCAGAACACCGGCGCCCGGGTGCGCGCGATTCCTGCCGCGATCGTGCCGGCGATCATCGCGTGATACATCCAACACAGAATGACGTCGGGTTCTTCCTTGCGGATCAGTTTCGCAAGCTTGACCAGGGCGCCGGGCAGGCCGGCGGAGGACGCTGCCCCCAGCGGCGCGTAAACGACCCTGGGATTGTTGGCGAGACCGCGGTTCCGTTCCGATATGCCACGCAGAGAGGCAACGATGATGCGTTCATCGCAGGAGATCTTGAGCAGTCGCGCCAGCATCGTCTCCGCGCCTGCGCTGGCGGTGAAATTGGTGATGACATGCATGATCATGGCGGCGACCTTGTTGGCGCAGCGGGTTCGCTCCTCGGAAGCTGGCTCGTTCGGCTTGGCGGACCGGGCCATCCGGAGAGGTCCAATCGGGCTTTGGCGTACCAGGGGCGAGGGGGCAGCGGCGGCACTGGGACAGCCCAGGTTCAGTCCAGACGCATGCGATCGAGCAGCATCTGGTTGACCATATGGACGTCAAACCGGGCTTGCGCGATGTAGCGCGATTGCCGGCCCATTTCCGCGGCCAGTCTCGTATTGCGGGCAAACACCGACATGGCTTCGGCCAGGCCGAGCGGATCCCGAGGTTTGACGACCAATCCGTTCACGCCGGGCTGCACCGTGTCGCGGCAGCCCGGCAAGTCGGTCGTGACGATCGGCCGGCCGGTTGCGAGGGCCTCGAGTATGCTTCGTGGAATGCCCTCCCGGTAATAGGAGGGCAGAACGAAGACGCTGCACCCCGCGAGGTAAGGACGCACGTCCTGCGTATATCCGAGGTAGTCCAAGATGCCTTCGCGGACCCATCCGTCGATCTCGTCACGGGATATGGCGGCCGGATTGCTGTCGAAGCTGCCGAGCAGTTGGAATTTCGCGTCCGGGAAGGTGCGACGCACGATCCGGGCCGCCTCGACATACTCCACGATACCCTTGTCGCGCAAAAGGCGAGCGACGAGAAGAAAGACCGGTCCGCGCTGAGGTGGCGACGAAAAAGCGAAATGCTCGAGGTCGACCCCCGATCCCGGGATCAGACTGAGCACGGCAGTGCTGTCGAGCATCTGGTATTTGCAAATGTCTGCGCGATCGGCCTCGTTGTAGACGAATACGGCCTTCGCGCCGCGGAAGGCAATGCGGTACAGCCGGACGCACAAATGCCTGACCAGGCTCGACTTCAACGTGGCGGGTGTCTCGTTCGAAAAGACATGCCCGAGGCCGGTGACGAGGAAGCAGCGGTCCTTGATCCCGAGCATCCGGGCGGCAATCCCCGCGTAGATGATCGGCTTCATCGTATAGGGCAGGATCACGTCCGGCTTCAGCCGCTTGAAATGTTGCCTCAGCGACCAAAGCGTGCGCAGGTCATCCAGAGGATTGAGTCCGGTGCGAGCCATCGGGATCTGCACGAAACGGACGCCGAGCTGCGCGAGGTGCCGTTCGACGCGTTCGTCGTTTTCCGGAGCAAAGGCAACGACCTCATGTCCGGCCTTGACCAATCTCTTCAGCAGCTCCAGCCGGAAATTCGTCAGCGAAGCCGTCAGGCTCGCAACGACCGCTATCACGCGCTTCTGCGCTGGCTCCTGTCGCGCGTGGCAGGAGTCGGCGGGGAAGGCGAGCCGGATGTCGCCGCGTTCAACGTAGGGGCGCGAAGTAGACATGGTCGGGTTCAAGGCCGTCCCCCGCAAGAGCTTCTTCGTGACGCCGCGGGGAACTGCATCGAGCGACATGTGTCGCCAGCCTGGAGTGATGGAGTTCGGTTGTGCATCCCAGTCTCCGCGCTCGGCCTGCTATCAGACCACAAACAATGTTGCAGCTCTGCGCCTCGTACGACCGCTCATCCTGACCTACGTCTTGCCGCTCGACGCGAGCCACGCATTGCGCGCGATAGCAGGCCAGATTTCGCGGCTTATCGGTTCAAGATCCCGGCAGGCCAAGCTCCTTGCGCGCGCCCTTGTCGTAGCCGTTGCGCCGCGGACCTCCCTTCGCGAAATTCCGGCGAAGTGGCGTACGCTCCTGGAGCGGATGGCCGTTCGTGTGCACCGGTTCCGGCTCATAGCGGGGAAGCAACTCGCGCATGACCGCCTTCAGGCCCTTCTCGTTGCCCCGCTCGGCATGACGCTGCAGCCGGGTAAATGCATCGCTCAGCGTCGGCAGGGGTATCGGGTCCGGAACAGCCCCGAGGACGCCCGGCACCGGCGAATTGATGCGCTTGTCCGTTTCGTCGAACAGTTCCTCGAAGAGCTTCTCTCCCGGCCGGCATCCGATGATCTTGATCTCGATCTCGCGATCGGGCGTGAACCCTGCCAACTGGATCATGCGACGGGCGATATCGATGATCTTGATCGGCTCGCCCATGTCGAGAACGAAGATTTCCCCTTGGCCGAGCTGCTTTTCAAAGCCATATGCAGAGGCCTGCAACGTCAATTCGACCGCTTCGCGAATGGTCATGAAGAAGCGTGTCATGCAGGGGTCGGTGACGGTCAGCGGGCCACCACGGGCAAGCTGCCGTTTGAAAAGCGGGATCAGCGAACCGCTCGATCCGAGGACGTTTCCGAAGCGCACGGTCATGAAACGCGGACCCTTGGCGGTTTTGACGCCGTCCAGGTCGAGCGCCTGACAGTAAAGTTCCGCCAGGCGCTTGGTGGCACCCATGACGCTTGTCGAATTCACAACCTTGTCGGTCGAGATCTGAACCATTGCAAGCGTGCCGAATTTCTTCGCCGCATTGGCAACGTTCATCGTTCCGATGACGTTGGTCAGCACGCCTTCGCACGGATTCATCTGCACCATCGGTACATGTTTCAAGGCAGCCGCATGGAACACCAGTTCCGGCCTGTGCCTGTCGAAGATTTCATCGACGCGCTGGCTCCGTCTGACGCTGCAAAGATAGCTGAAGCGGGGGACGGTCGCGAAATTCTCGCTGAGCGTCATGTCGATCGCGTAGAGATTGTATTCGGTGTTGTCGATCAGCACGATCTCCGCTGGCGCGCAGGCGGCTATCTGGGAGGTCAACTCACTGCCGATCGACCCACCGGCTCCGGTTATCAATACGCGCCGTCCGCTGACGAGACGCCGAATGGCCTCCTTGTCGAGCGCCGCCTGCGGACGCTCCAGAAGGTCGGTCAATTCGATCGATCGAAGCTCGTAGGGATTTTCCGTTTTCGCACGCTTGAGCTCCGTCATCTGAGACAGGCGTGACACCGCGATCCCCAGCCTCTCGGCCGATTTCAACAGTTCGTCGGATGCTGCGTCCCCGAACGTCGAAGGCGCTTCGGTGAAGACGACGTGCCGCGGCTGCCGGTTCACCCGTTGCAGTTCGCACACGACATTCTCGAAATCCTCGATCCGGCCGGCAATCGGAACGCCGCGAAGCGTCATGCCGATGTGGTCGGCAGTCTTGTCGAGGCAGGCCACCGGCAAGTATGTGGTGTTTGGATCCCGAGCGAGGGCCCGCAGATAGAGATCGGCCGCGTCACCCGCCCCGACGATCAGCAGCGGTATGCGGTGGTCCGCCTTTCCCGCGCCATTGCGCGCAATCCTGAAAGCCGGTCGCGCCAGCGAAATCTCATCCGCGCGAAAGCTCAGGCGAGAGGCGGCGAGGCAGGCAATCAGCAGCAGCGATTGCAGCGGGACGACGGTTCTCGGGATCTCGCTGAGACGCGTCGAAAAGAACAGCAGCGAGACAAGCAGCAAGGACGTCAGCAAGGCTGCGCGCAGAATCGTGAACAGATCCGAAATGGAGCCGTATTTCCAGTTTCGGCTGTACAAACCGGACAGCGGGAAGACGAAGGCGCAGATTGCCACATATTGCAGGCCCGACCACATCAGAACGACGGTGGTATCCGGTCGGGCGCTGAGGCCGGCGATGCCATAGCGCAGCACCAACGCCAAGGCGAGCGCGATCGCCGCCGACCCGAGGTCTACAAGGTAGAGCGCTGAGCATTTTTGAGCGCTGCGAGCAGCTGTCGTCAGGCGCCGCCGACCGATATCGAGAGCGGCTTCTGCAATCGCCCAAAGCATTTTTCCGGAGGATTTGGCTGCTTGGCCCTTCCGCGACAGCGGTGGCCACTCGAGGAAATTGTCACGAAACGCCTTCGCGGCGGCGTATATACGCAGCATGACGGCCCCTTCCTAACAAGTGCAAGCCTTACCGCCCAGCCGCGCGACGACCACAGTTGCCCTCGCGCCCCATTACTGTGAGAGGGTCGTCGTCTATGAGTTTTGTCTGGTCGACAGGGTCGAAAGGCTAATATTCATTTTCAACAAAAAATGGTTGCCCCGCGATGGTCAAATCTCGGCGCAAAACTATACAGTCATATTCGAATTCCGTAATAAAAAAGCACGTAATTAACGAGTTGTAAATAGGTTTCGCGTGTCAAGCTAAATATAATTTCCCATTTGATTGCTAGAGTTTAGCGGTTACGACCGGTGCATCGATAAGTTGTCAAGCAGGCGAAATGCGCCTAAAAGGTTGATATGAGAGCGAATTCCGACTTGGCCCCTCCTTCAACCGGATTGCAGTCCCGCTAGGCCGGCTTCCAGCGCGTCGAGATCCGGCAAAACAATGTGCGGTTTGTAGGCCTCCTCGGGGGCTTCACCGCGGTGAACTCGATCGGCACGAGCCACTTGAACCGTCCACCATCCACGCGCACGGGGGGTCACGAAATCCTTGCGAGGATTGTCCGCCACGTAGGCGATACGTGAAGGGGGCGATTCCGACCACGCCTCGATCGCCGCAAAGGCGCGCGGGTGCGGCTTCCAGAATTCGGCGCCCCAGGCATCTGTGTAGATGATGTGTTCGACTAACCGATCGAGGCCGAGTGCCTGCACTTTCGCCAGTTGTGTGGCAGACGGCCCATCCGTAATCATGGCAAGCCTTTTCCCGGGGCGGCGTCCGCGAAAGAAGCGCTCGGCATCGGGCGCGAGCGCGATTGCGGGTGTGTGACCACGATAGACGGCAACGAGTTCGCCAACGAGAGCCTCGTCGACAGCCACGCCGAGCCCGCAGAGCGCCTCATCGAAGATCTTCGTCCTGCGACCCTCGTTGAAAAGCGCCTCGCAACGCTGTGCCAGCCCGTGCAAGCCGCTCCGACCGGCATACCAATCGCCGGCGGCCCTGAAGCCGCTGAAGGCGAAGTCCCGCTCGAGATAGAGTGTGTCGTCCAGATCGAATACCAAAACGCCTTCGCCGCCGGACACTGCCCTATCCTCCATAGACCGCTGCATCGTAGCGCAGCATCAATACGCCCTCGCGCCATTCGTCGTGGGCGCTGCTCGGCAGACCGGCGACTTCTTCGAGAAGCCAGCGCGCAAAGGTTGCACCGGCACGATCGACCAGCGGGTAACCGCCGCCGAACCGGGCATTGATTTCGATGACCTTCGGTCCGTTCTGGCGGTCGGCGATAATCTGGAAGCACAGGACACCGCGCGCTTCCGGCAGGGCTTCGGCAAGCCGGTGGGCGATTTCGGTGAAACGTGGATCGCGGACCGTCCTGCCCTTTTCCACCTCGCCCGCCCGGATGCTCAGCCGGTGATGGGCGACGGCGGCTTTCAACCTGCCTGTCGCATCGATGAAGGCATTGATCGTGTATTCCGGCCCGTCCAGAAACTCCTGCACGATCATCGGTTCCTCGATGTCCTGGGGCAGTTCGTCGGGTGTGCGCACGAGGCGGATAAGCCGGCTCGCGCTTCCATTGCGCGGCTTCATGAAGAGCGGCCATGGCCATTCGGCGGGCCGCGCGCGCACATCCTCGTACGTGCTTGTGGCCGGCACCGGCACACCGGCCGCGCCGAGCACGCGCATGGTCTCCGCCTTGTCGCGCGCGACGTTGATGACCGACGGCGGACTGACATGGACACGGGCGCCGATCGCCTCGAATTCACCGGCCGCAAGCGCGAGCGGCAGCAACTCCGGATCGATCGTGGGCACCACGAGCCGCACCTCGTGGCGAGCCGCGATGTCGCGTAGGGCGTCGGCGAAGTCCGGGTGGTCGATTCTGGGCACCTTGAAGGCCCTGTCGGCGACCTGGCAGGCCGCACTTAAATCGGGGTCGGCGTCACAGGCCAGTACTTTGAGGTCGAGACTGATTTCCAAGGCCGCCCGGCGGAAGCATTCGATCAGGCCGACGCGTCTGCCGGCGGAGGAAACCAGTATCGCTAACGATGCGCCCCTCATCTATGCGCCTCCGCTGAACTTGCTGTGGACCGGTGGGCGTTTGCCCGACGGGGACGTCCAGGCCGACACCTCGATGCATTGGTCGTCGCCACAAAGAACCACGAACCCATGTTCGGTATGGGCCTGGACCTGGCCGACGAGACCGATATAGCGCCCGCGATTGTCGAACACCGTGGCGGCGTCGATGCGGACTTTCTCGCCGTTTAGAAAGGTGAAGGCTCCGGGATAGGGTTCGCCGACGGCGCGGATCAGACGCAATACCGCTGCGGCCGGGCTGCGCCAGTCGATGAGGCCGTCTTCGGCCGTGCGCTTGGCGCAATAGCTTGCCTGCCCGTGGTCCTGCTCGGCCCGAGGCGCGTCTCCGGCCTCGACAAGTCTCACGGCTTGCACAACCATTTCGGCGAGGTTCGCAGTGTGTTTGGCGTAGAGACTGCGCGCAGTCTCGTCGGGCGCTACCGCGAATAGCCGCTGTAACACGATCGGCCCGGAATCGACGCCGTCATCCAGCCAGAACAGGGTCGAGCCGGTGGTGTCTTCCTGGCGCAGGATCGTCCAGGGAATGACGGCGCGGCCGCGAAGCCGCGGCAGCGCGGCCGGATGGAAGCCGACGGTGCCTTTTGCCGCAATATCGCGAAATGGCTGCTTGCAGATCTGCGACCAGCCGATGACAAGTGTCAGATCGGGCGCAACCGCCGCCATCGCTTCGAGGGTCGCGGGCGCGTTGATGCTGGTCGTGTGATGAACCGCACTGCCGGCGGCACGCGCAGGGCCGGAGATGTCGACGAAATCGGAATGCCTCGCCGCGGCTTCGGGCGGGAGGGTTATCGTCAGTGACGGCGCGCGACCGGCCCGGATCAGAGCATCAAGAGCAATACTGGAGCCTTCGACGGCGCCAACGAAAACAATACGCATCTTCTCTGCACCACAATAAAACGGGCGACTGATGCATTTTCCTTAAATCGTAGTCGGTTTAGGGAAAATGCCGCATTCAAAGTGCTACAGCGACCTTTGCGCGTCCGATAAGACGCGCGGCGCTGTGTCACGACAACGATCGGTAGGGCAAGACCACAACAAATGGTCGGGAAACGGAAAGCAGTGATTCATCCATTTTGCGCCTCAAGTGCGAAAGACCCATAGGCGGGCCATCAGATAATTCCAGACGAAGACCAGCGGAACGCTCAAGATCTTGGCGATCACCGCCGGCATGATCGTCGCGAACAGCGCGACGAGGCAGGTCGAGATCAGCAGCCCCGCCAAAGTCGAGGCAACGAATTTCAGCGCCAGAACGGGGCTCCCTCGCGCACCGAATGTCCAGGACCGGTTGAGAAGGTAGCTCACCAGTATGCCGCACGAGTAGGAGAAAAGGTTGGCAAGCGCGGGTATTGCGCCGATCGCCACAAGCGTGGTGAATAGGACAAAGTCCAACGCGGTCGTCACCGCTCCGACGACGGCGAACCGCGTCACGGTTCCGAGGCTCCCGCGTGCTCCGGCGCTCTGGCTGGTCGGCGGGTACTGCATCAAGGCGAACCCAATTTCGTCGCGACCAGATCACGATTGAGGCGGGCCTCGCCATTCAGGGTTGCCTCGATAATCGGCGTCGGCCGCCGCTTCGACTGCATGAAGATGCGGCCGAGATATTCTCCGATGATTCCGAGAAAAACAGCATTCAACGTGATCGAGAGCAGGATCAGAATCGTGGTCGTGGCAAAACCGGCCGGCCAATCCTGTCCGAGGACCAGTTTGCCGATCACATAGCCCATCAACAGCAGAAAGGTCGCGGTCCCCATGATGAGGCTTGCCATCGATGCGATCCGGAGCGGGGTCAGCGAATGGTTGAGAATGCCGTCGACGGCCAGCGACAGCATCGCTTTGACCGGGAATTTGCTCTCGCCGGCAATCCGCGCCTGGCGGTCATATTCGAAACCGATCTGGGAAAAGCCCATCGCGCTGATCAGGCCGCGCAGATAGGGGGAAGTGTCGTCGACCTGGCGCAATTCCTCCAGAATGCGGCGGTCGACGAGGCGAAATTCACCGGCATTGAGAGGGAGATCGTCCTCGCTCAACGCATTGATGCACCAGTAGAAGGCGCGTCGCATGAAGGCGGTCACCGCGTCATCCTTGAGCGAGCGGCGGATGCCGTAGACCACCTGATGGCCCTGTCGCCAGAGTGCGAGCATGTCGGGAATGAGGTGGGGGGGATCCTGGAGATCGCAGTCGATCTGCACTGAACAATCGCCGGTCGCCGCCTTGTAAGCGACCAGGAGGGACCGTTGGTAGCCGATGTTGCGGCTAAACCGGATGACGCGAACGCGAGGATCATCGCGCGCGATCTCCTGCAGGAGCTCGAAGGTGCGGTCGGTCGAATGATTGTCCGTGAAGATGATCTCGTAGTCGTAGCCTGGGAGCTCGCGAAACGCGTCGACAATGGCCGCATAAGCACGACCCACGTTCGTCTCTTCGTTGTACGCCGGCACCAGCACCGAGACCCTTGTTTTCATGTCGCTCACTGTCGCACTCCAGTCCTGTTCTCGCACGCACCGTCAAGGTACCCGGCCTTGCGGGGCGAGCCGCCAGCGCAAGTGTGTTTTCGGTACCATGCAACGGTCCGCGCGACGCCTTCCACGAGCGGAATGTGTGCCCGCCATCCGATGAGTTCGTGTGCCTTGTCCGCGGAGCCTCTAAGGTCCACGATGCCAGACGATTGATCGTCGGCGCCATACTCGATCAGGCGAGGGTCGGCACCGGTCTGTTCGACGACCATTTGCGCCACTTCGCGCATCGTGGGGGCGATGGTGCTCGCGATGTTGACGATCGTCGGGCCCGGCAGTCGGCTTTCTCCCAGTCGAAGGAGCGCGTCGACAACGTCGTCAATGTAAAGCAGATCACGCCGGTCCCGCGGGTGGCGTACTATCGAAGGCTCTCCGGTGAGGCATCGGCGGATGAGCGACGGCATAAGGTAATCGGTCGCTTGCGACGGCCCGTAGACAAGCGCCAAGCGCGCGGTGATCACGGGAAACGGCAGCCGCGTCTGGAGCCCGCCAATCAAGTGCGTCGCGGCCGCCAGCTCTGCACCGTAGGTGGTAACGGGCGTCTCGCGGCTTGTTTCGTGGTAGGGCGCCGGCGCCAGTCCGTATTCGGCGAGCGAGCCGGAGCGAATGAAAACCGCTGGTGGACGGCGTGTCGTTGCAGCAGCGCCGAGCAGGCTGACGAGCGTCTGCAGATGCTCGCGCACGCCCTCGGCGGCATCGGCGAAATCGGGACTTTCGCGCCGGCGCGGACGAGCCGCCAGATGAAAAATTCGATCCGGCTGCACCTCCGACAGGCAATGCTTCAGAGCGGCTTCGGACTGAAGGTCGAAGCCGTGGCGGACGATATCGTCGCCAAGCGGCCGCAGCCGCTCGTCGTCCGAGCCCGGACGCAGGACCACATGCACCTCGTGGCCGGCCGCAACGCAGACCTTGGCGAGGTGGGCGCCAATGAACCCTGCGCCACCGGTAATCAGAATACGCGACATCTTGTCAGCCCACTCATCGTCGTGCTCTCCGCCGGCCGTCTTGCGGCGGCGGAGAGAGCGTTCGTGTCACTTCGCGCCCGGTTTGCGGTCCGGAAGGCGACGCCTCGCTTCAGTTGACGAGGACCGGCCGCGGCAGCGGAACCAGGAACCGCCCTCCGCTGGCCGCGAAGTCGCTCTGCTGCGAACGGATTTCATCGAAGAAGTTCCATGCCAGCACGAGCAGCACCGCGGGCTTGTCCTCTTCCTTCAGTGCCTCCGGCGAGCGAATGGGAATCTTCATGCCCGGCGAATAGAGCCCCTGCTTCAAGGTGTTGCGATCCACGAGGTAATCGAGCAGCTCGGGACCAATCTTGAAGTAATTGAGGAGCGTGTTGCCCTTGGCGGGGGCGCCGTAGCCGGCGACCGCGACGCCGTCGGCTTTCAGTTGCTCCAGCATGGCGATCAGGTCGCGGCGGATTTCGTCCACACGTGCGGAAAAGGCCTCGTAGGTTTCGGCCGATTGCATGCCGGCGTCGCGCTCTTCGGCGAGCATCTCCTTGACGATCGAGGCCACCGCGGGAGCGCCCGCAGCCCGCTTGAGGAAGACGCGCATGGAACCGCCATGGACGCCAAGCCGCTGGACGTCCGTCACAGTCAGCCCGAAGAACTCGCCGAGCCGGACCAGCGACAGCAGGCTGAACTCCGAGACGTGCTCGTGATAGATCGTGTCGAATTCGTTGTTGTCGAGAAGGTTCTTCGCCCAGGGAACCTCGATCACAAAGACGCCGTCGTCGGCAAGCCAACGCACCACGCCCGCCATGAAGTCATGCAGGTTGCCGATGTGGTTGAAGGTATTGGTGGTTACGATGGCCTTGGCCGGACCGCGCTTCTCGACAAGCGTTTCGGCCGCCGCCGCGGAGAAATATCCGACGTCGACGTCGACGCCCCGGGAGCGGGCGATCTCCGCAAGATTGGCAGCCGGATCGACGCCGAGGGTTCGGCAGCCGATCTTGTTGCAGGCGGCGAGCAAGAGTCCGTCGTTGCAGCCGATGTCCACGATCAGTCCGTCACCCGCTTCCTTCTTGAGCACTTCGGCGAGCCCGGCGAAATGGCTGTGCATCGAGGTCGCGGCGGAGGGCACGTAGAGATAATGCTCGAAGAAGCCGTCCGGAACCTGGTCGGAGACCTGTATCAAGCCGCATTCGAGGCAGGCCTGTGTATCCAGCGGATAGACGGGTTGCTGCGCCTTGATGTCCTCGGGCCGCACGAAACTGTTGGCCGGCGGATGGTCGCCCATGCGGAGGAATGTGTAGGGTGTGGCTGCTAGGCACGCGCGGCACTGGGTGAGAAGGGCCATCGTCAAACTCCCGTAGCTTTTGCTGCGATTGGGGACTGAAAGGCTTGTCGTGCCGCGGGTCGCGTGGCCGGGAGGCTCGTGACGAACTCTCGGAACGAATTGTGTATGTGGTCGAGCTGCTCTTGCGTGAGGCCGTGATGGCACGCGAGCAATATGCCGCCGCGGGTGACATCATCAGCAACAGGATAGCCGCCGTCGGCAATGCGGCATTTGACGCCTTTCATCGCCGGCTGGCGCAGGATGTTGCCGGTAAAGACCGGGCGCGTCTGAATGTCCCGGCGCTCGAGGAAAATCTGCATGTCGCGCCTTGTGAACGGTGCGTCGGGCCGGATCGTGAGCGGAAACGCAAGCCAGCCCGTCTTCGAGCCGGGCAGTTGCCGCGGCAGCAGGAACCAGTCCTCGTATTCCTCGAAGAAGGCATACTGAGCCGCGAAGTTGCGTTCCCGCGCGGCAATGTTCTCCTTGAGCCTGTTGAGCTGGACGAGGCCGAAGGCGGCTCCCAGTTCGGACGGCTCCAAATTGAAGCCGAGCATCTCGAACACGAATTTCGCATCGTAGGAGACGCCATCAAGATCGATGTTGAAGCGGTTTTCGATGAGTTCGGAATCGACGAAGAGCGACGAGGTGCGCCCCCAGGAGCGCAGTAGCCGCGCGCGGCGCGCCAGTTCGTCGTCGTTCACGCAGAGCATGCCGCCGTTTCCGGCCGCGGTGATGACATGTGAGCCGTAAAAGCTGGTCGTGCTCACCTCGGAGCGGTTGCCGGTGCTCGTGCCATGAAGCGTTGCGCCGAGCGTGTCGCAACTATCCTCGATAACGACCAGGCCGTGCGCGTCGGCAATCGAGCGGATGCGATCCCAATCCGGAAGGTTGCCGATCAGGGAGGGGATCATCAGAGCGCGCGTTTGCGGCGAGATCATCCGCTCGATGAGATCGACATCGATGTTGTAGGTGGCTTCCGCCGCATCGACGAGGACCGGTACCAGACCTGCCCTTACGAGCGGCGCGATGGTTGTCGCGAAGGTCAGTGCCGGCGTAATGACCTCAGCGCCCTTTGGAAGGTTCAGCATCTCGATCGCGATATAATTCGCGGACGATCCGGAGTTCACCATGATGCCGTGTCGCTTGCCGAAGTGCGCTGCGACGCGCTCCTCCATTTCCCTGAC
Organism: Sinorhizobium mexicanum; assembly: GCF_013488225.1. NCBI lineage: Bacteria > Pseudomonadati > Pseudomonadota > Alphaproteobacteria > Hyphomicrobiales > Rhizobiaceae > Sinorhizobium > Sinorhizobium mexicanum. Next base: position 1,682,427 of record NZ_CP041241.1, on the reverse strand, counting down.
GGCCTGACCCATCTGGGTCGATCTGCGCATGGCGTCGGCGACGGCTGCGATCTCTTCCTCGCCGTAAACGGCCTGCCCGTAGTTAACACGCATTTCACACTCCCCATCCACGGTTCGTCGGGCGCCAAACTCAGACTGTGTGGCCCCAGGCTGCTGCGTATTCGTCAAGCTGCTGTTGTGAAAACCGGCGTATCTCGCCTGGTTCTTCCAGATATTTCCGGTACCAGGCGACTGTCATGCCGACCGCGTCGTCCAGGCAAAGCAAGGGCCTCCAGCCGAGTTCAACGTGCGATTTCGTGCTGTCGAGCCGCAAGACGATTGATTCCTTAGGTTCGTCGGCACGGCGCTCGATGACATATTCAGGCGCGGCCGCGCCCCAGTGGGCGACAACCAGTTCGGCGAGCGTGCCGACATCGACGGTTGCCTCCTTTTCGGGGCCGAAGTTCCAGCCGCCGGCAAAGCGCGGACCGGCTTCGATCAAGCCGGCGGCGAGCATCAGATAGCCGCGGAGCGGCTCCAGCACGTGTTGCCAGGGCCTGATGTTCTTTGGGTTTCGCAGCCGCGCTGGCGTGCCCGTTTCCACGGCGCGCACCAGATCCGGGATCAGCCGATCCGCGCCCCAGTCGCCACCGCCAATGACATTGCCGGCACGTACCGTGGCAAGCTGCGGTCCTTCGGGATCGCTGAAGAAGGAAGCGCGATAGGCGGCAGCGACGAGCTCGGCGCAGCCCTTGGAAGAACTGTAGGGATCACGCCCGCCCATCGGGTCGCTTTCGCGGTAGCCCCAGACCCATTCGCGGTTTTCGTAACACTTGTCGCTGGTGACGACGACGACTCCCCGCAGCGAAGGCATGCGGCGAGCCGCATCCAGCACGACAGCCGTCCCGACGACATTGGTCAGATACGTGTCGACGGGTGTCTCGTAGGACGCGCGGACGACTGCCTGGGCGGCCATGTGGATGACGAGGTCGAAATCCTGGCCGTCGATGCTTTGGCCAAATCCGGTCTCGGTACGGATGTCGCCGATGCGCCCATCCACAAGGCCATCGAGATCAACGGCTTTGCAGAAGGAGGGCGCCACCGCCGGCAGGGCGATACCCACCACGTTCGCGCCGAGACGCCGGAGCCAGAGCGACAGCCAGCCGCCCTTGAAACCGGTATGTCCGGTAACAAGCACGCGGCGGTTGCGCAGTACCTGTGAAAGATAGGACTCGTCCACGGCGACCTCCGCGCTCTAGGCCGTTGCCTGTGGCTGCTGGGGCGAAGCGGTCGTGGAAACGGGGCTCCGTTCAAACTGCAGCCACGGCGGGTCGTCCGTTTCGGCGAGGCCGTTGAGGTAATCGCGGTCGCGCACCGTGTCCATCGGATGCCAGAAACCCTTGTGCTTGTAAGCGAAGAGCTGGCCGTCCTTGGCAAGGTTCGTCAGGGGCGACATTTCAAGCGGTTCCGCTGCACCGGGAATATAGTCCAGGACGCCGGGCTCGAAGACGAAGAAGCCGCCATTGATCCAGGTTTCGTGCTTGCGCACTTTTTCGGTGAACTCCACGACCTGGTCGCCTTCGAGCTCCAGGTTGCCGAAACGCGCAGGCGGTTGCACGGCGGTCACGGTTGCCAGACGACCGTGCGAGCGGTGGAAGGCGAGGAGTGCCTCGATGTCGATATTACCGACACCGTCCGAATAGGTCACCATGAACGTATCGCCGTCCAGCCAGTCGCGCAGGCGCAGCAACCGTCCGCCTGTCATGGTCGACAGCCCCGTGTCGACAACTGAGACGTTCCAATCCAACGGATGAACGGGGCGAAGAACCATCGAACCGCTTCCAAGCGCCACCGTGAAGTCCGCGGTCGACAGATGGAAATTGTGGAAGAAGTTCTTGATGGACATGCATTTGTAGCCGCCCGCCACGACGAAATCGTGGTAGCCCCAGTGGCTATAGATATCCATCACGTGGAGAATGATGGGCTTTCCGCCGACCTCCACCATCGGTTTCGGAATGCGAGTGGTTTCTTCCGCGAGGCGCGATCCAAAGCCCCCGGCGAAAAGTACGACTTTCATGACGGCCTCCAACAGGTCAGTAGTGGAATTCCGGTTGGGTCATCCAATCGGTGCCGTGCACGTGTTCCTTGAACACGCGCGCAAAGACGCCTTTATCGGCAAGTAAGTCAAAAGCAGCTGAAAGCCGGAAAGGCGCGCAGATTTTTGTATAAATACGACTGTACTTAAGGTAAATTTCGCTGAATAATACTCGGTAATTTGATATATGATGATTATGCTATCTGACCTTCCGTAAATCCGCAAGCCGCAGAGATGTCAGGATAAACCTTGCACACGTGTCAGGATTACTCCGGAAGGCGTTGAAACCAGCCATTTTCGATAATTGAAAACGCGAGCCGTGTTCACTTGTATAACATGAGTTCGCCAAAGATTTTTCTGTCCGGAGTATCTTTATGACAAATGTTGAAGAGATTTCCGTTTCAAAGATCGTTGGGCAATCAGTAAGGCCGAGAGCGCTGTTGTTTAGCGCCGGGATGGTTGTTCTTTCTGGTCTGCTTTTATTCTGCCTGCTGCTTCGCGTCATGAACTACGAAGTGCGCAAGGACGAGCAGCTCTACGTTCCACCAATCCGGCTGCTTGATCAATATCAGCTTTACACGGACTTCTTTTACAATCATCCGCCCGGTTCCGCGTGGTTATTCTACGGGATCGGCAAGATCGTCGGTTCGGATCATCTCATGCTCGCAGGCCGAGTTTCGATCTTCCTGACCTGGATTCTGCTCCTGGCTGTTATCGGCTGGATCACCTACGCGCTCACTCGATCGGCGCTTGTCGCCTGGTGCGCCGCGGTCCTGACGGTTACGAATGAGCTCTTCCTGTCGCAGACCGGCATGACTGCGACAAACAATTTGTTGCCGCTGCCTTTCTCGCTTCTCGGCGTCGGGCTCTTCGTGCTTGCCGTCAAGGATCGGCGCGCCTTGCCGCTGGTGGTTGGGGCGGCGGGTTTCTGCTTGTCGATTGCGGCGAGTTTCAAGATCAGTGCCGTCGCGTTCATCCCTCCTGTCGCGATCGCCGCCTTTTTCCTGCCGCGCGGTTACCAATTTCGCCAACGCCTCCTGCGCGTCGTCCTCCCGCTTGCGCTGGGGGGATTGCTCGGTGGACTTCCGATCCTCGTTCCGCTGGTCTCCGACCCGCAGATGTTCCTCGCCCATGTGCTCGGCTACCACACCGGTCCGCATCTGCAATACTGGCAAGACCCGGCGGTCGAATCAGAGGGCGCTTCGGTCTCGTGGGCTGCCAAGTTGCTGCTCGCGCAAAGTGTCTGGCTGTCGGCGACGGTTGCCGTTGCGATTTCCGCCGTCCTCACGCTATTTCTTGCCTGGTTTTTGTCGCCGGCCGGAAATGAGCGGCTGCTGGTTGCTCCGCTGCTCGTGGTCGCGGGAGCCTTTGTCTGCAGCGTCGCGCTGAGTTTGATTCCGACGCCCGGCTTCCCGCAATATTTCGGACCGCCGCTGATATGCTTGCCGCTGACACTCGCGCTGCTTTACGCGGGCCTCGGTCACGAAACGCGCCGTTACATGCAACCTGGTCTCATTGCTGCAACGATTGTCGTGCTCGCGGTCGCAGCGCCTCGCCTTGCACAGTATTTGCCGACCGTTTCGCATCCGGAGCGATGGACCGTGCTGCGGGTCCATGAGGCGGGCGAGACCGTTGCCGAGCGCCTTGCTGCCGCCGGCGTCAGTGGCAAGGTCGCGACGCTGTCGCCCATCTATCCGCTTGAAGGCGGGCTTCCGGTCTACCAGGAGCTTGCCACCGGGCCTTTCGCCTATCGGATTGCGGATATTGCCGACCCGAAACTTGCCGCTTTCTACAAGATGACGTCTCCGACGACGATTGGCGCGCTCTTCGATGCCGATCCGCCTGCGGCGCTGCTGCTCGGCTTTGACGAGGTTCTGGAGCGGCCAATGCTCGCCTATGCACAACGCAACGGCTACGTGGTTTCTGCCGACCTAGGGATCAAGGATCGATATGGGGCGCCAGTCCTGTACGTCAGACCTCAGGCAGATTGAAATGGCGATCATGTAGAAACTCAAATCTACAGCGTCCTTTGCACGTCTGATAAGACGCGCGGCGCTGTAGGTGACGGACGGCGTGAAACCGATGCGGCGATGGTGTCGTCCCAGAGCTGCAGTACCGACGACGTTGCGTAGCGCGTCGTTGCGGCGACGGCTCCAGCGCTTGCGAGCTTTTCCCTCAATGTTCCGTCCATGATCAAGCGGCGAATTGCATCGGCGAGCCGTTCCACGTCTGCCTCAGGCACAAGCAAGCCGGTATCGGGGCTGCTCAGGATTTCCGATGGACCCCAAGGGCAGTTGAACGCGATGACGGCGAGCCCGGCCGTCATCGCTTCGAGAAGCACGTTCGGAAAGCCCTCGAAACGGGAACTGAGGACGAAGGTATCGCCGGCGCTGATCCAATCAGCGGGGGACTTGGTGACGCCGGGCATCCGGACGCGGTCGCCGAGGCCGAGGTCGCGCACCTGCTGTTCCAGGGCAGGGCGCTGCGGCCCCTCGCCGAAAATCGTAAGCGTCGCAGCCGGCGCCACCGCCGCGACGCTTCGAAAGGCCTGGAGCAGGAGATCGAAACCCTTCTGCTTGTCCAATCGCCCGACGGCAATAAGCCTCGTGCCGTCGCCGGGAGCACGCGCGCAGGCCGCCGGCAGGGCGACAGGATTTGGGATGATGACGGCCTTGGCTTTCAGCTTTTCCGGCAGGCAGCGGGAGGCTTCGTTCGTTTGCATGACGAGGCTTGTTGCAAGACGCGCGGCGAGCGGCCGTGCAAGCCGCCAGAACACATGCATCTCCTGCGACCTGAAATTGTTGCGCTCCGACATGATGACCGCTGTGTTGAGGCCCCACGTCGCCAGCCCGACCAATACGTTGATCTTGGTCAGAAACGAGATCACGAGATCGGGCTGAAGGGCCTGCAGGCGGCGGCGAAGCGCCAGCAGCCGCCGGCCCATGCCGGAAGCTGGCAGGGGCTGGCGCTTCTCGTCTACAAGGGGTTCGACGCTGATCGCACCGTCGTATGGAAAATAGGACTCCGGGCCGGTCGCGTTGACGGCGATCACGTGGACGGTGTCCCCGCGAGCGAGCCGGTGATGCGCCACGAGGTTGACGATTTTCTCGGCGCCGCCGGCGCCCAGTCCGGACAGGACGAACACTATTTTCACAGGATCCCCCTCGTTTCGGCGACAGCCTGCCAGCGAGCCCTCGAGCGAGGCGAGCGTGGTCGCCGCCGCTGCCTCGCGTTGACGGCGCTGGGCCATCGCGCCAATTCAGGTGAAGTGCGGCCGCCGGACCGCAACGCGCCGATCGTGCATTCAGTTGACGCTCATCCAGCCATGCGTCAGGGCAAAGTGAACGATCTGCGCGCGTGAATGCAGGTTCAGTTTTTCGATGGCACGCGCCTTGTACGTTTCGATCGACTTGACGCTGATATTGGCGCGGGCGCCTATTTCCTTGTTGGAGTAGCCGAGCGCGACCAGCCTCAGCACATCCCGCTCCCGTGCGGTCAGCCCCGAAGCGTCGGCGGAAGTCGAACGGGTGGCATGCTGTTCGGTTGGCGGCGCGGTCATCTCCCGCGCCGTTGGCGGATCGAAAAACAGGCCGCCCAGCATGACCGAGCGAATGGCAAGAAGCAGGTTCTGTCCGGCCGAGCATTTCTGAACGAAGCCCTTTGCCCCGGCCTGAAGTGCTTGCTGGACATAGGAGCGGTCGTGGTACTGGGTCATGATGACGATGCGGCCCGAATATCCGCTCGCTATGATCTTCTCGGCGAGTGCGAGACCATTCATGTCCGGTAGCGAGACGTCCAGAACGGAGACGTCCGGCGCCTGTTCAGCGATAATCGCCAGCGCGTCGGCGCCGGAATTCGCTTCGCCGACGCAGATGATGTCTTCGCACGTGTCGATCAAGGCGCGGACGCCCGCTACGATAATTGGATGGTCATCGACGATGACTGTTCGAATTGGCGAGGTCATGCCAGCCCCCTCTCGCACTGCTGAACGTTCGAACGCTCCGTCGGAACTGCCACGGTGAGACGCGTGCCTCGCGCGGTTCGCTCCAGCGTCAGCGTGCCGCCAAGCTCGGCAACGCGCTCCCGCATGCCCGCGATACCGGAGGGCCGGTGGAAGCCCCGATCCTCTGGCACTGGCTGTCGCCCTTTACCAGTGCCATCGTCCTCGATTGTCAGAACCAGGCACGCCGCCACCTGCCGCAGACGAATTGTCACGAGCGATGCCGACGCGGCATGCTTGGCGATATTGGTGAGCCCTTCCTGGGTGATCCGGAAGAGCGTCTCCGCGGTCGCGTCATCGATCCGAAAATCCCTGGCCGCCTCGTGCAGGAAGCGCGTGGCGATCCCTATGTGATCTTCCCATCGCCCGATTATGCCCGACAGGGCCGTAATCAGATCGGCCCCACCCGGCGCTGCGCTCTCTGTACCGGACGTCACTGTCTCCAGTTCTCGGCTGAGTTGCACCAGCATCTCGCGAACTTCATTGCAGTGGCGCGACAGGGCTCCGTCCCCACTCGCGCGTTCCAGCGCGTCCAGGCGAAACAGGGCCGCAACGATATACTGGCCAGAAAGATCATGGATGTCGCGCGCCAGCCGCCGTCGCTCCCGCTCCACGGCACTTGCCGTCGGACGGTAGTCATCGAGTTCGGGTGCCGCGGAAATGTCGCGCCTCCCGGGGATTTCCATGTGATGCTTCGGGCGGACGTCATTTTCGAACGCGACAACCGGAAGGCGATCTGCAACACGGCTTGAAAAGTCTTTTCGTGACTTAGTCATGCAAGAGACCTCGCCAGGATATACAACAGGTGACAATCGCCCGGCAGGAGCGGGTCGGCTAAAATATTCAGGTCCCGACAATCAGGATCATTAAAAAATCAAAGTAATGCCAGTTCTTTTCAGAAGCCTAAAATAACAGATAGCGCCTAGGCGTCAACTTGGCCGCTCCGTGGCTTGTCGCGCCATCATGACGGGTGCAATGCGCCCGCGTTGCCCCGGTGAGCGCCTTCGTGGGGACGGCCCCTCAACCAGCCTGTGAGATCCCTGCCGACCAAGGCACCGAGCTTCTCCGTTTCGGCGGCATAGTAGTCGGCCATTCTGTCGCGAAGCTCTGTACTCAAAGGTGCGTATTGAACCTCACCGACAAACAGCGACCTCAGGTTCTTAAATCCCGTATTGTCTCTGAACCGGGCAGCGACCGGTTTCAGGGGGCGCAGGAGGCGCCGCAGGGTCGGATGGACCACCGGCTCGGCCTTGTCCTTGACCTTCGTGGGCAAGGGGGCCGATGCCACATTTGCGTCGAGCTTCAGGAAGTCGCGCACACGGGAAAGCTGCACATGAGCATCGACCTTCAAGTCTTCATAGAGCAGCACGAGAAGCTGGTCGCTGGGAAAGCGGTCAAGGTATCGTTGCAATTGCTGGAAATAGAGTCCGCCATTCAGGAAGCGTCCGCCGGCTCCCTGCCTGGGGTCGAGGTAACGCGCGATGTCGCGACCAGCCTCGCCCCGGCGATAGAGCATGCAGTAATCTGAATAGGCGCGGTCGACAGGATTGCGCAGCTGCGCGATCAGCAGTGCCCTGGGGAGCTTTTCGCTTATACGGCTGCAGGCTTCCGGCGTGTCCATGTAGGAGTTCGATTTTTCGCCGACGAGCCGGCCGTTCTTTTCGCCGTGGAAGTTCGACAGATACCATTGGTCGCCGCGATCGTAGTGGCGGCTGAAATAGTGCAATTCAGGACTTGGCATGTATATCCTCGGATCCTGCACCAAGGACTTCTGGAGCCAAGTTGTTGCGCTCTTGGCGGCGCCGATGATCAGGAAGTCAATCTCATCCATTTCCATTGTCGACCTCTTTGCCTCAAGCTCTTAGCGAACGAATGTCCAGGGCCGCTCCGGCGGCGTGCTCTAGTGTCGAGAAACCAATTGCCCGTGCATGGCCGGCGATTGCCGGGGTACGAGCGTCTCGTAGAGTCGGCTGATCCCTTCGACATGCGCTTTGTTGCCGTATCTGGCACGCGCATTCTCCAAGGCGGTCGAGCTTATTGTCTCCCACTGACGGCCATCGAACAGAAGTCGTTCCAGCGGCCCCACGAAGGCTTCCGGACATTCGGGCTTCACCAGATAGCCCGTCTGTCCATCGTCGATTGCCTCCGGATTCCCTCCGTGATTTGTCGCGACGACTGGCGTTTTCAAGAGCATTGCCTCGATGAGCGTGCGCCCGAACGGCTCATTGACAGCCGTTACGAGCAACGCATCGAGCGCGCCCATGCAAGGGGCGATGGGCGTGCGAAAGCCCATCAGGTGAATCCGGTCGGAAATCCCGAGCTCCTTGGCTCGCGACTTCACCGCACCATCGAGGTCCGGCCCATTGGCGGCGTTCGTTCCGAACAGCAGGCCCGCCAATGGGAAATCCGGATGGTGTTGTAGAAACGCGTGCACCGCTTCGACAAATTTCACCGGCCGTTTCCGCTCTATCAACCCGCCGACATAGCCGACAAAACGCGTGTCCGGCCGAAGCCCCAGTTCCTCGACGAACTTCCGTCGGCAGGCGTCGCGATCCGGAAGGTCGCTGGGATGATCGAACGGGCTGTGCAAGACGGTAATCTTGTGGGTCACCGGCACGATCGGCTTCGCGGGCCGGACGAAGTGCGAGACCGTCACGATGTGATTGGCCAGCAACGGCGCCATGATGTTCACGCCCCTTGCCATCGGGTCGCCCCGGTGATGCCAGAGAAGCTTTGCACCCGACATCCTGGCCGCCAACGCCCAGGTCGCATGCATGCGGCCGTCGTTGGTATGAACGATATCCACCCGATGGCGCCTCAGGAATGGGACGAGTTTCGCCGTCGTCCGCACCAGGCGCACGCCGTTCGCTACACTGGCTGCGAATCCGAGTTCGGAATCCGCTGAAAGAATACTGACGTTGGGGGCAAGCGTGAAAGGCAGTCCGAGCTTCTTTAGGTATTCCTCAAGTATTAGTCCGTTCTTATGAAGAATAATTATCGGTCTGAATTTGTCCCGGTCGAGCCCGCAGATTAGTCCTGCCGCAGAAATATGACTGCCGCCCAGTTCTCCACCAGTAAATGGAAACGCGATAACAATCTTTTGGGAATCCATTGCATTATTCCCTGCTTTTGCTATAAATTTAAATTGTGTTTCATTCTCGAAAATATAAAATATATTGATTAAAAGACGCGGACGTTCCGTTGGCTCAATTGCTATGGTTGCTTCAGGACAATCCCCGGTAGCGGAATTGCGGAATTTGCGCTAAAAAAATCCACGCGCGGAACCGCTGTCCATATGTCTGGCCAAGCACAACTGGACGCCGAGCTTTGTGGGAGATTTCACATGAAAAAGTGGTCCGAGGCAAGATGTTCCGTTTCTCAACACGGTTTCTTGAAATGGAGAGACGCTTCGGCGGGGCAGGCGTGCCTTTCGAAAGTCTTCTCTGCGCTGCTTTTACTTGCTCTTTCCCCGATCGCCGCCGACGGAGCCCGGGTTCACGCCGACGATACGGCTCAGACAGCGTTCCCAGGCGCGCAGGGCCACGGCAGATATGCTGCCGGCGGCAGGAACGGGGCGGTTGTACCGGTTACAAATCTCGATGACGCCGGTCCCGGCAGCCTGCGGGCCTGCGCGGAAATGCGGGGGCCGCGCACATGCATCTTTCGCGTTTCCGGCGTCATCCGGCTGAAGAAGTCCCTGGTCATCGGCCGGGGAAGCGGACAGGTTTCGATCCTCGGCCAGACCGCCCCGGGTGGGGGAATTCTCCTGACGATCGATGAGCGCAATGACGAAAAGAAACACACGCCTCTCGTCGTGAAGAGAGCCGACGACGTCATCATTCGCCACCTGCGCGTCCGTCCGCGCCTGCCCAACACGATCTCCAACATCGATGGCGTGACGGTCGAAGACAGCAAGAAGGTCTACATCGACCACGTGTCCACGTCCTGGGCCACAGACGAAAACTTCAATTCGCATTCCAATACCAGCGATCTGACGGTTGCGAATTCAATCTTTGGCGAAGGGCTCAACAAGCACAGCAAATGCGCGCTCATCGGCTCCGACCCGCGCGTGCCCCAGAACATCACCTTCATGCGGAATGCCTGCATTTCCAATCGGGACCGCAATCCCGACAACAATCACTACGCCAAATCGTGCGTCGAGATCGTCAACAACCTGTTTTTCAACGCTTTGTCCGAGTGGGGCGAAATCTTCTCGCAGTATCCGGGCGGCACGCCGATCGCGTTTGTCGGCAACTATTTCAAGGCGGGAGCAAGCACCAACGACCTCACCTATGCGATGGCCTGGGACCAGGCTGCCAGTGTCGACAAGCCGCACATCTATCAGACCGGCAATGTGACGTGGAGCCCGAGCAACAAGTCTGTCGTTCTCCTCTCTCCTGAGACGGAAGATGTCCTCGTCGACAAGCCGCCCTGTGCCCTGACCGTTTCAGAGATCTTGACGGCCGAGCAGGCCTACCAGGAGATAACCCGGAGTGCCGGCGCCTTTCCGCGCGATGCCGTAGACCAAAGGCTCATCAGTGAAGTGGGGCAAATGGGCGCCGAAGGCGGTGGAGAAATGGTGAAGGAGCCCGGCCCCTTGCCTGATATCGCCTCTGCGGAGCCCTACATCGACGACGATGGCGACGGGTTGGCCGATAGCGTCGAACCCCGGTTTGGTGCAAATCCCGAGAAGAGCGACGCGTGGGAAGATTCCGATGAGAACGGCTGGTCCAATTTTGACGATTTCATGCAATGGCTGTCGGAGGAACGTATTGCCGGACGCTATCCGCAGTAGGCCCCTGATCCGTGCCGTGAGCACTCCTGATCTGACGGTGCACTACAGCGCCGCGCGTCTTATCAGACGCGCAAAGGTCGCTGTAGCACTTTGAATTGCTGCATGTCTTTGTCCTTAGATCGAGGTCGATTTAAGGAGACATGCAGTAGGCGCTATTGTTTCGGCTGGCGGCGATAAACGACCATCATCGCCGAAAGCCAGATTGTCGCCATGACGATATGAGCCACGTTGGCGCCCATGGCGCCCATGACGGGGACCAGCAGGAGAGCGGTTGCGTGGAATGCAGCGGTGGCGATCAACACGCCGCGAAGAACCTGATCCTCGCGTCCCATGGCAAGAAGCGCCGATCGGAGGACGGTGCCGCAAAGCGTCATCGTCACTGCGATGGACTGGACGATGACCAACGGGGCAGCGGCAACAAACTCCGGACCTGCCGCCAAGCGCAGCAGCGGCTCGATCGCGATATAAAGCCCACCGGTCAGGAGCAGTCCGAAACCCAGCAGAAGCGTTTGCGTCTGCGCGATCGCGTGGCGGAATTCGTCCATTGCCTTTGATGCCCAGGCCCTGGCGAGTTCCGGATAAACGACGGTCTGAAGCTGGTCGCCGGCCTGTTGCGCTATCCGCCCGATGCGTTTGGCGATGTGGTAAAGACCCGCCGCGGCGGGATCGGCCAGATAACCGACGAGAAGGGTGTCGACCTGGTTGGCGCTCGAGCGGATGGTCAGGGATATGTTCGTCGAGATCGCGAATCTCCAGATGCCCGGAAATTTCGATGTCACGCCCTTGAGCGGAGCGGAGAGCAGTCCGGCGAGAAGCCCCTGTCTGTGCAGTTCCGCGCAGGCGAGACCGAGCACGGTCAGGGGGCCGACGATCTGCGATGTCATCCAGATCAGCATAAACTCAAAAAAACCGCCGCCGGTCATGATGCCGATCGCGCAGAGGACGACGCGCAGGATGCTCGTCGCAACATTGCCGTAGGCAATTGTCCTGAACCGGCCGAACAGCCGCAGCACCGCCATCGGCATTCCGGAGATCTGGAACGGCAGGACGGCGCAATAGAGCATGACCAGCCCGGACATCTCATCAGACACACCGAACCAGGGAGCGCCGATCAAAAGGAGAGCAACCGCGATCGGCCAGCCGGCCGTCGCCGCCGAAATATCGAGCAGCAGGCCGAACTTGAAAAGGGACTGGAATTGCGCAGTCTCGCCCGCATTCTGCGCTTCCGCGCCATACTTGATCAGCGGAAGCCACGACTGGAAGCTGATGAGCCTTTCGATAACACTGACGTAGGTAAAGCAAAGGGCGAGGGCCCCGTAATCCGACGGGCCGAGCGCCCTTGCCGTCAGCGCAAAGCCGATAAGCCCGAGCACGGAGCTCAGGACGTTCCCGGTCAGCAGATGCGCGACATTCTCGAGGCGCGTCCTGAGATTCTGTTCGCGGTCGAGGAACTGGTGCAGGATGCCGAGTTTTTTGCCAAGTCTTTTACTTATCGTCAAAGGAACCTTCCTACATCTCAATCGTGGGAGCAGGACTATGAATTCGTTTGAGAAAAAGCTGTTGCCGGGTTGCCCCGCGATTTTTTATCGATCGTAAATCAAATGCATTGCGGTGGGCGCCGCCCTGAAAAGCTTTGAATACCACGCACCTTGGTGGCGAGCCTGAACGAGACTGCCTCCAGACAATGTCAATCGACGCTTGCCCCCAGCGTTGAAGAGTACTGCCAATTTCCTTTGACGCGGCAGTGGCAGGGAGAATATAGTTGGCAAATATTTTTTGGTAGCGTTTTCTTAATTTGTTTTTTTGGGGGACTGTTTGAAGATGAGGACCCTCCGCGCAACAATGAGAATGAGTGCGTCGCTGTCCGACTGGGGAGCGCGCCTGGTGATCGCACTTCTGCCTGTCGCTTTACTGGCGATCATGTTCGTGGTGATCGGGCAGCCGCGTGCGCATGCGGCAGAGTACCGGCTTGCGGTCGGCGATGTGCTGACGTTCGACTTTCTCGATGACGCTGAACTGCCGGTCAATGCGACGATTTCCAATGATGGCGAGGCACCGTTCCCGCTGATCGGCGCCGTCAAGGTAGTCGGCCTCACGGTGACGGAAGCGGTGCAAAAGCTGAAAGACGAATACCGCCAGCGTGAGATACTGGTCGATCCGAAGGTGGCGTTAAACATTGCGAGTTTCAGGCCGATCTTCGTGCTCGGGGAAGTGAAAGGGCCTGGTTCATTTCCTTTCTACAGCGGCTTGACCGTCGAGCAAGCCATCGGTTTGGCGGGCGGCACGCAGGTCATCTCACAGAACCCGTCGGATCGGATCATAGCGCGCGCGCGCCTTCGCGCAGAGATAGAGGGTGCCGAAGCAGAGATCATTCACGAGGGCATCTATGCGGCGCGGCTGGTGGCGCAACTAAAGGCCCAGCCCAAAGTCGACCTGAACGATGTGCCTGAAATCGCTCGGGACTATATCAAGGACGCTTCGGTGGCGGGCGTGATCGAGCTTCAGGAGAAAATTCTCGCGGCCGACCTCGCCGCCAGAAAGTCTCAACTTCAGATCCTGTCGGATGGGATCGTGCAGGCCGAGGGCGGCGTCGAGATCCTGAACGAACTGGTGGCGCAGCAGAAAGAGGTTGTCACGAACAACGAGAAGGACCTGGAACGCATCAGTTCCCTGCGAAAGCGAGAGCTAAACACGGAAAGCGACCTTTCTCGCGCTAAGAACAATGCCCTTGCGGAGAAGGCCCAGCTTCTTCAGACGTTTGCAACGCTTGCGCGGTCGCGCCAGGAGTTGAGCGAACTGAAGCTGCAGCTGTCGAAACTCAGCGCCGACAGGGAGAAGGAAGTCCTGACCCTGCTCCAGGAGCGCGAAATTGCCATCAAGAAACTCATTGCAGAACGGCAGTCGGCCGAAGAGCAAATGCTGCTTATGGCCGCGGTGGACGCCGATGCATCGAAACAAAAGAAGATTTCATATTCTTATGAGATACGACGCAATCCGGTGGCAGGCACGCCGACCAGCATAAAGGCGTCGACCTTGACCGAAATGCTGCCTGGTGACGTCCTCGTCGTTGCCATTGCCGGAATTTAGCGACGCCGCGTTCGGCGTCGCCTCACAACTTTCAGTTGCGCTCTCATCCGTCCAAAGGAATTATGAGTTGAAGGCGAACCTTGATCGCGTGGTTTCCGTTCCCGCCTGGCCGTCGTTGCGACGGTCGGCAGCCTTCAGGCGCGCCATCGAGTCCCTGTTTGCGGCTGTCGCTCTCGTCCCGTGCCTGCCCCTGATGGGCCTGACGGCGATCGTCGTCTGGATCAACCTTGGCCGGCCGCTGCTTTTCACGCAGGTGCGTGCCGGCGTCGGGATGCGCGTCTTCACGATATTGAAGTTTCGCACCATGACGGATGCGCGAGGCGCGGACGGCGAATTGCTGGCCGACGAATTGCGACAAACGAAGCTGACAGCCCTCCTGCGGCGGCTGCGCTTCGATGAATTGCCGCAGCTCCTTTCGATCCTGCGCGGCGACATGTCATTGGTCGGGCCGCGGCCGCTGCCGTTGGCAACCGTTGCCGCATTCGGAGAACTCGGCCGTCTTCGTTGCCTCGTCCCGCCGGGGATGACAGGCTGGGCGCAGGTCAACGGCAACACGCGTCTGTCGGATGACCAGAAGATCGCTCTGGATCTCTGGTACGTTGGACATGCGAGCTTACGCCTTGATGGATTTATTCTCCTGCTGACACTGAAAACGATCGTCCTTGGCGAAAAAGTGCACCGCGCGCATCTGAAGATGGCGGAGGAGTACGTGGCAAGGCGCACCAATTTGCAAGGCTGACCGGAGGGGTCCGCCGCGGCCCGATATGGCAGTTTCAGCGATGATAAACCATTGAATCTAGCGGAGTAATTCTGATGAAGGTCATCAGCTTTGCCAAGGAGGTGCGATGCACGGGTTGAGATTGGCGTTTGGACGCACCCTGGTGATCGCGCCTCATCCCGACGATGAAGTGCTTGGTGCCGGCGGGACGATCGCAAGGCTTGCCGAGGAAGGCGAGGATGTGTTTGTTGCGATTGTCACCGAGGGCAAGCCGCCAGCATTCGCGGCCGATGCGGTGGCCAGGGTCCAGGCAGAGGCAAGCGCAGCCCACGCAGTTCTTGGCGTCAGGGATACGTTCTGGCTCGGGCTTCCGGCGGCCGGGCTGTCGGAGACGCCGCATACGAGCTTGAACGGCACGCTTTCCGACCTTGTGCGCCGCCTTGCGCCTCAGACGGTTCTCGTGCCGTTCGTGGGCGACATGCACATCGACCATCAGCTGACCTTCGCCTCTTCGCTGGTGGCCTGCAGGCCGCACCAGGCCGAGTTTCCCACGCGCATTCTCGCCTATGAAACCCTGTCTGAGACGAATTGGAACGCGCCCTACCTGTCGCCGACCTTCGTACCAAATGTCTTCATCGATATCGCCGCGCATATCGAAACGAAATTGGAGGCGATGCAGGCATTTGCTTCTCAGTTGCGCCAACCACCGCACGAACGATCGCTGACCGCACTGCGGGCGCTCGCCACCCTGCGCGGCGCAACGATCCTTCGGCAAGCGGCGGAGGCATTCGTTTTGGTCCGCCACGTCGCCTGAAGCCTTGCGGTGCGATCTGGAAAACGGGCGGTAGAGGAGTCGGCATTGGCGGGAACGCAATGCCATGGAACCGAAAGCGGTTTGGAGAGACAGAATGGGACGCTGGCCAGTTTACGACGAGGAACAGATCGAAGATGTCGTGTCGGTCTTGAGATCGGGCGAGGTGAACGCCTGGACAGGACCGCACGTGCGCAACTTTGAGGCCGCCTATGAGCGGTTCCTGGGGATGAAGCACGCCATTGCGCTGGCGAACGGAACCGTTGCGCTGGATCTTGCGCTCTACGCGTTGGACCTGCAACCGGGCGACGAGATCATCGTGACGCCGCGCAGCTTCATAGCATCGGCCTCCGCCGTGCCCATGGCAGGCGGCGTCGCAGTATTCGCCGATATCGATCGCGACAGCCAGAACATCACCGCCGAGACCATAAGCGCCAAACTCACACCGCGGACGAAGGGTGTCATCGTCGTCCATCTTGCCGGTTGGCCATGCGACATGCCGGCGATCATGGCGCTGGCGCGGGAGAAGGGCCTTTGGGTTATCGAGGATTGTGCTCAAGCGCATGGCGCCGAAATCGATGGCCGGCCGGTCGGCAGTTTTGCCGATATCGCAGCATTCTCCTTCTGCCAGGACAAGATCATCACCACCGGCGGGGAGGGCGGCCTTGTAGCCATGAACGACGAAGGCCTCTGGAAGCGTGCGTGGAGCCGCAAGGACCATGGGAAGTCCTATGACGCGGTCTTCAACAAGGAGCACCCGCCCGGCTTTCGCTGGCTGCACGAGTCCATCGGAACGAACTGGCGAATGACGTCCATCCAGGCTGTGTTGGGCCTGCGCCAGCTTCAGCGTCTTTTGAAGTGGCGTGATATACGTGCCCATAACGCGGCAATTCTCGCAAGGGCGACCGAGGGCGTTGAAGCCTTGCGGACACCATCGCCGGCCAGCCACCTCCAGCACGCCTGGTACCGCTTCTATACTTTCGTACGGCCTGAATATCTCAAGTCCGGGTGGAGCCGGGACAGGATCATCAGCGAGATCAACGCCGCCGGCGTCGCCTGTTTCAGCGGAAGTTGTTCCGAGATCTATCTGGAGAAGGCGTTCACCGAGATCGGCATGGGCCCGACCGAGAGGCTGTCCAATGCACGGGAACTCGGCGACACGAGCCTCGCCTTTCTCGTCGATCCCGCCCTCGATACCGTGGCCATGGAGAAGAGTGCGCATGTGCTGCGTGCCGTGCTTGCAAACGCCAGTGCGGAGGAAACGAGGCAGGTGGCATCGGCGCAGCGATAGCCGCGGCGACTGGCCCGTGCCTGAAATGACGGGCAGGATGTCCGGCTTTCTCAAGCGGGCTTGGATGAGCGATGAAGCGCGCGATATTGAGCCCGTACTACGGACCCTAATTGATCCTCATGAGTTTACAGCGCCGTGCGTCCTTCAGGACGCACAAAGGACGCTGCAAGTCTTTGAATCTACGCATCGTGCTTTCCGAAAATCGATTCCGATTTTCGGGCCGATGCGCTACTGCATGTCGCCTTTAATCGTAGCCGATTAAAGGACAAAGACATGCAGCAATTCAAAGTGCTACAGCGTCCTTTGCGCGTCTGAAAAGACGCGCGGCGCTGTAGACGCGGGACGCGGACCGCGCGCACTTTCCTTATCCCGCTCTATCTACGCTCCGGCCCGAAGAAGTGCGGCTGCGAGAACTGGCTATGCCAGCTCCGACAGTAGGCCTGCGCCAATGTGATCGAAAGGATGATCGGTACGGACCAGAACCGGCCATAGACATGTGTGAAAGCATTGACCGCCAACAGGAACATGCTCACGCAAACGAAACCGCATGCCGCGAAGGGAAGCCCTCCCGGTAATTTGAACGCTCGAACAATCGGCCCCAGGCCTGCAAGGAGCATGATCAGAAAGCCGCTCACGGCCACGATCCCCCCTTCGTTCCACATGAGGAGATAGACGTTGTGCACTGGCCGCCCGATGTAGCTTACGACCATGTATTGATCGGCGCCGAGTCCGACCCAGAAATTGGACTCGACCAGGCCCATGGCCTCGTGGATGAGCTCAAGACGGTGGTCGAAGGTCCCTGCCTGGCTCAAGTCGCCTGTTTCCAGCGCGCCAAGCACCCGTTTCTGGAAGATTGCCGGCAGATATTCGCGACCGGCGTCCAGCATGACCGCTGCTGCCGCAAGGGCGACGCCGCCGACCGCCAACAGCCGCTTCCAATTGGCCGTAATCAACAGGAAGACCATCAGTCCGTAGGCAAGGCAGGCGAGGCCGCTGTTGGATCCGGTCAACATGATGCCATAGCCCATGACCGGGACCGCAATCAGGACGTAGATCTTCCTCAGCTTGCCCGTTGTGGCGACAAGCAGCAATATCGGCACAGCCAAAGCAATCAGTGCCGCGCATTCGTTTTCTCGTTCGACAAAGCCTGTAAATCGGCCGCTGCCGCTTACGAAGGTCGTGTTCTTCTGTCCATCCCAGTGGATGAGATAGACCGCGTGGACGCACATGAGAAATACGGAGAGGATATAAAATTTCGCGAGTTTGATCGTCTCCTCCACCGGGCGCCCGGCGATGATAAGAAGGACGATGAAATACGCAAATATGTACTGACCGGGGACGACCAGCCCTCTTATCGGGTCTGGACTGACGAGGCTGCTGATCAGGAGGCCGAATGCGATGCAGCAAAGCCCCGACAGCCACACGACCGTGCTGACGCGGCCGAGCGGTCGCAATGGGATGCGTCCATTGATCAGGCCGAGGATCAACGCCAGGCTGAACAATGCATCGCTGAGCGTGAAATAGAATTGATTTAGGCGCAAAACATTGACCGGCGAAAAGAAGATCGCGGCGCCCACAGTCAGGAATTCGATGCGCTGCCAGACCTCTCTCTTGGATTTGGCCGGGACTGCGAATCTGGACTCAACCGCACTTATCATTGTCGGCTCGCGTAAACTCTTGCTTTTGTCCCCGGACGTCCGCTAACATCCGCTAAAATGTATTCGCGCGAAGAAAGCCAATATGGCAAAATCGCGCGAGCCGCGATTTTACGAGTTATAAAAATTTACTTGCTCATCCGGCGGATGAGATGTGTGTTAAGTACTTCAAGCTTTCTAACTTTGCACGCATTTGGCCGCCGAGTAAATATTGCATAGTAGCAACCTTTTCACATTAGGAATTTGACCCCAATTTTCAGTCTGGGCTTCGATGTCCGACGGGGTTGGAAGAGGGGCATGATGCTTACTTTTGATCGGGATTTCGAAGTTCGCGAAGAAGCCAGGAGGCTTGCAAACCTGGGCGGCGCGAGCCAACGAGAGGCGTCGATTCAGAGCCTCCATGACGTTTTGGACCTCTTGAGGCGCTACGCCAGGCTGATCGCTTCTGTGGTCGTCGTCGGCACGCTGCTTGCCACCATCGTCACCTATTCGCTCGACAAGGTTTATACGGCGTCGTCGACGCTGGTGTTCGACCGCAACGACACGCGCCCCTACGAGTCCGTGCTTGAGTTGCAGAAGCTCGAGCGTGACAAGTCCGCGATGGACACGGAGATGGATCTGGTCCGCTCGCGCGAATTCCTCGGCTTTGTCGTCGACGACTTGAAACTTCAGGAAGATCCTTATTTCAACCCGCGCCTGGCTGAAAAACAGGCTGCCTCCGAAACGACCTGGAGTTCGCTGACGGCTTTCTTCGGAGGCTCTTCCGATACCAGCAGCGCGCGCGGTCGCGAGGACCGGCGGGCAAACATTGTCGCTGGAGGGCGGTCGAGGGACCGTGCAATTACGAGGCTGCAGGCTTCCGTCGCTGCTGACCGCAGAGGCGACAGCTTGGCGATGACCATCTCCGTCCAGCACGACCTTCCGGCCCGAGCGGCCGAGGTCGCCAACGGCGTAGCGTCAAATTACGTAGCCTGGACATCGCGCCTGAAAGAGTCCGCAGCGCAAAACACCGTGAATTATCTGCGCCTGCAAGCCGGCGGCCTTGCAACTTCAATCGCGAAAAAAGAGCGCGAGATGGCGGAGTTTGCGGCCAGGAGCGATCTGGCTTTCGACCCGAGGGACGATGTACTGCGTGCCCGTACCGAGCAGTTGAATACCCAGTTTACCGTCGCGCGCGTCGACGAGGCGGGCGCATGGGCCAAATACAACGAGGCCAAGCAGCTGCTCGCTTCGACTGGTATCGATTCTGCCGGAAAGGTCCTGACCTCGGAATTACTCGGTACGCTCAGAAACGAGGAAGGACGTCTTCTGCGCGAAAGGGCGCAGCTCACCGCGAAGTTTGGGCGAAACCATCCCCTCGTCGTGGAATCGGACGCGCAGATCGTGTCCAATCGCCGCCTGATCAATGAGGAGGCAAACCGAATTCTGCGGGAGCTGGAGAACGACGCGAAGGTTGCGACGGTAAGGGCGAAGAAATTCCAGCAGGAAGTCAGCCAACTGCAAAAGGAGATGCAGGTCCGAAATCTTGATGAAATTCGCCGTCGTGAGCTCGAGCGAGACCTGCTTTCGGAGCAAAAGCGATATGACGAAGTTGTGCTGCGGCTGGGCTCTTTCGATCCGGAGCAGGAGGAGGTCAAGGCCACGGCGCGGATCGCGTCCTTTGCTGAAATCCCCCGCCAGCCGTCCTTTCCGCGGCCTGCACTTATAATTCCAGTGGCGGCAGTAGCTTCTCTCCTGTTGGCGGTCGTCGCGATGTTCGTCATGGATGGCCTGGACACTCGCATTCGCACGACGCGAAAGGTGGAGAGCATCATCAAGCGTCCGAACATCATCACGATCCCGGACGTGGAAGGGATTCTGGAGCCGGGACAAACCCCTTACCAGCATATGCTTGCCAGTCCCCATTCGCCGTTTGCGCGCTCGATGCGTTCCCTGTGCCTGGCCTGGCGCGCGCTGGAATTTGGCGCGGACGTAAAGGTCGTCATGTTCTTCTCCGCCGGTGCGGCTGAAGGCAAGACCACCTGCGCCCTCGGGATGGCGGCAACGGCCACTCTGAGCGGCCTGCGGGCCGTCATTCTCGATATCGATCCCAAGCCGAACGGCGCGGCCGGCATGCTCGGCATCAGCAACAGAAATCCAACGCTCGGCATGTTTCTGGACGGCACGACCGACCTTGAGTCGATCATAAGCGTCGCGCCTGAATATCCATTCCTGCGTGTCATCAACTCACGCCTCGGCCTGCATGACCATGAACGGCTTTTCCAGGAACTGCGCCGCCGCTTCGACCTTGTCATAATCGACCCGCCGGCGATCGCACACGACGACGACTCCGTGTGGCTGTCTTCCCAAGTGGACGCGGTTCTGGTGATGGTGGCGGCTGGAAGAACACAGGAGACCGAATTGCTTGAATCGGTCGAGCGCCTGAACATTGGCCGCGCGCCTATCGTCGGCAGCATCCTGAATTTCGCCGGGCGCCGCGGCGCAGGTCTGAAAACCTGGCGGCCCGAATCCCTGAAGTCCCTGTGGTCACAAATTCGCAACAAGTTCCGGCACATGCCCGCGGGCGGCCTGCCGGCCTTCAAGAAGCGCGATCGAGCGAGGGTGTGAGAGCCCTCCGGTCCTTGTCAGATCGCACCGCGGCCGTTGCGTCTCTTGAGACGCGGAATGCAACTATCTGCCTTTGATCTGGGTGAAGGCGACAGCATCGATCTTGCCGTCCTTCAAGCGATAGACCAGCGACTGCGATATTTGCGCGTCTGCGCCGGCTCCTTCATGAGCGTAGCGGACCAGGCCGCTCTCCGGTGCGTTGCCGAAGCGCTGTTGGAGGGATGCCTTGTCGTCGCCGAGCGTCGGGACGGGAATTGTCCAGTCCTGAACATCGAACTGCCCCTTGTCGCAATCGGGTTGATCCTCGGACGTCTCCTCGATCGCAATCATATTGACGACTTGTTTCGCCGCAGATGCTGCCTGCATGTCGTTGGCAATGAACCAGACATCCCGCTGGACCGATTGCGAGGCAAAGGTGTAGCACAACCACCCGACTGCAATATCCCCGGCCGAGCGCATCCGAACTTCACCGCCGAATGCAGCTTTGATGTCGTCGAGCGTCGTCTTGTCGAGGGCGATGGTGATGGTCGGCGTCTTGACCTCCTCGACGAATGGCTGCTCGAAATTGTACGTCTGCGCCTCGGCGGTCTGGCCGCCGAGGATCAGGGAAGGCAGGCCTGAAAGCCTGCCGTCCTTGGCCGACATGCCGCCGGCAGAGAAAAGGAGGAGGGCCGTCGCCAAGGCGCCGGTCAGCAGCCGCGTCGAGGCGATGTGGCCTCCATGGATGGCGCCCGTCTTCGCAATATTCTTCGGCATCGCGACTTCCCCTCTTTGCTCGGCAAATTCCCTTCCGGAAAAACTATGCGTGCAAGGGCCGGTTTCAAGTCCCCGACGGCTACACGCAGCGGGGACCACGGATATCGCATTGCATGCGAGCGAAACGCAGAACTGCTTTGCACGAGCGCATGCCCGAATTCGATCAATAACAGATCAGATCGCGCAGGATGGCGTTGCGCTGTGACACTTTTATTAGTCATCTTCTGTGTAGGATAGGGTGTAGACTAACGGCCTACTGCATGTTTGGTTAAATCGTAGCCGATTAGGACAAAAACATGCAGCGTTTCAAAGTGCTGCAGCGTCCTCTTGCGTCTGACAGGCGCGCGGCGCGGTTGGGGGTCGTCGTCGCGACAGGGAGGGCTGGTCTTATGCGTGCGGCTTCAAGTCATTGCAGGAAAGGCGTCATTCTCGCCTTCCTTGTCCTGTTTCTCCAGTTGATTTTCGCGCTCACCGGCCCCCTGGCCGCACAGGAACCGACGGCGGCGCCGCCGCCGGACAAGGTGCAGCAACTGATCAAGTTGCTCGACGATCCAGAGGTTCGTCAATGGCTGGCATCCAAACCGACGGCTACGCCCGCGGCGCCCGCGCCGTCGACCGGGCTTGCCTCCCAATGGGTCGCGGAAATCAGGAAGCACCTTGGCGGCATGCGGGACGCGGTACCACGCATGGCTCCCGAATGGCGGGCCGCGAAAGACCGCATCGCCAGCGATATGGAGAACCAGGGAACAATGCCGATTCTGCGGGGGTTCGCCTTCCTATTGCTCGTCGGCTACGGCGCCGAATACTTGCTGCGCTACTTCCTGCGCCGCAATGCGGAGCGCAATGCGGCCCAGTACGGAGGCGGCCTTGGCGCCTTCATCCGCATCGCACCTCTCGTCGCCTTTGCAATCGCCGCAATCGCCACATTTGTGCTTTCCGGTTGGCCGCCCCGACTGGAGGCCGCGATCGCGCCGCTGCTCATTGCCTGGATCGCGGCGCGCCTGCTTATTGCCGTCGCATCGGCAGTTTTCAAGTCGGCCGCCGAGGCCGCCCCGACGCCGGATGCAGAAGGGGAACAGGCGACGCTCGCCCCCAGCGCCGCCAGGTTCTGGTTCAATCGATCGGTGCTGTTCATCTGCGCATTGGCATTTGTGTGGGCGGTTACCGATGTCATGCAGGCGCTCTCGGTTGCGGAAGACGTTCGCAAACTTGTTGCCGCCACGATCGGGCTCGTGATTCTCGGCATGGCGATCGATACGACGCTTCGCCGCCCCGTTGAGACCACGACGGCGGCGCGGCGGATGTTCCGCAATGCGATGATTATCGCCTTCCTGGTACTGCTCTGGCTCCTTTGGGTCGCCGATATGAAGGTCCTGTTCTGGATCGGTATCTATGTTCTCGGCTTGCCGCCGCTCTTGCGTTTCACAAGCGCGACCACGAGGGCGGTGCTCGACACCTCGGCAACCGACGGCATGCGCGTGTTGCGCAACGTGTTGATCGAACGGGGCGCCCGGCTGGTGATCATCGCGTTGGCGGCCGCCTGGCTCGCCGTCGTCTTCCGTGTCAACGGAGCCGCCATGATGCAGGACGATGTCTTCAATCGCATCTTCCGCGGCGTTCTTGCCGGGGTGGTCATCCTGCTCGCCGCGGACCTCATCTGGCAACTGGCGAAGGAGTTCATCAATCTACGCATCAACCAGGCCAGTGTCGACGTCGCGGATCCGGTGCAGCTTGCGCGTAACACGCGGCTGCGCACACTACTGCCTATTCTGCGCAATTTCCTTGCAGTCTCCATCGCGGTGGTCGCCGTGCTCATGGTTCTTTCCGGACTTGGCGTCGCGATCGGGCCGCTGATTGCCGGTGCCGGGGTCTTCGGGGTCGCGCTCGGCTTCGGCTCGCAGAGCCTAGTTAAGGACGTTATCAGCGGCGTGTTCTACATGATGGACGATGCGTTCCGGATCGGGGAATACATCCAGAGCGGGAGCTATATGGGGACGGTCGAATCCTTCAGCATCCGCTCCGTCAAGCTCCGCCACCACCGCGGACCGGTGTTCACCGTACCGTTCGGCTCGCTCGGTGCAGTCCAGAACATGAGCCGCGACTGGGTGATCGACAAATTCAAGATCAACGTTTCCTACGATACCGATGTCGGCAAGGTGAAGAAGGTGGTGAAGGGCGTCGGCGCCGCGCTGCTCGAGGATCCGGAGCTCGCTCCCTTGATTATTGAAACGGTGAAGATGAAGGGCGTCGAGCAGTTCGGCGACTACGGCGTCACGCTCAGCTTCGCGATGAAGACGAAGCCGGGAAACCAGACCCAGGTGCGGCGGCGGGCGCAGGCCCTGATCAAGGAAGCCTTCAAGACGAACGGCATCTCGTTTGCTTCGCCGACGGTGCAGGTCGCAGGCGACGAAGGGCAGTCGACGACGGCCGCAGCCGCCGCGACACGCGATGCAATCGCCAAGAAGAATGCGGCCTTGGCGCAGGGCGGCGAAGCGGCGGCGGAATAAGCCGCGACAACGCGGAACGAGAGCCGCTCACGGCCTTCGAGCCCGTGCACGTGTCGATAATGCCAGCCGCTGCGCAGCCCGTTCCGACGTAGGTTGACATCCGATCGCGGAGGCGGGATAGCTCGCGTCGAATGAAGATCGCCTTTTACGCGCCTTTGAAATCGCCTGATCATCCCGTCCCTTCCGGTGACAGGCAGATGGCGCGCCTGCTGATCGAGGCGCTTCGGCTGGGCGGTCATGACATCGGCATCGCATCGCAACTGCGCAGCTTTTCACGCGAGGCATCCGACGAGCAACTTTCGTCGCTTCGAACGGAAGCCGATCTCGAGGTTCGCCGCCTTCGACGCCTCTGGCGCACCGAGGGGCCACCCGACACGTGGTTCTGCTACCATCCCTACTACAAGGCGCCGGACCTCATCGGTCCCCGCATTTCAGCGGAATTTTCCATTCCCTACGTGACCGCCGAAAGCTCCTACTCGTACCGGCGCAACGTGGGCGCCAGGAAGCCGGCCCAGGATGAAGTTGCGGCCGGCGCCAGGCATGCCGCAGTCAACATCTGCTTTACGCAGCGCGACCGCGAAGGGCTGGAAGAGGCCATCCCGGGTGGCCGATATGCGATGCTCGCACCCTTCATAGACGTGGCGCCGTTTCACGAACCTCGACAAGCCGATGCCGACATGTGCCGGCTACTGGCCGTGGCGATGATGCGGCCGGGCGACAAGATGGAGAGCTACCGGATGCTCGCCAAGGCTCTGGCGCTCGTGGTCGATCTGCCCTGGAGAATGTCGATCGTCGGCGATGGCCCGGCCCGGGCAGAAGTGCAGGAAGCCTTCGCCGGACTTCCCGCCGAGAGGCTGGATTGGCTCGGCGAGAAAGAGCCCGGCGCGATCGCCGAGATTCTTGCGCGCGGCGATGTCTATGTCTGGCCGGGCTGCGGCGAGGCTTATGGCCTCTCCTATCTGGAGGCGCAGGCGGCCGGCCTGCCGGTCGTCGCGCAACGAACTGCCGGCGTCCCGGAAGTGGTCAGGGACCGAGAAACGGGACTGTTGACGGAGGCGGGTGATGTCGAGCTGTTCGCTGCGGCGATCCGGCGCCTCATCAGCGACGGGGGCCTGCGCGCCCGGTTTGGTGCAAGCGCGCGCCGCTTCGTTGTCGAACAACGCTCGTTGCAGGCGGCCGCAATGCGCCTTGGCGAGATCTTCAAGGATTTCGTGAAGGGGGCGGCATAATGGACATGTCGATCTGGCAGCCGATAGTCGACAGGCTGGATCGTTTGCGCGCGGCCGGGCGGCGCGCCGATTTCTGGCTGCGCGACGACGATGCCGTTGCGCCGACGGGGGCGCTCGACCGGCTGGTGGAATTGGCGGATCGTTTTTCCGTGCCGATCACCTTGGCCGTTATCCCGGCGCACACGAGCGGCGAGCTCTCGCACTACCTCGCCAGCCGTGACGATATCAGCATTGCCGTTCACGGCTGGACGCATCAAAATCATGCGCCGCCGGCGGAAAAAAGGCAGGAGCTTGGCGGCCACCGGCCGCGAGAGGTCGTTCTCGACGAACTGGACAAGGGGTACTCCCGTCTCAGCGCGCTCCATCCGTCCTCTTTCGTTCCGCTTCTCGTCCCGCCATGGAACCGGATAGATCCAGGGCTTCTCGCGGGGCTGCCCGACATCGGCTTCACGGCCCTTTCGGTCTTCGGCGCCGAAAGGAGCTCGAGCAATCCGGATGGTGCAAAGACCATGAAGACCGGCTCGATCGCATCGGCTTTTCCCCGACCCGGTCTCAGCCTCGTCAACACGCATGTGGACGTGATGGACTGGCACGGAACGCGCGGCTGTCGGGATCACCTGGAAATCATTCACGACATCGTAAGGCGCCTGGACGAGATGAACCTCGACGAGGAGACGGTCGGCATCCTCACGCACCATCTGGTCCATGACGAGAGCGTATGGCAGTTTCTGTCGCGATTGTTCGAGCTCACCGCCGTCCACCCCGCCTGCCGCTGGCGCAGGGGAGGCGACCTCACAGCTCGATGATCTGGTGGTCGCGGGCTGCGAAGGCCCCGTCGAAAAAGGCCTGCACCTCCTGTTCCATCGCCGCGAGCTCGAGATCCGTCCGTGACGGATCGTGGTGGAACATTGCGAGGCGCCGCACGCCGGCCGCTTGCGCCAGCTTGGCGCCGTGCATTCCGGTCGAGTGCCCATAGCCTCGATAGGTTGGCATTTCCGACTCGAGATAGGTGCAGTCGTAGACCATAAGATCGGCGCCGGCGATGAACTCCAGGAGTGCGGGATCGAGAATGCCGGCCTCGTGTTCGGTGTCATAGATCAGGGCGACGGCCCGGCCGCCCCAGTCGATCCTGTAGCCCACGCACCCGCCCGGGTGATTGAGGCTCGTCGTGCGGATGGTAACTCCCTTGCGGGGTGCGAGCGCGTCTCCCGGGCGGAAGTCGACGGTCTCCATGCTCGCCTGACAGATGCCGGTATCGACCGGGAACCATGGCGGCCGCATGAACTCGCCGACCATTCGCTTGGTGCTCATCCGGCCGTAAAGATGACCGGACCAGAAACGTACGGCCGTGCTGCAATTATAGATCGGTTTGAAATAGGGGAGGCCGATGATGTGATCGTAGTGGCTATGCGTGAAGAAGAGGTCGAATGCCGAGACGCCCTCCAATGTGAGCGCCACGCCGGCTTCGCGCAATCCTGAGCCGGCGTCGAAGAGCAGGACTTCGCTGCCGCAACGGACTTCGATGCAGGGTGTATTGCCTCCATAGCGTAGAAATTGTTCGCCGGATACCGGCAAACTACCTCGCACTCCCCAGAACCGCACTCGAAAGGTGTTTTCCTGCATTCCCGTTTTGGCTTCGTCCTGCTCGCCTCGGCGCTTTTGCCTGCGTGCATTTCCTTAGACAAGCACAGATCATAAGGGTCCTGCAACGGCATAAGGTCCAATTAGATTGTAGGGGTTGCTTTATTTCTAAGTCATGCTCTCCAAAGGCTGTTTTGAAACTTTATCTTCCGATCTAACGTGATTTAGAGCGCAGTGAAGAAGAATAAAGCGATTCCCGGGCGCATTGGGCTAAAGTCGGAAAGGTTGGACGCGGTCATGGCGCAGGCAACTGGTATGCAGTTCTACGACAGCCTGCCCCTTTTCGAGGCATTCGAGGGGGTTGCCGACGAGGCCAACTATCGGCCCTTGCCGGATGGATGGGTGCTGGCGGTCGCGGACATCGTCGATTCGACCAGCGCCATTGCGGAGGGTCGTTACAAGAGCGTCAACATGGCGGGCGCAAGCGTCATATCGGCGTTGATGAATGCGCTTGGCGAAAGAAACTTGCCTTTCGTTTTCGGAGGCGACGGGGCGCTTGCGGCAATACCCGTATCAATGGCGCCTAAGGCGCGCGCAGCATTGGCCGCCGCGAAGACCTGGGTCGCGGAAGAGCTTGGCCTCGAACTGCGGGCAGCCCTTGTTCCGGTCGCCGACATCCGCGCCAGCGGGCGCGACATGCGCGTCGCGCGCTTCAAGGCGAGCGAGGAGGTCTCCTACGCGATGTTTTCCGGCGGCGGTGCCAGTTGGGCAGAGGCGGAAATGAAGGCCGGGCGCTACCAGATCGAGGCCGCGGCGGCCGGAAGCAGGCCGGATCTGACGGGGCTGTCCTGTCGTTGGAATCCGATTGTCTCCCGCCACGGGGCAATCGTCTCGATCATTGCTGTCCCGGGCCTGCTTGGCAATGGTCCGGAATTCCAGGCACTTGTCGGCGACATCGTGGCATTGGCCGAAGGCGAGGAACGAGGCGGGCATCCGGTGCCGGAAAACGGTCCCAAGCCTCGGCTCTCGATGCAAGGGGTTGCAGTCGAATCGCGCGCCGTGGCGCGGAAAGGCCGACGCCTTATCGCCTGGTCTTGGATCACCCTGCAGAGCCTGATGCTGTTCGTGTGCTTCAAGCTAGGTTGGAACATAGGCAAGTTCGATACCACGCAATACAAGCGCGACCTGGTCAGAAACTCCGATTTCCGCAAATTTGACGACGGGCTGAAGATGACGATCGATATCGGCATCGAGCGGCTGCGCCAGATCGAGGAACGGCTGAAGAGGGCTGCCGAGGCCGGCGTCTCCAGCTATGGGCTGCATCAGCAGGATTCCGCGCTGATGACCTGTATCGTACCGGCGGCCATGAGCCGCGATCACGTGCATTTCATCGACGGAGCAGCCGGCGGCTACGCCATGGCGGCAAAAAATCTCAAGGCGGCGTTCGCCCCGGTTGGCTGAAGGCGCCCGACCGCTCGCAACGGAGGTCAGGCCTTGACAACGTGGTCAGCAACGATGCCGAGCCGGGCAAAAACGTTGCGCGTATCGACGATCAGGGGCGCCCAATCCGCCAGGGACTTGTAGTCGATCCCGTCATGGTCGGTCGCGATAAGCACGGCATCGTACCGGCGCACGCTTTCCGCGTCGAAGGGGATCGATCGCCGGCCCCTCAAGGCGAGATGCTCGCGGGTCGAAGGGATCTCTTCGACATGCGGGTCATAGAAGGCAGCGCTGCCGCCGCGCTCCTCGATGAGCTCGATCAGCCTGAGAGAGGGGCTTTCGCGAATGTCGGGCACGTTCTTTTTGTAGGCGAGACCAATGACGAGAACGTTCGAGCGGCTGAGCGCCTTGCCCTGCCGCCTGTCGAGTGCCTCGGCGAGCCGGCTAACGACGTGGCGCGGCATCGCCGAATTGATTTCCCCGGCGAGTTCGATGAAACGGGTCGGCAGTTCGTATTCGCGGGATTTCCAGGTGAGGTAGAAAGGGTCGATCGGGATGCAATGGCCGCCGAGTCCCGGTCCCGGGTAGAAGGGCATGTAGCCGAACGGCTTCGTCTTGGCCGCTTCGATGACTTCCCAGATGTCGATCCCCATGGCCTCGTAGACGACCTTGAGCTCGTTGACGAGGGCAATGTTGACGGCCCGGAAGATGTTTTCGGTGAGCTTGACGGCTTCGGCCGTGGCGTTCGAGGAGACCGGGACGACGGTCTTGATCACGGCGCCGTAGAACTGCTGCATCAGGGCCGCCGCCCGCGCGCCGTCACCGGCGACGATCTTCGGGATGCTCGCGGTTTCAAAGGCGCGGTTGCCCGGGTCTTCGCGCTCCGGCGAAAAGCCGACGAAGAAGTCCTCGCCGGACTTCAGCCCCGTCTCTTCCAGGATCGAACGGACAATGCCGTCGGTGGTGCCGGGATAGGTGGTTGATTCGAGAACGACGAGCTGGCCGGGCCTCAGCGTGGCGGCGATCGAGCGTGCCGTTCCTTCCACGAACGAGAGGTCGGGATCGCGATGTTTGGTCAAAGGCGTCGGCACGCAGATGACGATCACGTCGCACAGGGCAAGATCGGAGAAGTCGGTCGTCGAGCGGAACCGGCCCGCGGCTATCTCACGGCCAAGCGCCTCATCGGTCACCGCCTCGATATAGGATCGGCCGTCATCCAGGGCGACGATCTTCGCGGGATCGATGTCGAAACCCGCCACCGGAAAACCGGAGCGTGCCACCGCGACGGCGAGCGGCAGGCCGACATAGCCGAGGCCGATGACGCCGACGCGTGCCTGGCGCGCTTTGATCGATTCAAGCAGCCTGTCGTGAGGAAGGGAGGTCAAGATAGGGTTCCATCTGTCAGGGGCAGGGCGGGCGATTGCGACGATCCCGATTGCCGGAAAATGTCGCCGTTTTGTTGGCGAGAAAGGCGTCGCAAGTCAAGCGCAGGGCCGACGCGTCGCGGGCGACCCCAACAATTGCAGGATTGCAATTATGCGATCAATCCCGTGTACCATCGATGCATGATCAAAAATTTCGAACGTCTCTGGAAATCGCGCCCGCCGGTGAATATCTCCAGGCAAGAAGATGCTGCGATTCAATCGCCGCAACAACTGCCGCCAGGCGCGGCAGACGCCGTTCGTTACAACGGGCATCACAGGTGGACGCGGCCTTGATTGCAGGGCCCGCGCGATAGCCGTCGGTGTTGACCGTCATGCCGATAGTGAGGAATGCCATGGGCCCGATCAACAACAGCGTTTCCGAGATTCTTCTGGACAAGGTCGCAGCCTGGCTCATGCGAGCCTCCTTGAGCGACGAGACGCTCGAGACCCTCGTGCGAGGCTTCTGCGAACGGTTGGCCGCCGCCGGCCTGCCGCTCATGCGCGTCCATCTATCCTTCTCGATGCTCCATCCGCTCTATGACGCGCTCGGTTTTACCTGGTGGCGCGGCAAGGGCGTCGAGGTCAGCGGTTTGCGTCATGAGGAACTGGCTCTCAATCCTGACCGGTTTCTGCGCAGCCCCTACTATTATCTGCTCAACAACAACCTCGACCACGTGAGGCGGCGCATTGATCTGTCGGAGCCCTCGGAGTTTCCGATTTTCGATGAACTGAAGGAGCACGGGGCCACCGATTATCTGGCCTTCATGCAGCCGCTCGGGACCGACTCCGAGCACGGAATGGTGGGGTCCTGGACGACGGATCGCCATGGCGGCTTCACCGACGACGTGATCGCGGCGCTGCTCAAGCTTCAGAACCATCTGGCGGTTGCGGCCAAGGTCGCCGTACTCGGCAAGCTCGCCGACAACATGCTGACGACGTATCTCGGCGCCAATGCCGGACGGCGCGTGATGAGCGGGCAGGTGCGGCGCGGCGACGGCGAGACGGTTCGCGCCGTCCTGGTGATGGCGGACATGCGGGGATCGACCATGCTCGCGGAGAAGGAGGGTCGCCAGGCCTATATCGAGACGCTCAACGGTTTCTTCGATGCGATCGCGACGCCGTTCAATCGAAACGGTGGGCAGATCCTGAGCTTCGTTGGAGACGGGTTCATCGCCGTCTACCCATGCGGCCGTCACAAGGAGCCGTCGGAAATTGCCAGCCGCGAGGCGCTCGCGGCGGTGAGCGCGGCGACGGCGCGTGTGGCGGCGCTGAACGCGGAAAGAAAGAAACAGGGGCGTGATCCGATCGGCTATGGAATTGGCCTCCATGTCGGCAACGTCATGTTCGGCAATGTCGGGCTTCGCGACCGGCTGACCTTTTCGGTCTTTGGCTCGGCGGTGAACGAGGTGCAGCGACTGCAGAACCTGACGAAGAAATACGCCCACAACGTCGTCGCAAGCGAGGCCTTCGTCAATTATTGCGGCGGCGATTGGGCGACGCTCGGACAGGAGAAATTGCGCGGCGTCCGGCAGAAGTTCACCATCCTCTATCCCAAGGATGCGGCGCTTGCGGCGATCGCGGAGGAGCGCGCCGACGATGCAACTCAGGATGGACTTTCCGAGGCGGAGCATGTCATGTTGCTCTATCGCAATACGAAGCAGTCGCCGGGGCCACGCGGCCTCATCGACAAGATGCTGCAATAGCTCGACAAGATTGCTTGGTTTAAGGAGGTTCGATGTTCCGCGTGGTTTTTCTGGCCGCAGCCCTTGCTGCGACAAGCGTTGCGCATGCCCAATCGACGGAACAGCAACCGACCCCGGGACCGACGCTGGTCGACGGGTTCGAGGGGAAGGATTTCGCCCCCGAAGGCGGGCTCTACTATCGTGACAACTTCGAACAAAGCGCCGGTTCCTATGTGTTCCAGAGCGACGTCAAACGCACCGGAAATGGCGGTCTGAAACTGTCCATCGTGCCGAAATGCCCGCCGTCGGACGACGGGTGCAGCGAGCGGGCGGAGATCTGGGAGAAGACCGCGTTGCGCGTGCCTTACGACAAGGGCGTCTGGTACGGCTTTTCGGTCAAGTTCGCCGATCCGGTCCCGAGTGGGGACCATCGCTACCTCATTGCGCAATGGAAACGCGAAATTGACAACGGCGCTAACGGGGACTTCAGCCCCTTTCTGGCGTTCCGCATGAGTCTGGGTAAGCTCTTCGTTACCGTTGAGACCAATTATCTGCCGCCTGCGTCGACCGGCCCGGCGGGCGTGGCGGCGCGCTGCGCGCCGGGAGAGGTTCCCGTCTGGCTGCGGCCCGAACTCAATCAGATGCGCATGCTGGTCGCGGCCGATGCAAACTGGAAGCCGGAAGATGGCCGGCTCTTCAATTCATGCACAACCGGGGTTACCGTCACCAATCATGGCAATCCCCTTCCCGATCCGAAGTCCGGCTGGATCGACTTCGCTGTCTTTACCAAGCCGGGTCCCGACGGGTCCGGACATATCGAGCTGTTTGCCAATGGTCAGCCGGTGATTACTGTGAAGGGACACATCGGCCATGCGGATAAGGGGCTCGGCCAGAATCAGTACTTCAAGTTCGGGCCTTATCGGGCGGCAGACACGACCGACTGGACGCTTTACTACGACGATTTCCGCCGGTCGACGCGGTGTGCCGACGTGCTGACGAACGGCATTTGCCCGTTCTCATAAGTCGCCTTGGCCGTGCAGCAGCGGCCCTTCCGACGCTTCCGGGGGCGTGCTGGACAGCCTGCTGAAGCTAGGCTACTCTTTTTTTGGTGTCGGACGCTATAGCATCGCCGAAGTGCGGAAACGCCCTTCGATGGAAACGATGCGTAGAACCAAAGAAGGAGAGCGTCCATGTGCGTTTTGGGACAACGTACGGCGCTCTGGGGTAGTGAGGGAAGCGTGCTGCAATGACATCAGGGGCGGACCTGCTGCGGGTTGAGGGTCTGCGGATCACATTCTCGGTGCTCGGCGGTGAAGTGGAAGCCGTCAGGGGAGCAAATTTCAGGATTCTTCCAGGGAAGGTCACTGCGCTCGTCGGTGAGTCCGGATCCGGCAAGTCGGCGATCAGCCAGGCTATCATGGGCATTTTGCCAAGCGTCGCGAAGGTTGGCGGGCGAGTCCTGTTCAACGACCCGGCGGTCGCGGGCAAGCCTGTCGATCTGCTCTCGCTCGAGCCTGACGGGCGCGACATCCAGGCCATTCGCGGCGCGCGCATCAGCAAGATCTTCCAGGAGCCGATGACCTCGCTGTCGCCGCTCCACACGATCGGGAACCAGATTTCCGAGGTGCTGACGATACATACGGACGCGGATAAGGAAGAGCGGAGAGCGAGGACCGAGCAGCTTCTTGGCTACGTCGGATTCTCCAACCCGCCGCGCGCTTACGACATGTACCCGTTCGAGCTTTCCGGCGGGATGCGCCAGCGCGCGATGATCGCAATGGCGTTGATCTGCCGGCCGGCGCTCCTGATTGCCGATGAGCCGACAACTGCACTCGACGTCACGGTGCAGGCGCAAATTCTGCAGCTCCTGCGCGAGCTTCAAGCCAAGCTCAACATGGCCATGCTGCTGATCACGCACGACCTCGGCGTCGTCGCCAATATGGCCGACGAAGTCGTCGTCATCTATCACGGCGATATCGTCGAGGCGGGGCCGGTCGATGCGATCTTCCGCAACCCGCAGCATCCGTATCTGAAGGGACTGATGGCTGCTGTGCCGCACTTCGACATGAAGCCCGGCGAGCGGTTGAAGGCGCTGCGCGAGGTGCCGGTCAAGGCTGAAAACCTTCTCGGAAATCGACCGGTGCGCAAGACTTCCAACTCCGACGTTCTCATCTCCGTCCGCAACCTGTCGAAAACCTTCACCACCCGCAGCTCGGGTTGGTTCGGCGGCAAGGGCGGCGCTTCCCAGCACCGCGCCGTCGACAACGTCAGCTTCGATATTCGCCGCGGTGAATGCCTCGGCCTCGTCGGCGAAAGCGGCTGCGGCAAGACGACAGTGAGCAAGATCCTGATGCGGGCGGTGACGCCGGATTCAGGATCGATAACCTACAATGACGGTGGCGGAGCGGTCGACGTCCTGAACCTCGAGGGCACGGCGCTGAAGGAGCTGCGCGCGAAAATCCAGATGGTCTTCCAGGACCCGGTCTCGTCGCTGTCGCCGCGCATGACGGTCAAGAACATTCTCAGTGAGCCGCTCGAGATCCACGGGCGTGGAACGGCGAAGTCGCGCATCGAAACCGTTCGCTCGCTGCTTCAGGCCGTCGGCCTCGATCAGCGTTTCATCAACCGCTATCCGCACAGTTTCTCCGGCGGTCAGAGGCAGCGCATCGGCATCGCCCGCGCGCTTGCGCTCGTTCCGGAGCTCTTGATCTGCGACGAGCCCGTTTCGGCGCTCGATGTCTCGGTGCAGGCCCAGATTCTCAACCTTCTCAAGGATTTGCAGAAGGAATTGGGGCTGACGTCGCTTTTCATCTCGCACAATCTGGCGGTGGTGGACTATATGGCGGATCGGATCGCGGTGATGTGCGCCGGACGGATCGTCGAGCTCGCGCCGCGTGAGGCGCTGATGCGCAATCCCGTACACCCCTATACGAAGTCCTTGCTGGCGGCGGTGCCCTATCCCGATCTCGACCGGAAGCTCGATTTCGACGCCCTCCAGGCAAGCGGAGGCTCGGACAAGCGCCGGTGGGGAGCACAGTTCTCGGACGATGGCGAGGAAGACGCCCTCTTTCCTGCAAATCTCGGCGGCGAGCATTTCGTCCTTGCCCGAAAGTCGGTGGATGCAAGGGAGCTACGCCCATGATCACCCGAAGAACCGCGCTGGCGATGCTGGCTTCCACGGTTCTGCCGCCGCGGTTGCTCGCGGCGGGGACCGAGGCTGAGGCGCTCGCGCCGCTGGTCGCGGAAGGTAAGCTGCCTCCGCTCAATGAGCGACTGCCGAAAACGCCGCGCGTGATCAATGTCGCGGCCATGGGGCGCAGGCCCGGCAAGCATGGTGGCGAGATCCGAAGCCTCATCGGCAGCGCCAAGGATATCCGCCTGATGACGGTCAACGGCTATTCCCGGCTGGTCGGCTTCGACGAGCAGCTGAACCTTCAGGCCGACGTTCTCGAAAGCTACGAAACGGTCGAGGACCGCATCTTTACCCTGCGTCTGCGCGAGGGTCATAAGTGGTCGGATGGAACGCCGCTTACGACGGAAGACTTCCGCTACTGCTGGGAGGACGTGCTGCTCAACGAGGACCTCTCTCCGGCGGGCCTCCCGACGGCGCTGGTGATGGATGGCGAGGCGGGCAAGTTCGAGATCGTCGACGACCGGACGGTGCGTTATTCCTGGACAAAGCCGAACCCGGATTTCCTGCAGAAGCTCGCCGCTCCGCAGCCGTTGGTCATCGCCATGCCGTCCGCTTACCTCAAGCAGTTCCACAAGAAGTACCAGGAAGAGGACAAGCTCAAGGCAACGATGAAGGAAGAGCGGGTCAAGAAGTGGAGCCAATTGCACATGCGCATGGCACGCTCCTATCGCCCGGAAAACCCCGACTTGCCGACGCTCGACCCCTGGCGGAACACCACGCCGCTTCCCGCCGAACAGTTCATCTTCGAGCGCAATCCGTATTTCCACCGGGTCGACGAAAACGGCCTGCAATTGCCCTACATCGACAAGTTCGTGTTGAACGTCAGCTCCTCATCGCTCATCCCGGCGAAAACCGGCACGGGTGAAAGCGATCTCCAGGCGGCGGGCATCGATTTTGTCGACTACACTTTCCTGAAGGATGCCGAGAAGCGCTATCCGATAACGGTCAAGCTGTGGAAGAAGACGCAGGGGTCGCGTCTGGCGCTGCTTCCCAATCTCAATGCTTCCGATCCGGTATGGCGTCCGCTGCTGCAGGATGTCCGCGTCAGGCGAGCATTGTCGCTGGCGATCGACCGGCGCGAAATCAATATGGCGGTCTTCTACGGCCTGACCAAGGAGAGCGCCGATACGGTGCTGCCGGATAGCCCGCTGTTCCGTCCCGAATTTGCAAGCGCCTGGGTGGCCCACGACCCGGAACAGGCCAACAGCCTGCTCGACGAGGCGGGGCTGGCAAAGCGCGGCGGTGACGGGATTCGCATCCTGCCCGACGGACGGGCGGCGCAAATCGTCGTGGAGACGGCGGGCGAAAGCACGCTCGAAACCGATGTTCTGCAGCTGATAACCGACTACTGGCAGAAGGTCGGCATTTCGCTCTTTATCCGCACCTCCCAGCGCGACACCTTCCGCAGCCGCGCGGTCGGCGGCGAGATCATCATGTCCATGTGGTTCGGCATCGACAACGGCGTTCCGACCGCGGACATGAATCCCGGCCAGCTGGCACCGACGGCGGACGACCAGCTGCAGTGGCCGGTCTGGGGGCTCAATTACCTGTCGCACGGCGAAATGGGAGAGGCGCCGGAGCTGCCGCCTGTGGTCGAGCTTCTTGACCTGCTCAAGCGCTGGCGGCATTCGAGCACCGACGCGGAGCGGACAGAGATCTGGAAATCGATGCTGTCGATCTACACCGATCAGGTCTTCTCGATTGGTCTCGTCAATGCATCGCTGCAGCCGATCGTCGCCTCCACGAAACTTCGCAATGTGCCGGAAAAGGCGCTCTTCGGCTTCGACCCGACGAGCTATTTCGGCGTTTACAATCCCGACACCTTCTGGCTTGAACAGGACACCTGAGATGCTGCGATACATCCTCTGGCGTATTGCGGCGATGGTCCCGACCCTCCTCATTATCTCCGCACTGGTGTTCACCATCATCGAACTGCCGCCGGGAGACTATTTCGAGAGCTACGTCGCCGAGATCAGGGCGCAGGGCGAAGGCGTCAACATGGAGCAGATCGAAGCTCTGCGCAAAGAATACGGCTTCGATCAACCACCGCTGCTGCGCTACATCTATTGGGTCGGAGGCATGCTGCAGGGCGACTTCGGCTATTCGTTCGAATATGAACTGCCGGTGAGCGAAGTCGTCGGAGACCGGTTGTGGCTGACGATCCTTGTCTCCTTCTTCACGATTATTCTGACCTGGATAATAGCCTTTCCGATCGGCATCTACGCCGCGACGCACCAATACAGCTGGGGCGATTACGGGCTGTCGCTGATTGGTCTCATCGGCATCGCCGTGCCCAACTTCATGCTGGCGCTGATTCTCATGTATTTCGCCAATATCTGGTTCGGCACCTCGATCGGCCATCTCATGGACCAGAGATTTCTTTCGGAGCCCATGAGCTGGGCGAAGGCCAGGTCCATGCTCGAGCACATGTGGATACCGGTGATCATCATTGGTGCGGCCGGAACGGCCGGCATGATCCGACGGCTGAGGGCCAACCTGCTCGACGAGCTTCAAAAGCAATATGTCGTCACGGCTCGGGCGAAGGGGCTCTCGCCTACACGGACTTTGCTCAAATATCCGTTGCGCATGGCGCTCAACTTCTTCATCTCCGATATCGGCTCGATCCTGCCGGCAATCATCTCCGGCGCGGAAATCACGGCGATCGTCCTGTCGCTTGAAACGACGGGACCGATGTTGATCAAGGCGCTGCAGAGCCAGGACATGTATCTCGCCGGCTCGTTCCTGATGTTTCTCGCATTTCTCACAGTCATCGGCGTGCTGATATCCGATCTTGCGCTCGCCGTTCTCGATCCCAGAATTCGTCTGCAAGGCAGGAGTACGAAGTGACGTCACCGATTCCGGCGCCCGGCGAACCCCTGCCGCATTATGTGTCGACCGCCCCGTTCGATCCCTATTCCGTCGAGGTGATGACGGAGGAGCAGGTGCGCGTGAACCAGGCGTCGCAGCTGCGACTGATGTGGTGGAAGTTCAAGCGGCACAAGGTGGCGCTCGCCTCCGGCATTTTCCTGGCAGCTCTTTACGTCATGATTCTCTTTTGCGAGTTTCTGGCGCCTTACAACCTGCATACGCGCAACGTAGATTTCATCTACGCGCCGCCGCAGGCTGTCCGTCTTTTCCATGACGGCGCATTGGTCGGCCCCTTCGTCTATGGCCGGACGATGACGCTGGACATGGAGACGCTCAGGCGGAACTATGCCGACGATCCTTCTGACATCCAGCGGATCCGATTCTTCTGCCGGGGCGACACGTATCGTTTCTGGGGACTCTTCGAGAGTAACCTGCATCTCGTCTGTCCTGCCGAGGGCGGACAGCTCTTCCTCCTGGGGACCGACAGGCTCGGACGCGACGTGCTGTCGCGTATCATCTACGGCGCGCGGATCTCACTGACGATCGGCCTTCTCGGCATTACCGTGAGCTTCGTGCTCGGCATCGTCATCGGCGGGCTTGCCGGCTATCACGGCGGCGTTTTCGATCTGTTGGTCCAGAGGTTGATCGAGGTGCTGCAGTCGATTCCAAGCATTCCGCTATGGCTGTCGCTGGCTGCGATCATGCCGGCGACATGGAGTCCGCTGCTCATCTATCTCGGTATC
Organism: Sinorhizobium mexicanum; assembly: GCF_013488225.1. Lineage (NCBI taxonomy): Bacteria > Pseudomonadati > Pseudomonadota > Alphaproteobacteria > Hyphomicrobiales > Rhizobiaceae > Sinorhizobium > Sinorhizobium mexicanum. The sequence continues at coordinate 1,643,966 of NZ_CP041241.1, read as the reverse complement.
ACCGTGATCCTTGGGCTTCTCGATTGGACCGGGCTCGCGCGTGCCGTCCGCTCGAAGCTGCTTGCGCTCCGCGAGGAGGACTATGTGCTGGCGGCGCAACTGATGGGCGCAAGAAGCAGCCGCATTATCGGGCGCCACCTCGTGCCGGGCTTCATGTCCCATCTTATCGCAACGGCGACGATCTCGATTCCCGGCATGATCCTCGGCGAGACTGCGCTGAGCTTCCTCGGGTTGGGCTTGCGTCCGCCGATAACGAGCTGGGGCATCCTTCTGACGGAAGCAAAGAGCGTCAGCGTTATTGCTTTCTATCCCTGGCTGCTGTTTCCGACTATACCAGTCATTCTTGTGATTTTGGCGTTCAACTTCCTGGGAGATGGGTTGCGCGACGCCGCCGATCCCTACAAATAAGGCCGGCACCTCCTTTGACTGCCCGCGGGCGCTGCATCCTGTTGCAGGCCCTTCCAATAATGAGCGAAAGGTTCTTCGCATGGTACGGCGTTTCGAGGATGCCCGGATCCTCATGTACAGCCACGACACTTTCGGCCTCGGTCACCTCAGGCGTTGTCGGACGATCGCGCATGCGCTCGTGGAAGACTACAGCGGGTTGCAGGTCCTGATCATCTCCGGCGCCACGATCGCCGGGGCTTTCGATTATCGTGCACGCGTCGACTTCGTGAAGATTCCGAGTGTCATCAAGCTCAGAAACGGTGAGTACACCTCGCTCGACCGGCATATCGAACTGCACGAGACGCTGAAGATGCGCCAGTCGATCATCCGCTCTACGGCCGAGACGTTCAAGCCGGACATCTTCATCGTCGACAAGGAGCCCATGGGCCTGCGCGGCGAGGTCGAGGATACGCTCACCTACCTGAAGACCCATGGGACGAAGCTGGTGCTCGGGCTTCGGGAGATCATGGACGCACCGCACCTGCTCGAAGTCGAATGGAAGCGCCGCGACACCATGCGCAAGATCGAGCAGTTCTACGATACGATCTGGGTCTACGGCCCCCCGGATTTTTACGATCCGCTGGTGGGCCTTGACGTGCCCGCGGCGGTCCGCGAACGCATGAACTTCGTCGGTTTCCTGCAGCGAAGCGTACCGCATGACGGACTGCCCGATCACAGGCCGGAGGGCGACTATATCCTCGTTACCACCGGTGGCGGCGGCGACGGCGCCGAACTCATTCATGATGTGATCCACGCCTATCAGCAGGATCCCGAATTGACGCACAATGCCCTCGTGGTGCTCGGGCCCTACATGCCGGCCAAGCAGCGCAACAAGCTGATCAAGAAGGGCGGTCGCATTCCTTTCATCAAGATAATCGAGTTCGACAATCGCATGGAGGAGCTGATCGCCGGTGCGCGAGGGGTCGTCTCGATGGGCGGATACAACACCTACTGCGAGATTCTCTCCTTCGACAAACCGGCCCTGATCGTGCCGCGTCTCGAGCCGCGCGAGGAGCAGCTGATCCGGGCGCGACGCGCGTCCGAGCTTGGTCTCGTCCAGATGCTGCTTCCCCATGAAGCCGAGGATCCGCTGCGGTTCGCGGCGGCGTTGAAGGCTTTGCCGGGACGTGCGCCCCCCTCGCGCGCCGCCAATGGCCTGAGGCTTGAAGGCCTTGTCCACATCTCCGAGCTTGTCGGCAGCTGGCTCGATCACAGATCGAAAGAGCACCTGAGCATCGTGAAGCAGACGAGCTGAGCCAGTGTCGCCAAATCGCAAGATTGCCGTCATCCTGAAAGGCTACCCGCGCCTGTCGGAAACCTTCATTGCGCAGGAACTGCTCGGTCTCGAAAGGGCCGGGCACGAACTCGTTCTCGTCGCGCTCCGCCGTCCGACCGATGGCAAGCGTCATCCCGTGCACGACGAAATTCGCGCCGACGTTCACTATTTGCCGGAATATCTGCATGAGGAGCCGTCGCGCGTGCTTCGCGCCGCGCTCCGGTTGATTGCGAAGGCCGGCTTCTGGCGCGCGCTTGGCCCTTTCCTTGCAGATCTCGTGCGCGATCCGTCGCGCAACCGCGTCCGGCGGTTCGGTCAGGCGCTGGTACTGGTCGCCGAGTGGCCGGGCGCGGCGACCTGGCTTCACGCGCATTTCATCCATACGCCCGCTTCGGTAACCGACTATGCCAGCATCATCGCAGGCATCCCGTGGACCTGCTCCGCGCATGCGAAGGACATCTGGACGTCGTCCAACTGGGAGCTTTCCGGAAAGCTCGACCGTGCCCGCTGGACCGTTACCTGTACGCGCAGCGGCTTTGAGCACCTGCAAACCCTGACGCCAGAGAAAGCCCGGGTGCATCTGAGCTACCACGGCCTCGATCTCGACCGCTTCCCGGTCTTTGGCGGCGATCACTCCCGCCGCGACGGCTCCGACCCGGCCGATCCCGTCAGAATTGTCAGCGTCGGACGCGCCGTCACCAAGAAGGGCTACGACGTCCTGCTGAGGGCGCTGTCGCTGATGCCGGACGATCTCAACTGGCGCTTCGATCACATTGGCGCAGGCGAACTGGCCGCCGACCTCAAGAAGCTTGCGACCGAACTTGGTCTTGCCGAACGGATCCACTGGAAGGGAGCGCTCGACCAGACCGACGTGCTGCAGCATTACCGCGACAGCGACGTCTTCGCGCTGGCGTGCCGGGTTGCCGCCAATGGTGATCGCGACGGCTTGCCGAACGTTCTGGTGGAAGCGTCGAGCCAGCGGCTGCCTTGCGTCTCGACATCCGTTTCCGGCGTTCCGGAATTGCTGACGGACCATCAGAACGGTCTCCTCGTGCCGCCCGACGACCCGCGGGCGCTTGCCCTGGCGCTCGAACAGCTGATGCGCGATCCCGATCTCAGGCGGCGGCTCGGCGATGCTGCCGAACAGCGCGTTCGCGCCGAGTTCGACCATCATTCGAGTGTCAGCCAACTGATAGGGCTCTTTCAAAGCGAGTGGAGCAAGGCCTCGTGAGCAAGCGTCGCGTCTTCTTTTACGTGCAGCATCTGCTTGGCATCGGGCATCTGGCGCGGGCAAGCCGCATCGCGAAGGCGTTGTCCGTCGACGGGTTCGATGTAACGATGGTAACGGGCGGCGCACCCGTCCCCGGGTTTCCGGGCGAGGGCCTGGCGACGATCGCGCTGCCGCCCGTAACGGCCGGGGACAAGGGCTTTTCGGGTCTCAGCGATGCCGACGGCAATCCGGTCACGGATGCATTCCAGCAGCATCGCAAGGACCTGTTGATCGAAGCGCTGCATGCCTCGAAGCCTGACGTCGTCATCATCGAGGCCTTCCCGTTCGGCCGCAGGCAGATGCGCTTCGAATTGCTGCCGCTGCTCGATGCCATCGCGGCAATGGAGCGGCGGCCGCTGGTGGCGACTTCGCTGCGCGATATTCTGCAGGAACGGGTCAAACCAGGCCGTGCCGAGGAGACTGTGGAACTGGTCAAGGCGCATTTCGATCTTGTGCTCGTCCACGGCGATCCGGCCTTTGCCCGTCTCGAGGAAACCTTCCCCCTTGCGGGCGAGATCGCCCAAAAGATTGCCTACACGGGTCTCGTCGCCCCACCGCCGCCGGCTGAAGCGAATGAGAAATTCGACATCGTGGTGTCGGCGGGTGGGGGTGCTGTCGGTAAGGATCTGATCAGTGCGGCACTTGGGGCCGCAACGGTGCTGCCGAAGACGCTTCGCTGGTGCCTCATAACCGGGCCCAACCTGCCGCAGAGCGATTTCGATGCTCTCGCCGCCGCGGCGCCCGACGGGGTCAGCCTCTTCCGCTTTCGCCAGGATTTTGCAGGCCTGCTCGCGGGCGCCAGGCTTTCCGTCTCGCAGGCAGGTTACAACACCGTGTGCGACATTCTTCGCGCCCGCTGCGGCTCGCTGCTCATTCCCTTCACCGCGGGCGGTGAAACCGAGCAGAGCACACGCGCGGCACGGCTTGAAAGGCTCGGCCTTGCGGGCGTTCTGCCGGAAGAAGGCATCACGTCCAAACGCCTCGCACGGGACATAGAGGCGATGCTGGTCCGGCCAAAGCCGGAGATTCCGCCGCTCGATCTCAGCGGCGCTGCCAGGACGGCGACGATCCTCAGGGAAGAGCTGCAGCAGCGGGAGTTCAGACCGTCCCGATCAGCATGAAGCGGTTGTATTTCTTCATCGGCAACGCGCCTGCGAAATCGAGCTTCGCAAGGCCGGCCCGCGTCTGGAATTCCTCGAGCGAGGAGACGCAGCTTATATGCGTCGGCTCGCTGAAATAGTCGTTTGACTGAAGCAGGACGCGGGTGCCCGAAGGAAGGAGCTCAAGCCAGCGCTTGAGATCACCAATGTGTTCGCAACTCGTGTTGACGATCAGGTCGGCTCCGATTGTCCGATAGTCGAGCGCATACATGTCCGCCGTGATGGCGCGGAAACGGTCACCATGCGCCGAATTGAGCGTGCGTGCGACCTCCTCCACGGCAGGATCGATGTCGTAGCTGTCGATGGCGCCGATGCTGAAGCGCGCGTCTTCGAAAAGCATCGCGGCCAGAATGCCGTACCATCCGCCAAGCACTGCGATTCGGTCGAAAGCCGAACCGGCGCTTTCGAGCAGCTTGTCACGTGCCCAGATCTTGCAGCCGACCTGCTTGTAGTTGAACGCGTTGGCGATGTCCGCATCCCGGTGTTTGGCGATCACCATGCCTATGCCCGCCACGACGGCGCTGCCGGAATAGGCGGCAATCCCGCGGACGAGATCATAGGCGTTCTCGTGCCAATCTTCGGGGGGCGTATGGGTGGCATGCATCATGAGGCTGTTGTAAGCTGACGGGTAGGCGAGTGCAAGCCACGCGCGAGTATGCCTCAAGCCGAGGATGCTCGCCACGTCTGCAAGGAACCGTCGGGCCTTGCCGAAGGGGCGATCTGTTCGAGGATGTTATTCGTGGTTCGTGTCCGCTTGACATGGGGCAGGTGTCTGCTCTCATGCCAGGCAGTCACGATTTCGTGGATCAAGCGCGAGTCCATTGACGATTTGATGGACTGAAACCATTTGCGACAGGGGTCCGTCGGCCGGATCGGCGATCCTGTATTTTAAGTTAGGTCACATTGCCAGAACATGGAAGCACGTCTTTCCCGCTACATCTGGACTCACACGAGCAAGCAGCAGCTTTGGATCCTGCTGGTCGTTGCGCTGTCGATGGTCCCTTATTTTCTGTCCTTCGATCTCCCCAAACAGATCGTCAACGGACCGATTCAGGGCGAGGGTTTCGAAGGTCCCGAGGCGACTCAGGCCTTCCTGCCGATTTCCTTCAACCTGCCAGGTTTCGGCGAGGTCAATCTGTTCTCGGGCTTTCAACTTGAGCGAGAGGGAATGCTGCTTGCCCTCAGCCTTGTCTTCCTGCTGCTCGTCATCATCAACGGACTCTTCAAGTTCTACATCAATACCTACAAGGGCCGGCTCGGCGAGCGCCTCCTGCGGCGCATCCGCTTCGAACTCGTCGACCGCGTGCTGCGCTTCCCGCCGAGCCACTTCAAGCGCGTGAAGCCCGCTGAAATCTCGACCATGATCAAGGACGAGGTCGAGCCTCTTGGCGGGTTCACCGGCGACGCCTTCGTGCAACCGGCGCTCCTCGGCGGCCAAGCTTTGACGGCGCTGGTTTTCATCCTGCTCCAGAGCCTGTGGCTGGGTCTCGTGGCGGCCTTCATAGTCGCGATACAGGCGGTGATCATTCCACGTATGCGCCGGCGCCTGATCGTTCTCGGGCGCGAACGCCAGCTGACGGCGCGCGAATTGTCCGGGCGCGTCAGCGAGATCGTTGACGGCATCGGGACCATTCGCGGGCACGACACGTCCAACTATGAAAGAGCCGACATAGCCGCCCGGCTCGGCCGCATATTCAAGATCCGCTACGACCTCTATCAGTGGAAGTTCCTGGTCAAGTTCCTGAACAACTTCCTGGCGCAGGTCACCCCATTCCTGTTCTATTCGATCGGCGGCTACTTCGCGCTCCAGGGCCGGCTCGATATCGGCCAGCTCGTTGCGGTGATCGGTGCCTACAAGGACCTGCCGGGACCGCTGAAAGAACTCATCGATTGGGATCAGGCGCGTCAGGATGTGCAGGTCAAATATGCGCAGGTCGTCGAGCAGTTCAGCGTCGAGCCGCTGATCGATCCGAGCGTCCAGGCGATCGCGGTAACCTCCGTGGCGCCGATCACCGGGGCTCTTGCGGCCGTCAATCTTTCCGTGTCCGATGACGGCGGTTCGAAGGTCGTGGAACACGTGTCGCTGCAGGTGCGTCCCGGCGAAGCCGTCGCGATCACGGGCGGCTCTACCGGCGGAGGAGAGGCACTCGCTGAGGCCTTCGGGCGGCTGACGTGGCCCGAAACCGGCAGGATCGTCGTCGGCGACGACGATATCCACGACCTGCCGGAATCGCTCGTCGGACGGCGAATCTCCTACGCCTCGTCGGAGGTCTACATCTTCCACGGGAGTCTGGGCGACAATCTGCTTTACGGCCTCAAGCACGCGCCGCTCACTGAGGTGGTTTACGAGGGCGACAAGGCTGCCCACCGTCGGTGGGAATTGCTGGAAGCAAAACTTGCCGGCAATCCCTCGCTCGATGTCAACAGTGACTGGATCGATTACGGGGCCGCAGGTGCGACCGGCCCGGATGATCTCTTCGCAAAAGTCAGAGAGGTGCTCGACACGGTGCTTCTCACAAACGACATCATGGCGCTTGCCGTCCGCTCGACCATCAATCCCGCGCAACACGAAGCTTTTGCGGGCGAAATCGTGGACTTGCGCGGGGCCCTTCGCAGGCGCCTCGAGGCCGAGAAACTCAGCGATCTGGTCGTGTTTTTCGAGCCTGGCTCCTACAATGTCGAGGCGACGGTCGGCGAAAACCTGCTGTTCGGGACGGTGACCGATCAGGCACGGTGGGAAAATGCACTTGAAAGCCACCCGTTCTTCAAGACGGTTCTGAAAAGGGCCGGCCTGCACGAGACCTTCTACCAGATGGGGCTGGAAATCGCCGGCAACGTCGTCGAACTGTTCCGCGATCTGCCTCCCGACCACCCGTTCTTCCAGCAACTCACCTTCATGGCGGCGGAAGAGATCCCGGTCTATGAAGCGCTTCTCCAGAAGGTGAGGGGACGGGCAATCGACGACGTTTCCGAGGATGATGCCATCAAGATCATCCGGCTGTGCTTCGGCTATATCGAGCCACGCCATCGCTTCGGTCTGCTGTCCGAAGATTTGATGTCTCAGATCGTCGAGGCGCGGCGCGAGTTCAGCGAAGGCCTGCCCGAGGATCTCGTCGGTATCATCGAGCACTATCAGCCGAACCGTTATATCGCATCGGCCAGCATCATCGATAACGTGCTCTTCGGCCGTATCGGCCACCGCCACACCGACGGCTCCGAGAGGATCCGCGCGATCGTGCGCGATCTCTTCGAGTCGCTCGGACTTTACAACGATGTGCTTGCCTTCGGACTCGACTTCAACGTCGGCGCCGGCGGCAAGCGGCTGACGGCTGGCCAGCGGCAGAAGCTCAATTTTGCGCGTGCATTGATCCGCATGTCCGATTTCTACATCTTCAATCAGCCGCTGCTCGCTCTCGACCAGCGTGCACAGGAGCAGATCACCCGCAACGCCTTCGCATTCTTGAGACAGGAGGATCGCAAACCGGCAATCGTCTGGGTTCTCGCCAATCCGGCTCTCTCCGAGTTGTTCGACCGGCAGGCGCACTTCGAAAACGGCCATCTCATGAGTGACGAAGCTGTGGAAACAGCTGCGAAAGACAGCGACTACAAGGAACTGGCATCTTGATGTAATATTAATGTGAGGGCGCAAGCATATTTTCCCGTTCGCACGGGGAGGGAGGTGCTTATGCTCGCGACACACTCGGAGAAACGGACTGTCATGCTCCTAAAAGACGAAGTGGAAATGCTGCGCCGGATCACACTGTTTTCCGGCTTGCCGCCAGCCAAGCTCAAACTTCTGGCATTCACCTCCGACAGGGTAATGTACAGCGCGGGAGAAAATCTGTTTCATCAGGGCGATATCGGCGATGCGGCTTACGTGATCCTCTCCGGGAGAGCCGATGTCTTGGTTGCGACGCCAACCGGGCAATTGAAGGTCGCCGAGGTAGAGCAGAATTCGATCGTCGGCGAGATCGCCATTCTCTGCAACACGCCCCGCACAGCGACGGTCAAGACCAGCACGGCGCTTGAGGCGTTGCGCATTCGCAAGGACGATTTCCTGAAATTGCTGGCGGACTTCCCGGAGATGGCGGTGGAAATCATGCGCGTGCTCGCCGATCGTCTCAGCCAGACAACCTCCGAACTCACCGAAGCGCGCAGCCGCGCCCAGCGGGCAGAGGCGTAAGCGCTATTGGGCCGTTAACCTCACGCCGGGCGGTGTTGCCCTAACACTTTGTTTACCCGCGTTCCGAGCCGCTTCACACGCCGCCCCGAAATGCACTAAAGAGGCGCGATGCGTGCGATAACCTATTTTCAGAAAACCGTTTATTTCCCCGACAAGCCGGAGAAGGCGCGCTTCTTTGCCCGACTGCAAGGCGGACAATGGGAGCCCGGCACATTTCGCAACATCGAGCGACTCGTCGACGCTACGACCACCTTCATCGACATCGGCGGCTGGATCGGCGTAACGCCCTACTGGGCGGCGCAGATCGCCGACAACGTCATTACCGTCGAGCCTGATCCGGTGTGCTACGAGATCCTCACCGAGATGCAGCGCGAGAATGCGGGCGACGTGAAGCTCCTCAACGCGGCGCTTTCAGAGGACCAATGCCTGGTGCTGCACTCGGTCGGCGGCGGTTTCGGCAGTTCCGAAACCTCTGCGCTGATTGCCGACGACACCGGCCTGGCGATCACGGCGCAAACGGTCACCATCGCGAGCCTTCAGGAAATGGCACGGACGGAGCGACTCTGCTTCAAGATCGACATCGAAGGCTACGAATATAAGGCGCTGGACCAGTTTCGGGCGATCGACCGCAAGAGAACCGCGGGCGTCCTGCTCGCGGTTCATCCGCAGATACTTGCCGCCTCGCTCTCCGGTCCGCCTTTGGTCCGCGCGCTTCGAACGATCTCCGCTACGGTGCGCCTCATCCGGAGCTTTCGCGGCTTCAGGCTCGAAAATCGGTCCGCCATTTGGGCGGCGATCCGCAAGTCGGTATCCCGGCGTGAGTTCAGGGGCTTCGATCTGCTTTTCGTTGAGAAATGATCCTCCTGCCGGGCCGCGCGTCTAATTAGACGCGCGGCGCTGTTGGGGCAGGTTTTTGGGTGGCGGGCTCTGCCGCCCTGGCGAGGGCTAAGCCTCGGTAACGAGAGGCCGACATGCTCCGAGAAATCCCTCCATTATCTTGATCGTCGCGGCTCAGTTTGTGGCCGTTTAAAGGAACAAGGACGGTCGCCTCACCGTTAGACAGGGAAATCCTGCGGCGAGGCACACCCGATGAACATGCGCTCCCAAGTCGCTCCGCGAATCTCGCTTTCGCGATTGCCACCGCGGATTTACTACGTGCATCCTTTGGTGCTGAAGGGGCTCGACGCGTGGAGAGAGGTCTTCACGCATGCGAAAGACCTTGGTTTTGATACAGTCCTGGCGGCGCCTCTTTTTGAACGTGGCCACTATGCCAGTGTCTTCGTCACCAGGAACTTCGATCAGCTCGATCCGGACCTGGAACTGGGTCGATCTGTAGAGGATGGCGTCAAGGCGCTGGTAGAGGCGGCTCGGGAAAATGATCTTGAATTAATGCTCGACCTCGTCGTGGATCGGGTGGCCGTCGATGACAAGCCTGCCAGTTCCATCATCGCCGACCCGCGCGTGGCACCGCAGGAAAGCCGTAGCCGTCCCGTCGATTTCAGGGGCGAAGCCAGGTACATTGAAGACTGGCGCAACCGCATGACTCGGCTCACGGGCCTCGGCATTGCTGGTTTTCGCTGCTTGGGCATCGGTCGCCTGGCGCCGGAGGCCTGGTGCGACCTTATCGTCGCGACCCGTAAGTCGGCGCCAGAAACGACCTTTCTTGCGTGGACGCCTGGCAGCGCCTTCGAAGACCGAAAGGCTCTCGACGGGACAGGGTTTGACGGCAGCTTCTCCTCGCTTGCCTGGTGGAACCTGGAGGAACGGTGGATCACGGATGAATACCAGATCCAGCGCCAGATCGGATATCAGGTTACCTTCCCGGAGGCGCCGTTCGGTAAACGGATCGCTCACGGCACCGACGGTTGTGAGGTGCTGCAGCGTAAGGCTGTCCGCGCGCTGAAGCTTGCTTCTACATTTGCCAGCGGGCTGATGATTCCAATGGGGTTCGAATACGGTGCTGCCACGCCGCTCGATCCGACTTATGGCGATGGAACCGGCCTGCTTGGCCTTCGTAAACAGGGCTCGTTCGATCTTTCCGATGATATCCGCGCCGTGAACGGCTGGACCAACAAGACGGCCGCCGGCTTCGCGCGGCAGCCGCTCAAGCTCATCTCCGCCAGCCAGACTCCGGCCGTCGCTCTGATGCAGACGGACGAGGAGGACGTTCGCGCCTCGCAGAAAATCCGCGTCGTTGTCCTCAACCGCGACCTGCGGCGCGTCGTCAATGCACCGTTCAACGTCTTGCGGGAGGCGGCGTCGCTGTTCCTTCCGCTCGTCAATCCGCAGGCCGAAAGCGAGGTTTTTGACGCCCGTCTCAAGCTGAAGCCAGGCGAGTTGCGCGTTTTCGAAGGACAGGCATCCGTACCGATCGTCGATACGGTTCCGGTACCCGATGCCAGCGAGGCCGCCGCGTCTCCGAGATTGGCAATCGAGAAGATCACGCCCGCGGTCGATGACGGTCGTTTTGTCGTCAAGCGCGTTGTCGGCCAGACAGTGAAGGTCGAGGCAGATATTTTCGGCGACGGCCACGACCCCCTTTCGGCTGTCTTGCTCTGGCGGGCGATCGACGAAAGCAGCTGGAACGAAGCGCACATGGAGCTGATCCAAAATGATCGCTGGTGTGCGGAATTCACGCCCAAGCGCCTGGGCCGGCACGAGTTCGCGGTCGAAGCCTGGCGCAGTCCCTTTCAGATCTTCCGCTACGAGTTCGTCAAGAAGCACGAGGCGCGGCTCGATCTCAGGCTCGAAATCCAGGAGGGCATCAACTTCGTGCTGGATGCGCTCGATTACGCGGAAGGCCGGGTCAAGACGCAGCTCAAAACGCTTTTCGACAAGCTGACGGCGGCGCAGGATGCCCAACGTACCGAAATCCTGCTGGCGACAGAAACAGCCGAGCTAATGGCGACGGCAGATCGACGCCCCCATCGTCTCCGGTCGCAGACTATCCCTCTTGATGCAGAGCGTCCGGCCGCCGCCTTCGCAAGCTGGTACCAGATTTTCCCACGCTCACAGAGCGGCGATCCGGCCCGCCACGGCACATTCGACGACGTCATCAAACGGCTCCCGGCCATTCGCGCCATGGGCTTCGACGTGCTCTATTTCCCGCCGATTCATCCAATCGGCACGACAAATCGCAAGGGCAGGAACAACAGCCTACGCGCGGCGCCGGAGGATCCAGGCAGCCCCTATGCTATCGGTTCGGCGGATGGCGGTCACGACGCGATCCATCCTGACCTTGGCACGTTCGAAGATTTTCGACGCTTGGTGGATGCCGGCAAGCAAGAGGGCCTGGAGATAGCGCTCGACCTCGCCATCCAGTGCTCGCCCGACCACCCGTGGCTGAAGCAGCATCCGGGCTGGTTCGACTGGCGACCGGACGGAACCATCCGTTACGCGGAAAATCCGCCGAAAAAATACGAAGACATCGTCAATGTGGACTTCTACAGCTGGGACGCGATTCCGTCGTTATGGATCGAGTTGCGCGATATCGTGCAGATCTGGGTCGACAACGGCGTGAAACTCTTTCGCGTCGATAATCCACACACCAAGCCTTTCCCGTTCTGGGAGTGGCTAATCGCCGATATCCGGTCGCGGCATCCGGACGTCGTCTTCCTGTCGGAAGCTTTCACGAAGCCGAAGGTGATGTATAGGCTCGCCAAGGTCGGCTTTTCTCAATCGTACACCTATTTCACCTGGCGCAACACAAAGTGGGAGCTCGAGCAATATATGCGCGAGATCACCACGCAGGAACCGAAAGAGTTCTTCCGCCCACACTTCTTCGTCAATACGCACGACATCAACCCCGATTTCCTGCAGAACGCCCCGCGTCCGGCCTATCTGATCCGTGCGGTGCTTGCCGCGACGCTGTCGGGACTTTGGGGTGTCTACAATGGTTTCGAACTCTGCGAGGGTCGGCCGGACGCCAAGCGCAAGGAATATGCCGACTCGGAAAAATATGAGATCCGCGCTTGGGACTACGACCGGCCGGGCAATATCAAATCGGAAATCACGATGCTCAACCGGATCCGAAAGGAGAACCCGGCCCTGCACTCGCATCTCGGTCTCCAGCTTCTCACCGCCTGGAACGACAACATCATCTTCTATGAGAGGATCAGTCCCGGGCGTGAGAACGCTTTGCTGATCGCCGTCAACCTCGATCCCTACAATGCTCACGAAGCGGACGTGGAAATCCCGCTCCGGTCATGGAACCTCCCGGACCATGGCACGCTTGACCTCGAAGACCTGATCGCAGGCCACAAGTTCAGTTGGACCGGCAGGGCCCAACACCTGCGGCTCGATCCGCACGCGGGTCTGCCTTTTGCGATCTGGCGCGTGAGATAAGACAGGAGAAACAAATGGACATGGTGACCACAAGCCGCGACCAGGAGGAGGATCAGACCAACCTGCAAGAACCTGATCCCCTGTGGTATAAGGACGCGCTCATCTACCAACTTCACATCAAGTCGTTCTTCGATGCCAATAGCGACGGTATCGGGGACTTCAGGGGCCTTCACGAGAAGCTCGATCATATCGCTTCGCTCGGCGCCAATACCATCTGGCTCTTACCCTTCTTTCCGTCCCCGCGTCGGGACGACGGATACGATATCGCCGATTACACCAATGTCAGCACGGACTACGGAACGGTGGAGGAGTTCAAGTCCTTCGTGGAAGCGGCGCATCAACGCGGCCTCCGGGTAATCATTGAGCTCGTCATCAACCATACGTCCGACCAACACCCATGGTTCCAGCGGGCGCGGCAGGCGTCCCCCGGCTCGCCGGAGCGCGACTTCTACGTCTGGTCGGATACAGATCAGAAGTTCCCCGAGACCCGCATCATCTTCCTCGATACCGAAAAGTCCAACTGGACATGGGATCCAGTCGCCGGCGCTTACTATTGGCACCGGTTCTATTCCCACCAGCCCGACCTCAATTTCGACAATCCCTTGGTAGTCGACGAACTTTTGGGTGTGATGCGCTTCTGGCTGGAAACCGGCATCGACGGTTTCCGGCTCGACGCGATCCCCTACCTGGTGGAACGAGAAGGCACGATCAACGAGAATCTGCCCGAGACGCATGCGATCCTGAAGAAGATCCGCGCGGCCCTTGATTCCACCCATCCAGGCAAAATGCTGCTTGCCGAGGCCAACCAATGGCCGGAGGATACGCGCGACTATTTCGGCGATGGCGATGAATGCCACATGGCCTTCCACTTCCCGCTCATGCCGCGCATGTACATGGCGATAGCCAAGGAGGACCGCTTCCCGATCACCGATATCATGCGGCAGACGCCGGAAATCCCGGAGACGTGCCAATGGGCGATCTTCTTGAGGAACCACGACGAGCTGACGCTGGAGATGGTGACCGACGAGGAACGCGATTACCTCTGGAACATCTATGCCACCGACCGTCGAGCCCGCATCAACCTCGGAATCCGGCGCCGTCTTTCGCCGCTCATGGAGCGCGATCGCCGTCGCGTCGAGCTGATGAACGCGCTGCTGTTTTCCATGCCCGGCACGCCCGTGATCTATTACGGCGATGAGATCGGCATGGGCGACAATATCTATCTCGGCGACCGCGACGGTGTGCGCACGCCCATGCAGTGGTCGCCGGACCGCAGTGGCGGCTTTTCCAAGGCCGATCCGGCACGGCTCGTGCTGCCGCCGATCATGGACCCGCTTTACGGCTATGAGGCAGTCAATGTCGAAGCGCAGGGCGCCGATGCGCATTCGCTGCTCAACTGGACACGGCGGATGTTGGCGCTGCGCAGCAAGCATTCGGCATTCGGGCGTGGCTCCCTAAGGTTCCTCTCGCCCGGCAACAGGAAGATTCTTGCCTATCTGCGTGAATATCGTGACGACACGATCCTCTGCGTTGCGAACCTGTCGCGCCTGCCCCAGGCTGTCGAGCTCGACCTTGCGAACTTTGCCGGCCGCGTCCCCATCGAGTTGACCGGCATGTCGCCATTCCCGCCGATCGGCCAGCTCACTTACATGCTCACTCTGCCCCCCTATGGCTTCTTCTGGTTCCTGCTTGCCCAGGAGGCGGAGGGCCCGGCCTGGCGCGCCGAACCACCGGAACAGATGCAGGACATGGTGACCATGGTGGTGCGTCGCGATCTGCAGGAACTGGTCGACGAGCCACGGCTGTCAGGCACGCTCTCGAACGAGATACTGCCGGCCTATCTTGGTAAACGGCGGTGGTTCGGCGGCAAGGGCGAGACGCTGAGGCATGCCTCGCTTGTCGCCGCCACGCCGCTTCCCTTCGCCCGCGACCTGTCGCTCGGGGAGCTGGAAGCTGAACTCGACGGCCACAAGGACATGTATCTGCTGCCGCTTGCGGTGTCGTGGGATGACAGACAGCCAACGGCGCTTGTGCAACAACTTGCGCTTGCCCGCCTCCGCCAGGGCCGTCGCGTCGGATTCCTGACCGACGGCTTTGCGGTGGAAGAGCTGGCACGCAGCGTCATCCGCGGGCTCCGCGAACGTTCGGTGATCTCCGACCGAGCGGGTACGCTTGAATTCCTCGGGACGGACCAGCTCGACAGCATGAGCATGAATGACGAACTGCCGGTGCGCTGGCTCTCAGCCGAGCAATCCAACAGCTCGCTCATCATCGGCGAGATCGCGATGGTGAAGCTCATCCGCCACGTCCTCCCGGGTGTCCATCCGGAGGTCGAGATGACCCGCTATCTGACGGAAGTCGGATATGGGAACACTGCACAACTGCTCGGCGAGGTCGCACACACGGCGCCGGATGGCCGCCGTAGCACATTGATTGTCGTACAAGGAGCGATCCGCAACCAGGGCGATGCCTGGAACTGGATGCTCGGCAACCTGCGCCGCGCGATCGACGAAGTGATGGTGACCGGTGTCGAAGTAGACATGGCGAATGAGTATTTCAGCCCGCTGGTGCAGTTCGCCGCGACCATCGGCAAGCGGCTCGGCGAATTGCACGTGGCGCTGGCTCAGCCGACCGAAAACGAAGATTTCAAACCGGTGCACATGTCCAACGAGGATGCCAAACGGTGGGGCGATGCTGCGAAGAAACAAATTCAGGAAAGCCTCGCCATTCTCGAGGAGTCCCGGGAGGGTCTTGCCCCTGAGTACGTCCAGCAGACGGGCGCACTGCTCGAAAGACGCGATGAGCTTTTGAGGGCGGCCGGGCATCTTGCGAAGGCCGCGGTTGGCACCTTGATGACCCGCAATCACGGCGACTTCCATCTGGGCCAGGTCCTTGTTGCGGAAGGCGATGCCTATATCATTGATTTCGAGGGCGAACCCGCCCGCGATCTCGCCGAACGCCGCGCCAAGACCAATCCGCTCCGGGATGTGGCAGGGTTGCTGAGATCACTTAGCTATCTTGCGGCGTCCGCCGATCTCGACCGGGAACTCGTAAGCGAGGTGGTTGATCAACGACATGCCGCGCTGGTGGTGCGCTTCATCGAAATGGCGGAACCCGCCTTCCTCGAAGGATACTTCGACGCAGTCGGCAAGACGCGAGAACTCACCTCACGTGCGGTTTCACGCGGTCGCATTCTCGACCTGTTCCTGCTGGAGAAGGCGGCCTACGAGATCGCCTATGAAGCGCACAATCGCCCCACCTGGCTACCCCTGCCGCTTGTCGGCTTCTCGGCCATCGCATCGAGACTGCTGGAGAACGTCGCATGAGATATGAGCGCACAGATCTGATGATCGGCACTGTCGCTGAGGGCCTCCAGGCTCTCGTCGAAGGCCGGCATGGCGATCCCTTTTCGATCCTCGGACATCATCGATATGACGATCTCGACGTCGTAAGGGCCCTGTTGCCAGGCGCGGTCTCCGTGGACGTGGTTGAGGCTGATACCAACCGCACCCTGACGCGGCTGGAGGTGATTCATGCGGGCGGGCTTTTCGCCGGTGCGATCGGGAGCGCGGCACGTTACCTCTTTCGCATCCATTGGCAGGATGCGGTGCAGGAGACGGAGGATCCTTATTCCTTCGGCTTGCTGCTCGGCGACCTCGATCTGCATCTGATCTCTCAGGGCACGCATTACGATCTCGGCCGCACACTGGGCGCCGTTCCGATGGAGGTTGATGGTGTTCAGGGCGTGCGTTTTTCCGTTTGGGCACCCAATGCGCGGCGCGTTTCCGTCGTCGGCGATTTCAACAGTTGGGACGGCCGCCGACATCCGATGCGACTTCGGCCGTCAGCCGGCGTATGGGAAATCTTCATTCCGCGCCTCACGCATGGAGAGCGCTATAAATTCGAGTTGCTCGATGCCCACGGCGATCTTCTGCCTCAAAAAGCGGATCCAGTGGCCCGCGCCAGCGAAGCCGCGCCCTCGACAGCTTCGATCGTCGCCTCGTCGAGACCTTTCCGCTGGAACGACGAGGACTGGATGCGTGCCCGCCGCGCCGACCGGGCGGGCACCGGTGCCATCTCTGTCTACGAGGTACATCCCGGTTCCTGGTTGAGGATCGCTGAGGAGGGAAACCGGCCGCTCGACTGGGTCGAGCTCAGCCAGCGGCTGATACCCTATGCGCGGGATCTCGGCTTCACGCACATCGAATTTCTGCCGATCATGGAACATCCTTTCGGCGGCTCTTGGGGCTACCAGCCGCTCGGCCTTTTTGCTCCCACCGGTCGCTACGGCATGCCGGAGGATTTTGCCTATTTCGTCGACCGCTGCCATGCCGCCGGCATCGGCGTTATCCTCGACTGGGTGCCGGCGCATTTTCCCACCGACGTCTGGGGGCTCGCCCGCTTCGACGGGACCGCGCTCTACGAGCATGAAGATCCGCGCGAGGGCTTCCACAGGGACTGGAACACGCTGATTTACAATCTGGGCCGCAACGAGGTGAAAGGGTTCCTGATTGCCAGCGCACTGGAATGGCTGGAGCATTATCACGTGGATGCGTTGCGCGTGGACGCGGTTGCCTCGATGCTCTACCGGGACTACAGCCGCGAGGAGGGCGAATGGATACCCAATCAATACGGTGGTCGCGAGAACCTTGAAGCAGTGGAGTTCTTCAAGCACTTGAACAGCATCATCCATGAGCGCTGCCCGCATGCCCTTACCGTCGCGGAAGAGTCGACCGCCTGGCCTGGCGTTACCAGGGCGCCCGAGGAGGGCGGCCTCGGCTTTGATTTCAAGTGGAACATGGGCTGGATGCATGACACGCTACACTACATGCAGGACGACCCGGTCCACCGCAAATATCATCACGGCGCGATGACCTTCGGCATGATCTACGCCTATTCCGAACGGTTCATGCTGCCGCTCTCCCACGACGAGGTGGTGCATGGCAAAGGTTCTCTGCTCGGGAAGATGCCCGGCGACCATTGGCAGAGGCTCGCGAATCTGCGCGCTTATTACGGCTTCATGTGGGGACATCCAGGCAAGAAACTGCTCTTCATGGGCGGTGAGCTTGCGCAGGAAGGCGAATGGAGCCATGACGGCTCCGTGCATTGGGACCTGCTTGACCGGCCCGACCATGCGGGCATTCTGCAGTTGATCCGCGATCTCAACAGGCTCTATAACCGAGAACCAGCGCTGCAGTTCAGCGACCTTGAGCCGGGGGGCTTCGAATGGGCGGTCGCCGACGACGCGGAAAACTCCATCTACGGCATGCTCCGCAGTCCGCAAGACCGCTCCTCATATATCTTGATAATATCCAATTTCACGCCAGTTCCGCGGCACGATTATCGCGTTGGCGTGCCGATGGAAGGGCGCTTTGAGGTGGTGCTCAACACCGACGCGGCGATCTATGGAGGATCCGATCTCGGGCAGGTCGAAGCCTGGGCTGAACGCCAGCCGGCGCATGGCAAGGACTTCTCCGTTCTTCTCACCCTGCCGCCGCTCGCCACGGTATTCCTGCGGTGGAAGCGGTAGGGCTTGCTCTTGCCGTTATTGCCGGCGTCGACTTTCGCAAATCGCAAAAACCGGTGGCACCTTGGGGGCGGCGGCCACGCTCATTAGCGCATCCGCCACGCGACCCCAGGCAAGCCTCAACGACGGCTGGCAGCTAGAGCATCGGCCCGAAAATCGGAATCGATTTTCGGAAAGCACGATCCGTAGATTCAAAGACTTACAGCGTCCTTTGTGCGCCTGAAGGACGCACGGCGCTGTAGGTGGTCGGTGTCACGTTCCAAGCCAACGTCGCCGACCTGATCGCGGCTGAGGCATTCAGCGGCTATCGGCCCAAAGCAGAAATTATGGCCGCGCCCGCTAGACTGGAAGGGAAAATCTGCTCTTGGCGCGCGTGGGTACCGAAAAGTGAGACATGAAGCCCCGACGCAGGCATCGCATTGCTTTGCACGAGCCAGTGCTAGAGCATCGGCCCACAACTCGGAAACGATTTTCGGAAAGCGAGGCTTCTAAGGGGGCGGCGACGTTGGTCCGACTGACAGCCCCAAAAATACCAATAGCGATGTACCACGAAACAAGTAGCTGACCCGATTTGCCTCCTGAGAGGAACATCTCGCCCGAAGCGCACCGTTTACCGATGCCGTTGTCGGCTCCGCATCGATGGACCAATGACCGCAGCACCCAACTCGATTTCGGTCCCGGCACGCCGTCCTAGTATGGCCCCGGCGTTTACCTGCTTTGTTCGGTTCAGATAACGAGAAATCCCTCGGGACTTCACGGATTGACATGAACGGTCACTTAAAATGACTTCCCATTACGCGCCAGTGCGGTCATGTGACTATCTGAGTTCGTCTGAGCCTTCGCTCGACGACCAACGGACCAAAGGGCCTGACAGCATGGAAAACCTCATCGCATTGAATCGCGTTGCGGAAAACAGCGTCTTTCGTAAAGGCGATGTTTTCGTCCTCTTCGGCGAACTGTTCGGTCGCGGATACGCGACCGGCTTGCTCCACGAAGCCCGGCGGGCTGGGATGGAGATCGTGGGGATCACGGTCGGACGGCGCGACGAAAACAACGCCCTGCGGCCTCTGGACCCGGACGAACTCTCTGCCGCCGAAGCCCGACTGGGCGGCCGGATTATCAACATACCGCTCATGGCCGGCTTCGATCTTGACGCTCCAGCCGGTGGCCCAACTCCGACCGATCTCCTTGCGACAATGACGCTGGAGAGCTGGCAAGATGACAAGCTCGACTGGGACTACATCCAACAGTGCCGCAACATCGCCACCGCGCGGTTCACAAGTTCGCTTTCGCGGGTCATGGCCGTCCTCGACGGAATGATCGCCGACGGCCGCAATGTCTTCTTCGCCCATACAATGGCCGGAGGCATCCCCAAGGCGAAGGTCTTCCTGGTCGTTGCCAACCGAATCTACAAGGGGCGTGGTCCCCGCCACATGTCGTCGCAAGCCCTGGTCGACAGTGATATGGGCAAGCTCATCCTGCAGAATTTCGACGAAGTCTCCGCAATCACCTTTCGACACCTCATCGACTTCAGCGCGGCGATCCGGGAGCGCGTCGAGGCATCGGGTGGTCAGGTCCGGTATACGGCCTACGGTTACCACGGAACGGCAGTGCTGATCGACGGGAGCTATCGTTGGCAGACCTACACCAACTACACCCAGGGTTACGCCAAGATGCGGCTTGAACAGATCGCGGAGGAAGCCTGGGCATCGGGTGTCAAGGCGGCAGTCTATAACTGTCCCGAAATCCGGACCAATTCGTCCGATGTATTCACGGGCATCGAGCTTCCACTGATACCGCTGCTGCTTGCGCTAAAGAAGGAGAACGGCGGCCAATGGGCAGAGTACCAGTGGCAGGCCTGCCAGCAGCTTCTGGCGCACGGCTTCACGATGAAGGATGTATTCCAGAAAATTACTGACATGCAGGCCAACGAGGTCATGCGCCCATTTTACGACTTCTCCGCGTGGCCCATGGCGAACAGTCAAGCCCAGTCCGATCTGACCATCGGCACGTCCAACGAGATCACGCAGATGCATCGGGACAGCAAGGCAATGATCAGCGACCTGCTGAGCGCTCTCGTGGTGGAGGCGACGGGGCAGCTGATTTTTGCCGAGTCCTCAGACCCCTCCGGTCCTGTCCAGTGGCTCAACCATGATATAGTGGCGCGCCGACTTAACGCTTCCCACGTGCAGTGGAAGCCCCCCGCGCTGCCGATCACCCACGGGGCGAAAGACCCACACCTTGAGGTGGCCTGACAGCTTTCGAGCCATGGAAGGCCGGCTCAACGATAGCTTCTGAAGGCGCGAAAGCTCCAGGCGGCTGACACTCCCGGGTCCACGAAAGGATCTTTCGCGGCGCGGTTCGACTGCCAGACGGGCTACCGGTGACTTCGTTCGACCTGACCACACCCCATTGGCTTGATGTTCTGGTTCAGGCAGAAGATATTCATCGGGTCGTACTTTGTCTTCAATTCGACAAGCCGCTGATAGTTCGGCCCGTAGGCCGCTTTCACGCGCTCCTGACCCTCGTCCCCGAGATTGTTCACATAGACCGCACCCGTCGAAAAAGGCCGTATTGCAGCCCATACCTCGCGGACCCAGCCGATGTTTTTCTCGTCACGGGCCGGATCGTCCCAGATGGCGATCGGGAAGCAGTCGAATTCCGCGTTTCGGCACGCATAGGCCGTTTCCGAAACCGGGACGCGCGCTATCGCTCCGCCGACCTGCTGAAGCACGAACAGCGCATTATCGCTCGGTGCCTTCCGGTAGACGTCCAGGAGAACGTCGATCGCATCGTCGGTTAGTTCGCGCATGAACTGCGCCTTCCACGCGTAGCGGCGTCCACGCGGGAACACGGCGTCGCCGGCCGACTGCACCGTAAGGTAGGATGTCCGCGCGAGACGCTCGTTCACCGTCTGGCGTCTGGCATATTCGAGTAGCGGGGCGACAGCCTTCGCAGCCTCCGCAGGTGGGCCCGAATGGAAGATCGAGATCGAGAACGTCCATTCGCCTGCCGATGTGACCAAGGCCGCATCGAGGCTGAGTTCATCCGGCGCCGTTCTCGCGAACTCGTCATAGAATCTCAGCGCGTCGCGCGCCTTTGCTTCCGGGAAGACGAGACCACCGGCGACGACCTCCGTCCCGATTGGATGGAGCCCGTACTCGAAGCCGGTCACGATACCGAAATTGCCGCCGCCGCCGCGCAGCCCCCAGAAGAGATCCGGGTTCTCGTCGGCACTCGCGCGAAGCACCCTCCCATCTGCCGTAACGACCTCCGCCGACAAGAGATTGTCGCAGGCGAGCCCGAAGCGCCGCCCGAGCTTGCCGAAACCGCCGCCCAGAGTAAGCCCGGCAATACCCGTGTCGCCGTTGACGCCCATTGTCGTCGCGAGGCCGCGAACCTGCGTCGCGCCGTCGAACTCGGCGAGTGTCAGGCCGGCCTCGGCCCAGGCGACGCACCGCTTGTCATCGACCGACCTGTTCTTCATCCGGGACAGATCGATGACGAGCCCGCCTTCGCACACGGAATTGCCCGCAACGTTGTGCCCGCCGCTCCTAACCGAAATCGTTAAGGCATTCTCTCGCGCGAAGGAGAGCGCGGCGACCACATCGTCCGTCCCGGCGCAATAGGCGATCGCAGCTGGCCGTTTGTCGACGAGGCCGTTCCACACTTGTCGTGCTCGCTGATAGCCGGGATCGCCCGGCAGCACCGCCTCTCCACGAAGCGTGCGACGCAGTCGGGCTTCATCCCGCAAGTTGCCTTTCGCGGCGAACGTCATATCGTCGGGCTGCATCTTCGCTCCCCCGTCCAAGTGTCTGCGCGTGAGCCTCTCACAAGGGAAGTGCAGTTGGCAAAATCGAAGAAATCACGTGATGGATGAACCGAATTCATCTACGCTCGAAGGATGAGGAAATTGCCTCCGCTCAACGCGTTGCGATCCTTTGAGAGTGCCGCCAGGCATCTGAGCTTTCGGCTCGCCGCGGCGGAGCTCGGTGTCACGCCGACCGCAATCAGCCATCAGATCCGCCTTCTGGAAGACATTTGCGGTCAGCCCCTGTTCCTCCGACGACCGCGTCCCCTTCGCCTCACGGCCGCCGGAGAGTTGCTCTTTCCGGTCCTGCGCAATGGGTTTGACTCCTTCAACGCGGCACTCGCGAATCTCTCCGAGGCTGTGACACGCCGGGCCCTGCGCGTCACCACGCCAAATGCTTTCGCCAGCAACTGGCTGGTGCCGCGGCTTCCGAAGTGGCGAAGCGTCCAGCCCGGGATAGCGCTTGAGGTCATCGGCACCGATCGCCCGTTGAATCTCGCGAGCGGCGAGGCCGATGTAGCAATCCGCTACACGCGGCGCATGCCCGCCGAGCACGTCGCGCAGGAGCTGTTTCGCGATACCTACTTCGCTGTTTGCCGCCCTGACCTGCTTCCCGACGGAAGGCCTCTCGCCGCGGCGGCCGATATGTACCGGCTGCCGCGCATCCACTACGACTGGATGAAAACGGATGCCGAGACCCCGAATTGGCGGCGCTGGTGGAGGGCGGCGCGCGAGCTGGACCCCTGCCTGCCGCGCGACGCGGAGACCTGCCAGCTGAGCTTTCGCGAGGAAGCGCATGCGATCGCGGCCGTGCTGGCCGGACAAGGCGTGGCGATCTGCAGCGATATCGTTCTGGCGCCCGAGCTGGCGCGGGGCGAACTCGTGAAGGCGCACGAGCTTTCGCTGCCTGGCCTCGGCTATTACCTGCTGCATTCGCCCGAGCACCCTCGCAAGCGCGCGATCGTGCTCTTCGCCGACTGGCTGCGCAGTGTGATTTGATGAGCCCGATGCCGCCCTTTACATTCACGCGGTTTGGGTGGAGTCTTCGCAAAACCAGTGCGCACAGGTCAGTTCGCTGCATCTCATGGACTTCAATTCGTGACCGCGCCATTCACAACGGTGCATACGAACGGCTGGCTTTCGTCGCCGAAGGAGAAAGCCAATGACGACAGCGTCCAACTCCCTTGGCGAAACCGACTCCGTAGCGACGCGCGCGCTACATGATCTGGAGCGATCCGATCCGGGATTGCAAGCAGATCCTCGACCTCTCGTCTCAGGCGAACTGAGCTCAGGCCACGAAAATAAGACTACGGAACTTGAAAGAAGCTGGTGGTCTTGCGTCTGGTCGCACCGCCCCAAACTCCTGTACCTAGGGCTTTTTGCTGCGGCCTACGTCTTGGGCGCCGGAGTTGCGCAGGCGCTCGCAATCGTACCTGGAACGGGCATTTCCATTTGGCCCCCGAGCGGGCTCTGCATTGCTACGCTTGTCTACACCTCCAGGTACAGCTGGCCGTGGTGGTTGGTGGCAGGCTGTCTGGCTGAAATGTTCAGCAATTCCCTGTGGTTCTTCAGTCCGCTACCTGCGGCCTTCCTGATCTATACCGGCAACGCTCTTGAGGCGGTGGTCGGCGCATGGCTCGTGAACTGGGCGTGCGGGCGCCCGGTTCGACTGGAAACCTTGCGTGAGGTTCTGGCACTGGTCGTGCTCGGCGCCGGAATAGCGCCGGTTGTAAGCGCGACCGTGGGAAGTGCGACACTCGCGTGGTTCGGCATAAAATCGCAAACCTTCGCGGCGGCCTGGCCTCTATTCTGGCTCGGGGACGCCACCGGGGTCTTGATCGTGGCCCCACTGGCGCTGGTCCTGTTCCAGAACTGGGGCGACAGGACCCAGCTCTCGGCCACACGTTGGATTGAAGCCAGCATCCTGGGGGTGATCTTTCTCGGTGTCGCCGCCCTTTCCCTCAGCGGTCACCTGGCCTCCGCCTACGTCGTCTTGCCACCGCTTCTTTGGGCCGCGGTCCGCTTCGAGTTCAAGGGGGCTGCCGTCGCCTTGACCCTCCTGGCCCTCATCACGGTGGTGTTCACGATATCGGGCGCCAGCCAATTTGTCGGCGATCCTGAGTTCCAGAGGCAATTGCAGTATGCGCTGCAGCTTTTCTTGGCTATCTCGGCATTTTCCGTGCTCATCGTGGCCGCCATCTCCCGCCAGCACCAGCAGGCACTGCTCACGCTGGGGCAAAGCGAGCGGGAACTGCGAGAACTCGTCGACGTAGTCCCAGTTGCCATCGCGCGTCTGGCGCCCGATGGCAATCCGATGTTCTTCAACAAGCGCCTGATCGATTTTCTCGGGCTGGACATTACGGATCTAGAAGAGCCAGGTAGGAGCCGACTGGCGGCAGCCGTCGCGACCGCCGTCCACCCCGATGACACAGCCGGGTATAAGGAAGCGCTTAACCACTCTCTCCTCACCGGTGAGCCATTTTCCAGAAGATATCGCCTGCGTCGCGCGGACAGCGTGTATCGCTGGGTGGAAGGCCGTATCGAGCCGCTGCGAGGTCAAGACGGAGCGATTCTGCAATGGTACGGGGTTTCTCTCGACATAGACGATCAGATGCGCCTTTACAGTGACATTCAGGAACGAGAATCGAAGATTCGGCGACTGGTCGAGTCAGATATTATCGGGATCGTTATCTGGGACCTGGACGGACGGCTTATCGACGCCAATGATGCGTTTCTCCGCATGATCCAGTACGACCGCCAGGATTTGCACGCCGGGCTTCGATGGTTCGATATGACGCCTCCCGAATGGCAAGAAGCGCATACGCACGAAGAGGCTGAAGAGCTCAAGACGACGGGCAAGATGCAGCCCCGCGAGAAGGAGTATTTCAGGAAGGATGGCAGCCGGGTGCCTGTACTGATCGGGGCTGCTTGCTTCGAGGGGGAGTCGAGGCAAGGGGTCGCCTACATTCTCGATTTGACCGAACGCAAGCGCGCGGAAGCGGCACAGCTGCGCGCCGAAGCGGCGCTGCGGCAAGCTTTCGACGGGCTCGCCAAGGCGGCACAGGCCGCCAGCCTCGCGGAGCTCTCGGCTTCGATCGCCCATGAGGTGAACCAGCCGCTGGCGGCTGTCATGGCGAACTCTCATGCCTGCCAGCGTTGGCTCACCGCCGAACCACCAAATCTCGAGCGTGCGCAAAAGACGGCGGAGCGCACCATTAGCTACGCGAAATCCGCCGCCGATGTCGTTAGCCGAATCCGCGCCCTGTTCAAACAATCCGTAGGGACGAGGAGTTCTACCGCGCTCAGCGGCGTTATCGCCGAAGCTTTGAAATTGGTGGCCGACGAAGCGGCGCGGCGGCGTGTCCGCCTGGATATCGACATCGAAAGGGACCTTCCGCCCATTGCACTTGATCGCATCCAGATTCAGCAGGTCCTGGTCAACCTTATCCGCAACGGCATGGATGCGATGACCCCTGTCATGGGCGACCGAGTTCTGCTGATGAGGGTAAGATCGGTGGATGCTGTGATCCAGACGGAAATCAGCGACTGCGGCCCGGGCATCGAGTTTCCCGACAGAATATTCGAACCGTTCTTCACGACCAAAGAAGACGGCATGGGCATGGGATTGGCCATCTGCCGTTCGATCATCGAATCGCACGGCGGTCGCTTGTGGGCGGAGAAAAACGAGCCGAATGGAGCGACGTTCGTCTTCACATTGCCGGTCGAAGCGACGGCACCGCAATAACGACGGACGACCATCGTAC
Source organism: Sinorhizobium mexicanum (assembly GCF_013488225.1). Classification (NCBI taxonomy): domain Bacteria; kingdom Pseudomonadati; phylum Pseudomonadota; class Alphaproteobacteria; order Hyphomicrobiales; family Rhizobiaceae; genus Sinorhizobium; species Sinorhizobium mexicanum. Next base: position 1,618,184 of record NZ_CP041241.1, on the reverse strand, counting down.
TCATTGTGGATAGCCTCCAACCTGAGGCGATCGAAACAATCGCGCCTTGGGAAGTGTCTGACCAACGTCGTGTCCGTCGTGAAGATAGACCGACTCCGGTCGAGGATTTCCCCCGAACGGGATAAAGCCGACCGCAGCCGCAACGCGACGCATCCGCGCATCGATGACCTGGTTGACGGGATCGCCAAGATCGAGGCGGTGATCGGCGACACGTGAAAGACGAGCGAAGTCCGATTGCAGGAAGCGGGCTTCGCTGCCGCGTCGATTGGCACGCTAGGTACGGGAGCAACGATCAATCAGGCGCGCCGAATGTTACTTCACCGGCGTGAGAACCGGAGCGTCCTTGTTCTTAAGAAGCACGACGATAAACTTCGCCGGTTCGGACGTGCTCGCATTGCGGCCGACAACGTGAACGTCGGAAGGACCTTCGTAGAAGGTCTCTCCCGGAGACAAGGTGACCTCCTTTTCTCCCTTGACCTGCATCACGATCGATCCCTCCAGAACATAGACGAACGCATGGGCGTCATGTGTGTGAATAGGATCGGAGGCTCCCGGCGCATACTCGACCGATATCATCAGCCCCTCCTTGCCGGGGTAGTCAGGAAGGTCCTTTTTCATCAGCGATGTGACGGTTACAGCGTCCGCGGCGACCGCCAAAGTGCTGAGCAGGCAAACCGTAGCCGACGCACAGAGCGATAACAAAGCTGACTTCATTGTCGTAATCCCTTCGTTTGTTGAACACGCGTCCTATGTTCACTGTTCCGCGCCCGCCGTCATGCTATCTGTGCGGATACTGGTAGGGCAACAAGCTGCGGGACCTGATCTGGGAAGGCTAAGCAGCGACCTCGCAAACAACCTTCTGACAGTCGAACTTACCCGATTGCCAGACACCCCGGGTCGAGACCGGGGTGTGCGATCTCTGAGACTTTGTGGCTTACAAGGGGGTCCAGCCTGGCGGCGAATCTCGCAGCACAGTCGGCCGCTGAAATCGCTTCGCCTGCTTCAGGGGCTAGCCATATTGGTCGACTCGACAAATCGAAGCCTTGTGGCATCGTGTTTGCTGCCTATATTGCTGGCAACAAGCTGAGCCCGCTCTGGGTCTCTCCCTCTCCGGCGGGCTCTCTTTTATTATCCATCGCTGAACTCACCTGACTTCCTTCCACTAGAGTGGTGAAGTCAGCAGTCCGGGACGGTGGGTAGCGGAATAGGCCTCTGGAATGTGCGGTGTAATCGCTTCCAACCGGGATCGTGCATATGGGCGTGCAAACCGGCCCGTTCCACGAGCGCCTTTGCTTCGGCTTCCCCGAAAGCGAGCGCTTCATACATGTCGGCCGTCAGTACAGTGCCTTGCTCCATGAGAACCCTGCCGTCGACGATCACCGTGTCGACATCGCTGCCGAGAACCTGATGGATCAGCCGGTGGACCGGCATCCAGTTCGGCGTCAGATGCGGCTTGCGCATGTCGATGATGACGATATCCGCCTTCTTGCCCACCTCGAGCGAACCGATCTCGTGATCCATGCCGATGGCGCGGGCCGCATCGATGGTGATCATCTCGAAGACCTTGCCCGGCGGCAGGATGTAGCGGTCATGATTGTGCAGGATGTGCTGGGTAGTTTGCGCGATGCGCGCGATCTGGAGCATATCGAAATGACGGCTCGGAGCCGCGCCGTCCGAGGTGATCGCGACCGGCACGCCCCGAGCCATCATCTGCATGATCGGGGTGTGGCGTCCGGGTGGCGCGTGGGTCACATGGGTGCCGGTTTCGGCCAGAATGTCGATCTCTTCGTGGGAAATACCCCAGCAATGCTGCAAGTGCACATCGGGGCCAAGCAACGCATTTTCCTTGTCCTGCCACGCCATGCGTATCTGTCCGGCGAAGGCATCGGAATGAATGCGCACGCCCCATTTGCGCGCAGTTTCGCGGATGCGCCGCGCCTGCATCCGGTCGTTTTCCGTGAGATTGACGGCAAGATCCGGCGTTGAGGCATTCGACGGTTCGACCGAGGGCACGATGGTGAATGGCGTCAAAAAGACCTTGATGCGCCCGTCGGCCGTTCCGTTCAGGCTTTCGATGATGGCTTCGGCGCCCTCGATCATCTCCTCGAAGGAAACGCTGCGCCGCTCCGGCTTGCCGCTTTCCCACCGCGTAACCGATTGCGGCCAGGGCAGGCCCGCGGAGCCGACGCAGATTATCTCGCGAAGACCCAGTCCCGAATAGGCACGAGCATGATTGATCGCAAAGACCGGATCGTCGCTGCGCGGCATCGACGTGATTATGCTGGCCGAGGTGGTTACGCCCGCGCGAAGTCTTTCCAGGCCGGAGACGAGGCCATCCGCATACCAGTAATCGCGGGTGACATAGTGATAGTAGGCCGGCGTCACGATGCGCATCCAGAGCGAATTGGTGTCGGCGCCAATGCTGCGGATCAGTGCATGGCCGGCATGTCCATGGGCATCGATCAGCCCGGGAATGACCATCTTGCCTCGGCAGTCGATTACTTTCTTTCCGGCATGACGAGGAGCCAGCGCCTGTGATGTGCCGATGTCGACAATCCTGTCGTTCTCGATCGCCAGCGCACCATCGTCGATGATCCGCCGTGTCTCGTCGACGGTGACGATCGTCCCGTGAAGCAAGAGCAGCCCATCCATTTCATAACCCCTTCATATTTCTTGTTGGCAGTATTCGATGCGCGGTTTGTGGAGCGCGGTCTTGTTTCAGACTGTTGATGTTCTGAACGATAATTGTCAACAATATCATTGACAATATCACGGCGGGTTACGATACTGCCCAAAAAATTCAGACCAACGAGCCTATCGTCATCATCAGGGGAAGAGCATGTCGCGTTTAAACAGGTTTCTCATATCCGCGCTGACCGCAGCGACGATTGCCGCACCGGTGCTGGCCACTTCGGCAAGTGCCGCCACGCTGCGCTGGGGCAGCCGGGCAGATATCTATTCACTCGATCCGGATTCCGTTCCCTCGACATCCAATCTGGCGTTCCTGAACCACATCTATGAGGGCCTGATCCGTTATGGCCCGAACTTCGAGATCGAGCCGGCGCTCGCCACCGAGTGGAAGCTGGTCGACAACAAACACTGGCGTTTCACGCTGCGCAAAGGCGTGAAGTTCCACAACGGCGCAGATTTCACTGCCGACGATGTGGTCGCCTCGATGAACCGCGTTTCGGACCCGACTTCGCCCCTACGCGGCAACATTCCGCTCTATGTCGGCGTCAAGAAGGTCGATGATTTCACCGTTGATATCGAGGTTTCGGCGCCGACCGCGCTGTTCCTGAACGACATGACCAATATTTTCATGTTCAGCGCGAAATGGCTGAAGGACAACAACGCAGAAAAGCCGACCGATATTGCGTCCAAAACCGAGAACTATGCTACGCACAACACGAACGGCACAGGCCCGTTCAAGCTTGAAAGCCGCGTTCCGGACAGCAAGACCGTTCTGGTCGTCAACGATCAATGGTGGGATCAGAAGAAGCACAATCTGGACCGGATCGAATATATTCCGATCTCGTCGGCGGCTACGCGTGTTGCCGCGCTTCTTTCCAGCGAAATCGATCTGCTCGATTCCGCACCCATTCAGGATCTTCCCCGTCTGGAATCCTCGCCGGGCATCAAGGTAAGCAAGCGCACGGAGCTGCGCACGGTCTTCATCGGCTTCAACGGCAAGGAGAAGCTTGAAGACGGGCGCCCGAACCCGTTCCTGGACGTTCGCGTGCGCCAGGCTGTGGATGCAAGCATCGATCGCGATCTCATCAACAAGAAGATCATGCGCGGTCTGGCGCGGCCCTCCGGCTCGCTCATCGCACCGGAAATCGCCGGCTACGCGAAGTCGCTCGACACTTATCAGCCTGTCGGTTCCGAGCTTGCCCTGAAGCTGCTCGAAGACGCCGGGCAAAAGGATCTCGCCTTCACCTATCTATGCATGAACGACGAGAGCATCAACGAGGAAGACTTCTGTTCGGGCATCGCCAACATGCTGAAGCGTGCCGGCTTCCAGCCCACCATCGACATGGGCCCCCGCGCCGTGCAGCAGCCGAAGCGCACCAATGGCAAGGCCGACATGTTCAATCTGAGCTGGGCCAACGAGCCGACACTCGATGCCTATTCGCTGCTCTCTCAGGTTCTCTCCACGCGCGGCGGTTCGACGGGCGTGTCCAACTACGGCGGCTGGTCCTATCCGGAGCTCGACGATCTCGTGAAGAAGGCGGCACAGGAACCTGATACCGCCAAGCGTCTCGCGCTGGAAGAACGGGCACTGAAAATCGCCAAGGACAAGGCGATCCTGATCCCGCTTCACCAGCAGCCGATCGCCTGGGCCATGCTGGATAGCGTCGAGAACGTGGATTTCCGTGCCGACAACAAGCCCCGCCACTGGCACACGCAAATGGCCGAGTAAGGCCTGACCTTCACCAGCCCGCAGCAATGAGAGCGTTTCACCCCCGGTGAGACGCTCTTTTGATATGCAGCGGCACCGAAATTCCATGAAGTCTGATCTTCCGGCCAGCTGTTCCGAGTCAGCAGCCCGAGAGCGAACCCTGATAAGCGCACAATGGGCGCTCGCCTGGCGCGATATGCCGGCCTGATCGCCAAATATCCGGATAGCAGTTGGCAGCATCCTCCTGTCAGGAAAATCGTCTCGCCGAGCTATCCGGTATGAATGGTCGAGTGGGAACCCAGCTTTTATAGTACTTTTGTCGACATATATGGCGTCGCCGATTGACAAATATTGTCTACAATCACGTTGACAACTTTTTGCCGATCGCCATACTACCCGCACGTGACCCGGGAGGCAGGCCATGTGCGGGGAGACAAATCACACCCAACCGGGTGCGCGCACATCCGGCGCAGGCACTTGAGAATGCCGCATCGGCGACGGATGCGGCGATGCATGACAACAGACCTCCGAAAAGGAGGCGCAAATTTCCAGAAGAGGAGCAAACGCATGTTGAAGAAACTTGGCCTCGCGGCCACGATGCTGGCGGGCCTTACCTTGTCCAGCCATGCCGAAACACTGAAATGGGGCGCGGCGCGCGATATCTACTCGCTTGATCCCTATTCCTATGGCGACAGCTATACGCTGTCCTTTCTCAATCACGTCTATGAAGGGTTGGTGCGCTACGACGCCGATCTGAAGATCGAACCGGCCCTTGCCGAATCCTGGGAAAATGTTTCCGAGACGGTCTGGCGATTTCACTTGCGCAAGGGTGTGAGATTCCATGATGGCGCGGATTTCAATGCCGACGACGTGCTCGCGTCCCTGAAGCGCGTCAGCGATCCGGTTTCGCCGCTGCGCGGCAACCTGCCGGCCTACAAGTCCTCCACGAAGGTGGACGACCATACCGTCGATATCGAGCTGAGCGGGCCGTATCCGCTGCTTCTCAACGACCTCACCAACATCCACGTATTCGATGCGGGCTGGCTGAAGACCAACAATTCGGACAAGCCGACCGATGTCGGCGCGAAGATCGAAGGCTACGCCACCTACCACACCAACGGCACCGGCCCGTTCAAGCTGGAAAGCCGAGTGCCGGATTCCAAGACGATCCTCGTGAAAAACCCGGTGTGGTGGGACAAGACCTCGAACTCCAACATCGAGCGTATCGAGTTCACGCCGATCACCTCGGCGGCTACGCGCGTGGCCGCGCTCCTTTCCGGCGAAATCAATTTCACGGAAAACGCGCCGTCGCAGGATCTGCCGCGGCTGCTGGCGCAGCCTGATCTGAAGGTCATGGAACGCACCGATCTGCGTACCGTGATGATCGGCTTCAACCGCAAGCAGCAACTCGCCAACGGTTCGGAGAACAAGTTCAACGATCTGCGCGTGCGCCAGGCTTTCGCCCATGCGCTCGACCGGGACCTGATCCAGAAGCGCCTCATGCGCGGCAAGTCGCGCACGGCGGGCGCGGTGGTCGCGCCGGAAATTCCGGGTTACGTGCCCGAGCTGGACACCACGCTGGGTTACGATCCGGCCCTGTCGAAAAAGCTTCTGGCCGAGGCAGGGGCTTCGGACTATCCGTTCACGCTGGTCTGCACGACCGACGCCTATGTGAACGAAGAGGAGCTGTGCCAGGGGCTGGTGAACATGCTGAGCCGCGCAGGCTTCAAGCCGCAGCTCGACATTGCGCCCACCGCAGCACAGGCGCCGAAACGTACGGGCGGCAAGGCCGACGTCTATCTCATCGGCTGGGCTACGGAACCGATGCTCGACAGCTATTCGATCCTTCTCCAGATGATCGAGACCAAGACGGCCAATGCCGGCGTCTTCAACTGGGGCGGCTGGAGCTATCCGGATATCGACAAGCTGATCGTGCAGGCATCGACCGAAATGGACCGCACCAAGCGGCTGGCGCTGCAAACGAAGGCGCTGCGAATGGTGAAGGACGAGATCGTGATGCTGCCCTTGCACCAGCAGCCGATGGCCTGGGTCATGTCGAACGAGATCGATAAGGTCGTGCAGCTGCCGGACAACAAGCCGCGCCACTGGCTGACGCACTTTGCCGAATAGTTCAATCAGGACGCTTCGGGAGGATTGCCCGAAGCGTCCTGTTATCGAGGAATTCCTATGCTGGTTTTTATCATAAAGCGTCTGGCAAATGCCGTCATGGTGATGTTGGCCGTCGCTTTGCTGGCCTTTCTGATTTTCCGGCTGGCGGGCGACCCCGTCGAGATGATGGCCAACGAGCAGATGACGCAGGCCGATCGCGATGATCTGCGCGAACGTCTGGGTCTCAACGATGGCCTCATGACGCAATATACCCGGTTCGT